>NZ_JBHXLO010000006.1:0-327677 GCF_042721395.1 Lentzea sp. NPDC058450
CACCACGCTCGGCAACCTCAGTCCAGCCGACTACCGAGCCCGCGCCCTCACTACCTAACCTTCACACCCCAGTCCAACTTTCGGACAGCAGTTCAATGTGAGGGGACCCCTGCGCGAGCCTGCGCGTGGTCCCGCCGGGGCCCGCGGGGCGCGCGAACTAGGGTGTAGGCGTGCGCATTCGTCGTGTTGTCACCACCCGCGCCGGTGGCGTGTCCAAGGCGCCCTTCGACTCGTTCAACCTCGGCGACCACGTCGGGGACGACTTGGCGGCCGTGGAGGCCAATCGGGGCAGACTCGCCGAGGGGATCGGGCTGACGCCCCACCGGCTGGTCTGGATGGAGCAGGTGCACGGGCGGACCGTGGCCACCGTCGACGGGCCGCAGAGCGAGCCGCTCGAAGCCACCGACGCCGTCGTGACGAAACAGCCCGGTCTCGGGCTCGTCGTGCTGACGGCCGACTGCGTGCCGGTCCTGCTCGGCGACCAGGAGGCCGGCGTGGTCGGGGCCGTGCACGCCGGGCGCGTCGGGGCACGGGTCGGAGTGGTCGTCGAGGCGCTCAAGGCGATGATGGCGCTCGGCGCCGATCTCGACCGGATCGAGGTGCTGCTCGGGCCCGCGGTGTGCGGGGACTGCTACGAGGTGCCCGCCGAGATGCAGCGGGACGTCGAGAAGCACCTGCCCGGCAGTGCGTCCAAGAGCAGGAAGGGCACGCCCGCGCTGGATCTCCGGGCGGGGCTGTGGAACCAGCTCGCGAGCGCGGGCGTCGGGAAGATCGGCGTGGACCCGCGGTGCACGTTCGAGGAGAAGGACCTGTTCAGCCACCGGCGGCAGGCCCCCACGGGGCGGCTCGCGTCGGTGGTCTGGGTGGAGTCGTGAACCGGCGCGACGAGCTGAAGGCCAACCTCGAAGAGGTCGAGGAACGCATCGCGGCGGCGTGCGAGAAGGCGGGCCGGCCTCGCGAGGAGGTGATGTTGCTCGCGGTGACGAAAACCTGGCCCGCGAGCGACGTGGAGATCCTTTACGAGCTCGGGCTGCGGAACTTCGCGGAGAACCGCGACCAGGAGGCCGGCGCCAAGGTCGACCAGTTGAGACACCTCGGCGAAGCGCGCTGGCACATGGTCGGGCGGTTGCAGCGGAACAAGGCCAGGTCCGTCGTCGAGTGGGCCGGCCAGGTCGACTCCGTGGACAGCGTCCGGCTGGCCGAGGCGCTGGCGAAGGCCGCGCACGCGAAGGGCACGACGCTCGACGTGTTGCTGCAGGTCAGCATCGACGGGGACGTGTCGCGCGGCGGGGTGGCGATCGCGGACGTCGGCGAACTCGCTGGCGTGATCACTCGTTCGGGTGATCTTATTCTCCGAGGTGCGATGACTGTCGCGCCTCTGACGATGAAGCCTTCGCAGGCGTTTCAGGCGTTGGCTTCGGTGGTATCAGGCCTACGTGATGATCATCCCACTGCCACCCAGGTGTCAGCGGGAATGAGCGGTGACCTGGAAGATGCCATCTCGCACGGATCGACCTGTGTGCGTGTCGGAACGGCGTTGCTCGGCAGCCGGCGACTAACCTCGCCGTAGGTTGTCGGGAACCTCGGGACCGTCCGCACCGTCCCTAAGAGTGGGGAACCGCCGAGGAGGGGCTGGAATGAGCGCTTTGCACAAGCTGAAGGCCTACTTCGGGATGGTCCCCGCCGAGTACGCAGACGACCCCGGCTACGACGACGACCGGGGCCGCTACGGCGACTACCGGTCCGAGTACGCGGCCGAGGCAGACGACTACGACCCGTACCCGCGACGCAATCGCGTGTTCACACCGGGCCGGCCGGAGCTCCAGGGCTCCGGGTACCGGGCCGACATCGACGAGTCGGACGACTACGAGCCGGAGACGCGGCGCGGGGGCAGCCCCTCGAGCACGCGTCGCTGGAGCGCCGATGCACCCGTGCACGGCGCACTCGCGGTCGAGCCGCAGCGCGAGCCCGTGAGCAGGCTGCGTCCGGTCGCCGAACCGGCAGGCAACCCGTTGGCGCGCATCACGACGCTTCATCCCCGCAACTACAGCGAGGCGCGCACGATCGGGGAGCACTACCGGGACGGCACCCCGGTGATCCTGAACCTGACCGACATGGACGACGCCGACGCGAAGCGTCTCGTCGACTTCTCGGCCGGACTCGCGTTCGCTCTGCGCGGCTCCATGGACAAGATCACCAGCAGGGTGTTCCTTCTCTCACCGCCGAACGTTGACGTCACGGCGGAGGACCGCAGGAAGCTGGCCGAGGGCGGGTTCGGGAACCACGGTTAGAGTTGACCCGTGGCCCCCATCCTGCTCGTCATCTTCTACGTCCTGTTCGCGTTCTCCCTGTTCCTGACCGCGCGTGTCGTGGTCGAGATGGTGAGGACGTTCGCGAGGGATTGGCGCCCGGCGGGCGGCGTAGCCGTGACGCTCGAAACCGTTTACACGGTCACCGACCCACCGGTCCGTGCGCTCCGTCGGGTGATCCCGACTGTGCGGATCGGAGGCGTCGGGCTGGACCTATCGATTATTGTGCTGTGGCTAGTCGTTATCATTCTGATGCGATTCGCAGATCCCAGGTGACGGGGAACCGTGGGATGACCGCAGCCCAGGAGTGCGAGAGGTGATCCGATGCCGTTGACCCCCGCTGACGTGCACAATGTTGCATTCAGCAAGCCGCCGATTGGCAAGCGGGGCTACAACGAGGACGAGGTGGACGCGTTCCTCGACCTGGTTGAGGGCGAGCTGGCCCGCTTGATCGAGGAGAACAACGACCTCCGTCAGCAGGTCGAGCAGCTCGACCAGCAGCTCGAGACGTCGCGTGCCGACCTCGACGACGCGCGTGCGAAGGCTTCTGCTGCCCCGATGACGACCCGCATGCCGGTCGAGGAGCCGCGCCGCCTGGCGCCGGTCCCGCCGCCGTCGGTCATGGAGCAGACGTCCCCCGGTGGTGGCGGAGACCACCACGTGCAGGCCGCGAAGGTCCTGGGTCTCGCCCAGGAGATGGCGGACCGGCTGACCGGCGAGGCCAAGGCCGAGGCGGACGGCATGCTGTCCGAGGCCCGCACGAAGTCCGAGCAGCTGTTGTCCGAGGCTCGCGCCAAGGCCGACACGATGGTCAACGAGGCGCGCACGCGTGCCGAGACCATGCTCAACGACGCGCGGACGCGTTCCGAGACGCTGGAGCGGCAGGCCCGTGAGAAGGCCACCGCGCTGGACCGTGACGCGCAGCGCAAGCACGCTGAGGTGATGGGCAACATCACCCAGGAGAAGAACACGCTCGAGAAGCAGATCGACAAGCTGCAGACGTTCGAGCGCGAGTACCGCACGCGACTGAAGACGATGCTCGAGTCGTCCCTGCGCGACCTCCAGGACCGCGGCCCGGCCGCTCCGTCCGAGGGCCGCTCCCAGGGCTACTCCTTCGGCGCACGCGCCGAAGCGGGCTGAACTACTGTTCGCTAGGTGCTCTTCGTAGTTCTACTTCTGGTGCTGGCTGCCCTCGGGTTGCTCGTGCCTGCGCTGACCACGTCCAACACGATCTGGGCGTGGTCGTCCGTGGGCGCGAGCGTGCTCGCCGCCCTGGTCCTCGCTTGGGACTGGTGGCGGAGGCGACCGGGGGACCCCGCAGCCGACGCGCAGAGTGTAGATCAACAAGCTGTAGCTGATGATCAACGGGTGGTCGTGACGGCAGAAGCCGACACGCCGCCCGCTGACGAGGAACCACCGGAAGAGGACACCGACGCGGCGGACCTGCTCGTCGTGGCCGATCTGGTGGACGAGGTCCGGGTGCTGGACGAACGGCCCCGGTACCACCTGAGCTCGTGTTCCTGGCTTGCCGGGAGGCCCACGCTGGGCCTCCCGGTGCAGGAAGCACGGCAGTTGCAGTTCACGCCTTGCGCTTTGTGCACCCCTGACGCGGTGCTGGTGCGCAGGAGCCGTACCGCCTGACCCGATTCGCGTACCCGCGACGGCTCGGCGCGTTGTGAAGGTCTCATGACGTTGAGACCGGTGGTGGGCGCTCTTCTCGTCGCTTCGTTCGCACTGGCAGTCGCCGTACCGGTTCGTGCTGAGCCGGGGACGGAGCTGGACCGGTGCGTTCCCGCGGATCTGCGCGGCAACGCCGTCAGCTTCCGCACCTTGGACCAGGTCGTGTTGCCGGGTCTGGTGTTCGGCGACGGCCCCAGCGGGGTGCTGCTCGCGCCTGATCGCACCGAGTCCCTCTGCGTGTGGCTGCCGCTCGCCCGGCAGCTCGCGGAGGACGGCTACCAGGTGTTCCTCCACCAACCGCGTGCTTCTCCCATGCCGACCGGCACGTACGGGTTCGACCTGGACGTGCGCAGCGCCGCACTGGAACTCCGCCGGCGCGGCGCCACCTCGATCGTCGGGGTGGCCGCCGGTGCGGACAGGTTCGCGGGCACCAGCGAGGTCGAGGCGCCGGTCATCGTCGTCCCGGAACGGCTGGACGAGAACGCCGCCGCGCGCGACAGGGTGCGAGCCGCGGTGCGCGAGGCCTCGCCCCCGGAGACGTTGTTCGAACGCTGGGCGGTTCCGCTCGCCGTTGTGCTGTTCGTGCTGGTGGCGGCCGGTGTGGTCGTGCTCCGCAGGCGGACCACGACCACCGATCCCGGCGTCAGCGGCGGTAGCTGAGCTTCGCCCGGAACGTGCTGTCAGGCCTGTCCTGGTAGTGGTGCTCGACGCTGCCCTCGAACTCCGAGATCCGGCCCTCGGCGTCGTAGGCGACGTGCGTGACGTCGAAGTCGCCCGCGTCGTCGTACCAGCCGAACCCCTTGTTCACGACCAGGACCCGCTGGTCCTCGTAGTGGCCTTCGGTGATGCGCTGACCGTCGTGGCGGAACAGCCTCATCTCGATGAAGTCCCACCCGCTGTTGGACTCGCCGTAGATCCGGATCGAGTTGTCCGGCGCCGGGTACTCGTGGACGCCGAGGAGTTCGGGTGGCGTCCACGTGCCCGAACGGCCCTGGGTGGGCCACGCGCCGGGGTCGGAGTCCCAGATCAGGTAGTCGGTGTCGGCCGCGGTGGCCGGTGCGGCGGTGGCGACCAGCAGGGCCGCGGCGAGCAGGGCGGCGCGCATCAGGCACCCCGCACGTAGTGGAACTTCGCGCGGAACGCGTTGTCCGGGCCGGTGCCGCAGCGGTGCTCGACCGAGCCGTCGAGTGCTAGGACGATGCCCCGCTCGTCGAGGTCGAGGCGGTCGATAGTGAAGTCGGCCGCGTTGTCGTAGCAGCCGAGGCCCTTGCTGATGACCAGGGCTTTCTGGTCGGTGTAGGTGCCCACTTCGATCGGGCTGCCGTCGTGGCGGAAGAGTTCGACCACGTGCGAGGTCCCTGCCTGCTCTACGTCCACGTGCAGGTTGTTGTCGTCCCACGGCCGTCGGCTGACGATGAACTCGGCCTGCGGGGTGCTCCAGTCGCCGCTGGTGGCGGTGACCGGGAAGGCGCCCGCCTCGGCGTCGAACACGAACCTCGACGGCTCGTCGGCGGAGGCGGCGCCCGCCCCCAGAACCAAAAGAGCGCAGGTCAAAGCTAAGACACGCATCTGATCCCCCCAGAGAGATGGTCTGTGGAACCAGTCTTGCGGAGGTGCGCGAGACGCTGCCATGAGTGCTTCTACTCAGAGCACGATCGGGCGGGCGCCGTGAGCCGTCACGAGGCCTGGGAGGCGTTCACGGCTCGTGACGACGACTCGGCAGCGTGGGGTGCCCGGCAGCAGAGGCACGACCTGTGTGGTGTTGGCGGCGTTGTCGAGCACGATCAGCATTTGGCGGTCGGCGAGCAACGTGCGGTAGAGCGCTGTCTGGGCGTGTGGCTCCGGTGGGATGTTGTCGGTGCCCAACGCCGTGATGAACTCCCGCACGACGTCGGCCGGGTCGGAGTCGCCGAGGTGCACGAACAGCTGGCCGTCGGGGTAGCCGGCGGCGTGCCGGTGGGCCCAGTGCAACGCCAGCCGCGTCTTGCCCGCCCCGGCCGGTCCCGTGATCGTCACGATCGGCCCGTCCAGGTCGAGGGCCGCGAGTTCGGCCGTCATGCCGGCGAAATCTGGTGGTGCGGCGGGGAGTTGGCGGGGATTCCACTGAGGACGCAGGGAGGCGTGCAGGTCGCGCAACGCCGGGCCGGGGTCGAGGCCCAGCTCGTCGGCGAGCCGGTCGCTCAGCCGTGAGTAGTAGGCGAGTGCGTCGGCGCGTCGGTCGGCGCCGATCAGGGCACGCATCAGTTGCCCTGCGAGCCGTTCGTCCAGTGGACGTTCGGACGTGCGTGCGGTGAGTTCGGCGACGAGGGAGGCGTTCTCGCCCGACGCCAGCCGTGCGTCGGTGTGGTCGAGCTCGGCTGCCGTCATCTCGCCGGCCAACGCCTCACGCAACGAGTCGAACCACGCGCCGTGCAGCCCCGCGAACGGTTCGCCGCGCACGAGCGAAAGAGCCTCGTCCGGCCGTCCGAGTGCCACGAGAGAGCGAAACCTGTGCAGGTCGATGGACGCGGGATCGGCTTCCAGCACATAACCGCCGGATCGGCGCACGATCGGCACGTCCAACGCCGCCCGCAACCGTGACACGTAGCTGTAGAGCGCGGCCTTCGCCTGCCGCGGCGGCGCGTCACCCCACACCCGCGCCAGCAGCTTGCCGACGCCGACGACCTGGTTGACGTCCACCAGCAGCACGGCCAGCACGCTCAGCTGCCGCGCGTGCCCCACGTCGACGACACCCGCGTCGGAACGGACCTCCGGTGCGCCCAGGAGGGAGAACTTCACCGGTCCAGGAACAGCAGCATGATCAGCAACGCCAGCAGCGCCAGGTCCACCACGACGCCCTTGGGCTTCGAGTCGTACCGCAACCGCGTCACGGTGGCGCCGACCATCAGCAGCCCGAGCCCGACCGTGGCCGCGTGCGCGACCCACTCCCAGCTGACCAGCCCGACCACCAGGCCGGCCGCGCCCGCCCACTCCAGCGCGCCGATGGTGCGCCACAGCGCCGGGTTCATCCGGAAGTGGTCCCGTGCCTCGAGAGACGCCTTCGCGCCGAACAGCTTGCCCGCGCCTGTCGCCACGAACAGCACGGCCAGCAAGATCGACAACGCGATGGTCAACGTCATCGGGCGAGCATACGGTTTGCGCCTCCGGTTACCCTGTAACTCACAGGCACCGATCCGGCCATCACCGGGGAGCCTCCGGAAGAACGGGCGCGAGCCTCAGTAGAACCGGACGGGACCGGCCCGTCACAGCCGAAGAACGAGAGGCTCGCCGTGAAAAGCGAGCAAGCGGGGTGGTACCGCGGCAGGCCGAGCCACATCGGCGTGTCGTCCTCGCGTGTCCAGCGTGACGCGAGGAGCAGTGGAGATGGCCTACCCCAGGGCCGGTGCGCACGAGGTCCCGGCACAGCCGTCCTTTCCGAACCTTGAGCAGGGCGTGCTCGGGTACTGGAAGGACGACGAGACCTTCCAGGCGAGCATCGACCGCAACCCGGCCGGTGAGCACGGCGAGAACGAGTTCGTCTTCTACGACGGCCCGCCGTTCGCGAACGGCCTGCCGCACTACGGGCACCTGCTGACCGGCTACGTCAAGGACGTGGTGCCGCGCTACCAGACGATGCGCGGCAAGCACGTCGAGCGCCGGTTCGGCTGGGACACGCACGGCATGCCCGCCGAGTACGAGGCGGAGAAGCAGCTCGGCATCACGCAGAAGCACGAGATCGACGAGCTCGGCATCGAGAAGTTCAACGAGGCGTGCCGCACGTCCGTGTTGCAGTACACGGACCAGTGGCGCGACTACGTGACGCGCCAGGCTCGCTGGGTCGACTTCGACAACGACTACAAGACGCTCGACCTCGACTACATGGAAAGCGTCATGTGGGCGTTCAAGGCCTTGTGGGACAAGGGCTTGATCTACGAGGGCTTCCGGGTGCTCTGGTACTGCTGGCGGTGCCAGACGCCGCTGTCCAACACCGAGACCAAGATGGACGACGCCTACCGCGACCGGCAGGACCCGGCCGTCACGGTGGCGCTGCGCCTCGAGTCCGGCGAGAAGGCCCTGGTCTGGACGACCACGCCGTGGACGCTGCCGAGCAACCTGGCCGCGGCCGTGCACCCCGACGTCGACTACGTGACGGTCGTGGGCTCGGACGGCGACAAGTACCTGCTCGCCGAGGCCCGCGTCGCGGCGTACGCGCGTGAGCTGGGCGAGGAGCCCGAGGTCGTCGCCCGCCACAAGGGCTCGGACCTGGTCGGCAAGAAGTACCTGCCGCCGTTCGACTTCTTCGTGGGCCGCGAGAACGCGCACCAGGTCCTCACGGCCGACTACGTCACCACCGACGACGGCACGGGCATCGTCCACATCGCACCGGCGTTCGGTGAGGACGACAAGGTCGTGACGGACGCGGCGGGCATCGAGGTCGTCGTGCCGGTCGGGCCGGACGGCAAGTTCACCGCGGAGGTCGCGCCGTACCAGGGCGTGCACGTCTTCGAGGCGAACAAGCTGATCATCCGCGACCTCAAGGACGCGGGCCTGCTGCTGCGCCACGAGACCTACGACCACCCGTACCCGCACTGCTGGCGCTGCCAGAACCCGCTGATCCAGCGCGCGCTGTCGGCGTGGTTCGTCGCGGTCACGCAGTTCAAGGACCGGATGGTCGAGCTCAACCAGCAGATCAACTGGGTGCCCGGCCACATCAAGGACGGCCAGTTCGGCAAGTGGCTCGAGAACGCGCGCGACTGGAACATCTCGCGCAACCGGTACTGGGGCTCGCCGCTGCCCGTGTGGACCTCGGACAACCCCGAGTTCCCGCGCACGGACGTGTACGGGTCGCTGGACGAGCTGGAGCGCGACTTCGGCGTGCGCCCGGACAACCTGCACCGGCCGTTCATCGACGAGCTGACGCGGCCGAACCCGGACGACCCGTCCGGTCAGTCGACCATGCGCCGGATCCCGGACGTGCTCGACTGCTGGTTCGAGTCGGGCTCGATGTCGTTCGCGCAGGTGCACTACCCGTTCGAGAACGCCCAGTGGTTCGAGGAGCACTACCCCGGAAACTTCATCGTCGAGTACAACGGGCAGACGCGTGGCTGGTTCTACACGCTGCACGTGCTCGCGACGGCGTTGTTCGACCGGCCCGCGTTCCGCGACTGCGTGGCGCACGGGATCGTGCTCGGTGACGACGGCCAGAAGATGTCCAAGTCGCTGAAGAACTACCCGGACGTCAACGAGGTCTTCGACCGCGACGGCTCGGACGCCATGCGCTGGTTCCTCATGGCGTCGCCGATCCTTCGTGGCGGCGACCTCGTGGTGACCGAGCGCGGCATCCGCGACGCGGTGCGCCAGGCCGTTCTGCCGCTGTGGAACTCCTGGTACTTCCTGGCGTTGTACTCCAACGCCGCCGGGAAGGAGGGCACGTGGCGCGTCGACTCGAAGAACGTGCTCGACCGGTACGCGCTGGCGAAGACGCACGACCTGGTCCGCGACGTCCAGGCGGCGATGGACGTCTACGACATCTCCGGTGCGTGCCAGCTGGTGCGCGAGTACCTGGAGGTGCTGACGAACTGGTACGTGCGCCGGTCGCGGCAGCGGTTCTGGGACGGCGAGCAGGACGCGATCGACACCCTGCACACCGTGCTGGAGGTCGTCACGCGCGTGGCGGCGCCGTTGCTGCCGTACACGACCGAGGTCGTGTGGCGCGGGCTGACCGGCGGCCGTTCCGTGCACCTGACGGACTTCCCGAAGGTGTCGGACGTGCCGGCGGACGACGCGCTGGTGGCGGCGATGGACGAGGTCCGCGACGTGTGCTCGACGGCGTTGTCGCTGCGCAAGGGCAACAAGCTGCGCGTGCGCCTGCCGCTGGCACGCCTGACGGTCGCCTCGCCGGTGGCCGGCTCGCTGGAGGACTTCGCCGAGATCGTGCGCGACGAGGTCAACGTCAAGGAGGTGTCGCTGTCCACCGACGTCGACACCTACGGACAGTTCCAGCTGGTCGTGAACGCCCGTGCGGCCGGCCCCCGCCTCGGCCCGAACGTGCAGAAGGTCATCAAGGCCGTCAAGGCCGGCGACTGGTCCGAAGTGGACGGTCGAGTGGTGGCCGCCGGCGTCGAGCTGTTCGAGGGCGAGTACGAACAGCGCCTGGTGGCAACGGATCCCGCCGCCACGGCCGCGCTGCCGGGTGGTGCCGGTGTCGTCGTGCTCGACACGGTGGTGACGCCGGAGCTCGAGGCCGAGGGGCTCGCGCGGGACCTGGTGCGCGTGGTGCAGCAGGCCCGCAAGGACGCTCAGCTCGACGTGTCCGACCGGATCACGCTGACGCTGGAGCTGCCGGACGAGGTGCGCTCCGCCGTGGAGCCGCACCTGGCGTTCGTGCAGTCGGAGACGCTGACTTCGTCGGTCGTCTTCGGTGAGGGCACCGCCGAGGGCTCGGTCGGTGACGGCGTCAAGGTGAAGGTCGCGGTCGCCAAGGCGTAAGTACGGTCCTACGAGGCGGCGTGGTGGGTTCTCCCACCACGCCGCCTTTTTGCATGCAACACCTCGTGCCGAGGCGGCCACTTCCAGGCGAACGGTCGATCTCGTAGAGAGGGGTGGCACGTGGTTGCTGGGGGATGGCGCTTGATGGTGGGTGCCGCGGTGCTGGTCACGAGTGCGGTGGCGGCACCCGCCGCGCAGGCGGACACGGGATGTGAGTGGACCAGGCAGAACCTTCCGCTGCCGGCCGGTCAGCGCCCGGTCGGGTCCGTCAACGGAGATGGTGACTGGCTGGCGACGTCCGGAGACGAGGCGGCCGTGGTGTGGCACGAGGGTGTGCCGGAGACGGTGGAGTTGCCCCCTGGGCGGGGCGTCGCCGACATCAGCCGGAACGGTGTGCTGCTCAGCTTCGGTGAGGACGGTCTCTGGCGAGACCAGGAGAAGCTCGAAGAGCTGCCTGGTGCCGGTTACTCGACCGTCCACTCGATCAACGCCGCTGGTGACGTCACCGGCATGTCCGGGGGACCACTGGTGGTGTGGACCGCTGGGTCGACGGCGCCGCACACGCTCGAAGGCACCGATGACGGCCAGTGGTGGCGGTCGGTGGGAATCGACGACCACGGCAACGTCGTCGGCGGAGCCGGATCCCGGTACCACGTGTGGAACAAGGAGGGCGAGCGCACGGCGCTCGAGCCGCTGCAGGGCCATGGCGAGGTGTACGCGACCTTGGTCCGGGACGGCCGGATCTACGGGGAGGCGCGGGGCGACGGCGGGTGGATCTCGGTCGAGTGGAACCTTCGAGGCGAGGTCGTCCGGGACATGCCCGGTGGCGCCGTCCAGGCCGCCAACGGCGTCGGCGACGAGTTGTTCATGTGGCAGGAGAACTGGGCGGTGCGCCGGGCGGACGGCCGGGTGGACCCGCTGCCGCTCTACCCCAGGGACCTCGCCTTCCTCACCGTGCTCACCGACGCCGGTGAGCTGATCAGCGGTCGCTACTACGAAGGCCCGGTCAGGGTGTTCTGCGCCTGACCCCGTGGCGTGAACAGGCGCCGCGCCTGACGCACGTACCACGACCAGCGGGCCGGGGACTTCGGTTCCCGGCCCGCCGCGCGCTCGAACCCGTCGAACAGGTCCTCGATGCACGCGTCGTGCAGCCACCGGATCACCAGCACCCAGCGCAGCCACGGCACGAGGCCGAAGTCGCCGACCAGCTCGTGCGTGACCACGGTGCCCGACGCCGAGAGCGTGTGCGTGCCGGACAGCCGGGTGAACTCGAAGGTGATCGACTCGCCGGGCACGAACGACGTGCAGCGGTAGCGGATCGGGCCGTGCCCGCCGTCCGCGCCGACTCCCAACGGCCGGTCGAACTCCTGCCTGCCCCACGCGGGCGGCCAGAGCTCCTGGATCCGGTCGACGAACGGGCCCGCGGGCACGCCGAGGTCGCGGGTGTGGACGTTCCTGACCATGAGGACTCCCCTTCCATACGCTGCCGTATGTTCGCTGAACGTACGGTAGCGTATGGAAGCGTGGTGCGGCGGAATCGTGACGACTGGACTGAGATAGCGCTGAGAGCGCTGGCGGAGGGCGGGCTGAACGCCGTCGCGATCGAACCGCTCGCGGCGCGGGCCGGGGCCACGAAAGGCAGCGTCTACCACCACTTCCCGAACCGCGAGGCCTTGCTGCAGGCGACGGTCGAGCGGTGGGAGCGGGAGCACACCGAGAAGGTCATCGAGCTGGTCGAGTCCGAACGGATGCCGGAGGACAAGCTCCGCACGCTCTTCGCCGCGGTGCTCGACCGGGGCCGCAAGGGGTCGGTCGAGATGGCGTTGCAGGCCGCCGCCCAGCACGAGGTGATCGCGCCGGTTCTCCAGCGCGTCACGGAGAAGCGCGTGGCGTACCTGACCGAGCTGTTCCGGCAGCTGGGGTTCAGGAAGGCCCAGGCGAGGAAGCGCGCGTTGATCGCGTTCAGCCTCTACCTGGGCCAGGCACAGCTGTGGACGAGCATGCCCGGCCTCGTCGAACCGGTGCTCGACGAGGCCGTGCGCGTGCTCACCGCGAAGTGATCAGGCCGCGGTGGCCCACAACGTCGAGGCGATCACGTCCGCGTTGCGGTCGAGCGCCGTGGCGTTGACGTTCGACGTGGTGTCGCAGGAGCGGTGGTAGCACCGGTCGAAGGCCTGGCCGGCCGTGCCGCCCCACTTCGAGGCCTGCGCCGAGGTCTTGATGCCCTCGGCGCCGGTGAAGGTGCCGCCGGTCGGGATGCCCGCGCGGGCGAACGCCGCGTGGTCGGAGCGGCCGCCGACGTTCGTCAGCTCGGTCTGCACGCCCAGCGCGGTGAAGCCCGCCTGCAGCCGCTGCGTCAGCGCCGCCGAACCGGTGGGCTGGCCGGACGAGCTGTAGACGAAGTAGCCGGGGTTGGGCGAGCCGGTCATGTCGAAGTTCAGGTACGCCTTGATCTTCGACTTCTCGGTCGACGACAGGGAGTTCACGTAGTACGTCGAGCCGACGAGACCGAGCTCCTCCGCGCCCCACCAGCCGAACCGCAGGTGCTTGGTCGGCTGGAAACCGGTGGCCTTCACCTGGAGCGCGATCTCCAGGATCGACGCCGAGCCGGTGCCGTTGTCGTTGATGCCGGGGCCCGCCGAGACGCTGTCGAGGTGGCCGCCGACCATCACGACGTTGTTCGCGTCACCGCCGGGGTAGTCGGCGATCAGGTTGTAGCCCGTCGCGCCGTTCGACGTGAACGACTGGACGCGCGTGGTGTAGCCGGCCGCGTCGAGCTTGCTCTTCACCCAGTTGATCGAGGCCAGGTACCCCGGTCGTCCGTGTGCGCGGTTGCCGCCGTTGGAGTTGGCAATCGACTGGAACTGGTTCAGGTGAGCTTGTACGTTCGCGACGTTGATGTTCGGCGCCGCCAGTGCCGCAGGCGCCGCTGCTTGCGCTGTGGTTGCTCCGGTCACCATCAAGGCGGCCGCCAGCGCGATCAGGATCCTCATGGTTCAACTCCGTGCAGGGTAGGGATTGAGCCACTGATCAACATGCTCCGGCGTGCATAGGCCCGGTAGGGGCGATCGGCTGGATTTGTTAACTCGTCTGATTCGTCGGAATCGAGGGTGATCAACCAGAATGGTCCAGGTGGGTGACGTCACGGTCGTGCTGGGCATCGGCGCCGCCGTACTGCTGATCTCGGTGATCGCGGTGCGCGTGTCGACGCGGCTCGGGCTGCCCTCGCTCCTGCTCTACCTCGGCATCGGCGTGCTGCTCGGCGAGTCGGTGTTCGGCATCAAGTTCGACGACGCCGACCTCACGCAGTCGCTCGGCATCGCGGCCCTCGTGCTGATCCTGACCGAGGGCGGCATCACGACCCGGTGGAACGCCGTCAAGTCCTCGCTGTGGCTCGGTGTCGCACTGTCCACAGTGGCCGTCGCGGTCAGCGTCGCGGTGACCGGAACGGCGCTGCACTTCCTGCTGGGCCTCGACTGGCGGATGGCGTTGCTGTGGGGCGCGGTGCTGTCGTCCACGGACGCGGCCGCCGTCTTCAGCGTCCTGCGCTCGTTGGGCGTCGGCGCTCGGCTGACCGGCGCGCTCGAACTGGAGTCCGGCCTCAACGACGCGCCCGTCTACATCGCCGTCGTGCTGCTGGCGTCGTCGGACCAGATCTCGTGGACCGCGCCGCTGCTGGTGATCTACGAACTGGGCGCGGGCGCGTTGATCGGCGTCGTGCTCGGGTTCCTCGGCGGCGCGGGGCTGAGACGCGCGGCGCTGCCCTCCACCGGTCTGTACCCGCTCGCCACGGTGGCGGTGTGCGTGATGGCCTACACGGCCGGAGATCTCGTGCACGCGTCCGGTTTCCTCGCCACCTACGTCGCCGCGCTGGTCCTCGGCAACGCCCGCCTGCCGCACCGCGCCGACACCCTCTCGTTCGCCGAAGGCCTCGGCTGGCTCGCCCAGATCGGCCTCTTCGTGCTCCTCGGCCTCTACGCCTCCCCGCAACGGCTGCTCGACGTGCTGTTCCCCGCGCTGGTCGCGGGCGTGGTGCTGACGTTCGTCGCCCGGCCGCTGTCGGTGGTGCTGTCCTCGCTGCCGTTCAAGGTGCCGTGGCGGGAACAGGCGTTCCTCTCCTGGTCGGGACTGCGCGGCGCGGTGCCGATCGTGTTCGCGCTGATCCCGTTGATCCAGGGCGTGGAGGGCGCGCGGCAACTCGTCGACGTGGTGTTCCTGCTGGTCATCGTGCTGACGATCGTGCAGGGCACGACACTGCCGTTCCTCGCGCGGCGGCTCGGGCTGGTGAAGACGGGGGAGGCGCTGGAGGTCCAGGTCGACTCGTCCCCGCTCGACGAGCTGGGCGCCGAACTGCTCCAGGTGCACATCCAGCGCGGCTCGAAGCTGCACGGCGTCTACATGTCCGAGCTGCGGTTGCCGAGCGGCGCCACAGTCAGCCTCGTGGTGCGCTCGGGGAAGAGTTTCACGCCACAGCCGACGACCCGGCTGCAGACAGAGGACCAGTTGCTCATCGTCACCACGGAGGAGACGCGCGACGCCGCTGAGCGGCGCATACGTGCCGTCGACCGGGCCGGGCGCTACGCCAGGTGGAAGGGCGAGACCGGCGATTAGTCGGTCTCCGAGGCTTCTCACGATGTGATCGGGGTGTCGACGGCGCGGTCACCCTCCGCTAACGTCGTCGGCAGGTCATGAGAGCCAGCGTCAAGCCCAAGCTTGCTGGCCGGCAACCCTCCAACCGCGGTGGGGTGCCCTTGGTGAGGACCTGGTCCGGCGCGTTGGGCGCCGGTCAAGCGCGGGCCTCCACACAAAGGCCCCCTGGCCTCGGAGGCAGCTCGATGACGCTCGCGATCACCCCCAGCACCACCACGGCGGTTCCGGCTGTTGTTGGCGCTGACCTGCGCGTTCCACTGGTCACCGGAGAGCGCGTCACCTACGCCAACCTCGACCACGCGGCCTCGGCGCCCTGTCTGCAGGAGGTGCGCGACGCCGTCGACGAGCTGCTGCCCTGGTACGCCAGCGTGCACCGCGGCGCCGGGTTCGCCTCCCAGGTCTCGACCCGCGTCTACGAGCAGGCCCGCGACCGCATCCGCCGGTTCGTCGGGGCGCGTTCTTCCGACACCGTCGTCTTCACCCGCAACACCACGGACTCGCTGAACCTGTTGGCGCGCAGCGTTCCCCGCAACACCGCCGTCGTCCTGTTCGACAGCGAGCACCACGCCGCGCTGCTCCCCTGGAGGGGTCCGCACGTCCAGCGGATCCCCGCACCGTCTTCGTCCGGCGCCGCAATTGTCGCGCTGGACCGGGCTCTTGCCGCCGCCCCGGTCGGCCCGAGGCTCGTGATCGTCACCGGGGCGTCCAACGTCACGGGGGAGCTGTGGCCGGTCGCCGAGCTCGCGAAGGTCGCCCGCCGTCACGGCGCGCGCATCGCTCTCGACGCCGCCCAGCTCGCCCCGCACCGCCCGATCGACGTGCGTGAGCTGGACGTCGACTACATCGCGTTCTCCGGCCACAAGATCTACGCCCCGTTCGGCGCCGGTGTGCTGGTCGGCCGTGCGGACTGGCTCCAGCAGGCCCAGCCGTACCTGGTCGGCGGCGGCGCCACCTCCAAGGTCACCGACCACGGCGACCGCCTCGGCGTGGCCTGGTCCGCGGTGCCCGAGCGGCACGAGGCCGGCAGCCCGAACGTCGTCGGCGTGCACGCGCTGGCCGCGGCCTGCGAGATCCTGTCGCGGCACTGGGAGCAGACCGTCGCGCACGAGCAGGAGCTGCTGGCCCGCCTGCGCGAGGGCCTGCGCACGATCCCCGGCTTCCGCGAGCTGAAGATCCTCTCCGACGCGGACAAGGTCGGCGTCGTGAGCTTCACGGTCTCCGGCTTCGACGCGGGCTTCCTCGCCGCCGCGCTGTCCGCCGAGTACGGCATCGGCGTGCGCGACGGCGCGTTCTGCGCGCACGTGATCGTGGGCCGCCTGGTCAAGCAGGTCGGATCGCACGAGGAACGCGCCGTGCGGGCGTCGATCGGCCTCGGCACGACGGCCGAGCACGTCGACCGCCTGGTGGCCGCGCTGCGCGTGCTGGTCACCGAAGGCCCGAAGTGGAGCTACACCCAGCAGGACGGCCGCTGGGTGCCCGAGGACGACGGCCGAACCCTGCCGCCGTTCCTCGCGTAGTCCCTGTAGTGGACAATGACCTGGTGAGTGACGAGTCCAAGGCTGCGGAGAAGGCCGCTGACAAGACTGCCGAAGAGCAGGTCAGCGAGCCTGAGACGGTCGCGACTCCGGTGATCGAGGTACCTGACGCCGAGCAGGAGCCCGCGGCGTCCCCGGCGAAGGCGGACGACGAGGACGAGGGTTTCTCGTTCACGGGGTCGCTGCCGGAGCTGAAGACGAAGGTCCTCGCGCTCCTCGCGGCCGGCGTGCTGGCCCTGGACGTGCTCACGAAGGTCGTGTCCGTGGCGTTCCTGGAGGACGCGGACCCGATCCAGCTGTTCGGCGGCGTGCTGTACCTGACGTTCGTGCGCAACCCCGGTGCCGCGTTCGGCATGGGCGAGGGCATGACGTGGGTGCTCGCGCTGATCGCGATGGGTGTCGCCGGGTTCATCTACTGGATCTCGCGCAACCTCCGCTCCCAGGGCTGGGCCGTCGGCCTCGGCCTGGTGCTCGGCGGTGCCGTCGGCAACCTCGCCGACCGCCTGTTCCGCGAGCCCGGCCCGATGCGCGGCCACGTCGTGGACTTCCTCTCGCTGTTCGACCCGTACGGCCGGGTGTGGCCCGTGTTCAACGTCGCCGACATGGCGATCGTGGGCGGCGGTGCGACGATCATCGTGCTCGCGCTGCTGCGGCACGACTACGACGGCACCGTGCACAAGGACGACCCCGAGCCGGTCGCCGCGCCCGTTGCCGAACCGGTGGCCGAGCAGAAGCAGGCCCCGGCGCAGGACAGCCTCCAGGAATCCAAGTAACAACCCGGCGCCGCGAGGCGTCCCAGAGCAAGTGAAAGTCGAGGCCCCGCGCGTGAGCGGATACCGAACGCTGCCGATTCCCGACGGTCTGGACGGCATGCGCGTCGACGCCGGCCTCGCGAAGCTGCTCGGCCTGTCCCGCACCGCCGTCGCGGCCATCGCCGACGCCGACGACGTGCTGGTCGACGGCCGGGTCGTGGGCAAGTCCGACCGGCTGACCGCCGGGTCGATGCTGGAGATCACGCTGCCGGCGCCGCCGCAGCCGATCACCGTCCAGGCGATCCCGGTCGAGGGCCTGGTGATCATCCACGAGGACGACGACATCATCGTCGTCGACAAGCCCGTCGGCGTCGCCGTGCACCCGTCGCCCGGCTGGACCGGCCCGACCGTCGTGGGCGGGCTCGCCGCCTCCGGTCACCGCGTCGCCACGTCCGGTGCCGCCGAACGCCAGGGCGTCGTGCACCGGCTCGACGTCGGCACGACCGGCGTGATGGTGGTCGCGAAGTCCGAGACCGCTTACTCGGCTTTGAAGCACGCCTTCAAAGAGCGGACCGTCGACAAGGTCTACCACGCGATCGTGCAGGGCCACCCGGACCCGATCAAGGGCACCATCGACGCGCCGATCGACCGTCACCCGAAGCACGACTACAAGTTCGCGGTGATGAATTCCGGCAAGCCGTCCATCACGCACTACGAGGTGATGGAGGCGTTCCGCGCCGCCTCTCTCGTCGAGGTGCACCTGGAAACCGGCCGCACGCACCAGATCCGCGTGCACTTCTCCGCGCTGCACCACCCGTGCGTGGGCGACCTGACGTACGGCGCCGACCCGACGCTGGCCAAGCGTCTGGGCGTGACGCGGCAGTGGCTGCACGCGCACCAGCTCGGCTTCCACCACCCCGGCACCGGCGAGTGGGTCACCTTCACGTCCGAGTACCCGGACGACCTCGCGACGGCGCTGGAGAAGCTGCGCGAAGAAGGCTGATTGCGTCTGGGTAAATCACCGGTTGACAACGTTGCACTTGATGTTAATCGGTGTGCTCAATAGCGTTTGAGCCATGCACCTGACCATTCTCGCGGCCTCGGGCCGCACCGGTTCCGCCCTCACCCGCCAGGCCCTCGACCGCGGCCACACCGTCACCGCGCTCGCCCGCGATCCGCGCAGGATCACGCTCGACCACCCGAACCTGCGCAAGGTCGCGGGCGACGTGAGCGGTCCGTTGCCGATCGACGCCGACTCGGTCGTCCTGTCGGGTCTCGGCACCGACACACCCGGCGTGTTGCTCGCCGGCGCCCAGGCCGTCATCGCCGCAGGTCCGCGCCGGATCATCTGGCTCGGCGCGTACGGCACGGGCGCCTCGGCCGACGTCGCGGGGGAGGGCGCCGAGGTGCTCTGGAAGTTCTTCGGCGACCGCATCCCCGACAAGATCGCGGCCGACGACGCCGTTCTCACCGCCGGTGGCACCGTCTTCCACGCGGGCGTGCTGACCGACGACCCCGCGGGTCCCGGGCGGGTGGTCGGGTTGGAGGAGGCGCCGCCGTTCGACCTGGGCGCGAAGGTCAGCCGCGAGACCGTGGCCGCCGCGATGCTGGACGAGGCCGAGCATCCGCGCTTCGCAGGCAAGATCGCTCTGCCGCTAGCGGGCTAGCACCTCGCCGAGCGTCTCCCGGACCTGCGAGCGCAGCCACTCGTGAGCGCGGTCCGAGTCGTAGCGCTGGTGCCAGTTGCAGTGGATCGGCGCCTCCGGCGACTCGACCGGCAACGGCAGTGTGACCAGCCCGAACGCCTCGATCAACGGCCGGCAGAGGATCGTCGTGGTGGTGACCAGCGCGTCACCGGCCGCCGCGATCTGCAGGGCCGAGTGGACCGTCGCCACCGTCGCGATCACCTTGCGCCGCAGCCCTTCCCGTTCCAGCACCTCGTCGATCGGCGCGCTGAACCGACCACGCCGTGACACCAGCACGTGCGGATAGGCCGCATACGCGCGCAGATCCAGTTCGGTGCACGGATGGCCACGCCGCAGGACCACGGCCAGCGGATCGGTACCCATCACCTCGGACCGGAACTCCGGCAGGTCCGGCGCGCCACCCCCGAGTTCGAGATCCACCCGGCCGTGCCGCAGGTCGTCGGTGTCGCCGGAGTGCTCGGCCAGCACCCGCAACCGCACCCCGGGAGCTTCCGAGGCGATCCGCCCGACCAGCGTCGGCACCACCGACGAGGCGAGGGCGTCGTGACACCGCACCGTGAACGTCCGCTCCAGCTCGGCCAGGTCCAGCTCACGGCTCGGCGTCAGCACGGCGTTGGCCTCCCGCACCAGCCGGCGCACCTCCTCGGCGATCCCGAGGGCGTACGGCGTGGGCGTCATCGTGTGGCCGGTCCGCACGAGGATGTCGTCGCCGGTGACCTTCCTGATCCTCCCGAGCGTCCGGCTGACCGCGGGTGACGACAGGTGCAGCCGTTCCGCCGCCCCCATCACGCTGCCCTCCTCGAGGAGGGCGTCCAGCACGACCAGCAGGTTCAGATCCGCTTGCATGACCGTCATCTTGGAGGAAGCCATGATCGCCGCAACCACCGCAGCCGTCCGCGCCGCGGGCGCCCGCATGCTGAAGCGCTACTCGACCGAGTCCCGCACCTCGTCGCTCGCCGAGATCGTCGCGGCCGTGAAGGCCAACGACGCCGCCGTCGTCGACCTGCTCGAACCCGCACTCAAGGAGATCAACCCGCAGGCCCGCTGGCTCGACGACGAACACGGCTCCGGCCCCCTGCCGGACGGCGAGTGGTGGCTGATCGACCCGGTCGGCGGCAACATGAACGCCGTCCACGGCATGACCGACTGGAACATCGGCGTGAGCCTGGTCCGCGACGGCCGCCCGGTCCTCGCCGTCGTGTACTTCCCGCTCTTCGACGAGATGTTCACCGCCACCGAGGGCGGCGGGGCGTTCCTCAACGGCGTCCCGATCAAGGTCTCCACCAAGACGTCACTGGACGGCGCCCTGGTCGGAACGGGCCAGGCCCAGCCAGGTCAGGGTCCGGAGATGGCCGACCGGGTGGGTGCCTCGTACGCCGCGATGGCCAAGCACGCCCTGTACGTGCGCATCTCCGTTCCGGTCACCCACCAGCTCGCCCAGGTGGCGGCGGGACGCATGGACGCGCACTGGCAGTACGACAACGTGCGCGCGCACGCCTCAGGAGTGTTGCTGGTGCAGGAAGCCGGTGGGACGGTCACCGATCTCGACGGCAAGCCGTGGGAGCTGACCACCCGTGAGTACCTGGCGGCCGCACCGGGCGTGCACGCGCAGGCGCTGGAAGTGCTGGGTTAGCGCCTAGTCCTCGACGGTCCACACGAGGGTGTTGAGGTCGACCTCGGGTCGCACGCTCCACCGGACCTGGATGATCTCGGTCGTGTCCGGCAGCACGAACACGCTGTGCCCGCCGGCGGTCTCACCGGGCTGCACGCCGAGCTTGTGCGCGGGCCGCGACGACAGCGACACGGGCGCCTTCGTCACGGTCTCGCCGGTCTTCGTCACGAGCACCAGGTACATGTCCGGCAGCGAGGTGTACGCGACCTGCGAGGTGTTGGTCACCTCGGTGTGCACGACCACGGCCCGTTCGCCCTCGGCGAGCTTGTAGCCGGCCGCGGTGAACAGGAAGTCGGCCGGGTCCACGACCTCGACGAGCTGGATCGACAGGCGGGCGCCCTCGAGGCTGTCCGCCTCCAGCGCCGAGCCGATCTTGCCGGTCCGCGACACGACGGGCTTGGGCTGCGGCTGGTCCGCGCGCACCCAACCCGCGGACTGGGGCGGGCCCCACGTGGCCTGCGGCGGCTGCTGCTGCGCCGGGAACGGCTGGCTGATCGGCCCCTGCGGACCGTACTGCTGCTGCACCGGGTGCGGTCCGCTCTGGTGCACGGCGTACGGGCCGGACGGCGGCGGGCCGAGGTAGTTGCCGTACGCGGCGGCGTTCGCCAACGCCCTGCGCAGGCCGTTCGGGTCGCACTCCACGCCCACCAGCAACGGCAGGCCGCTGCCCGAGAGCGTGATCAGGCGCATGGCGGCCTCGCGCGGGTCCATGCCCAGGCGCTGGGCGATCTCGTGCACGGCGGCGCGGCCCGACTCGGCGAGAACGGCGAGCAGGCGAGCGTCTACGGGATCGGGGGCCACCACCCGAAGAACGCTACCCGCCGCTCATGATCCGCGTGCCACCGCGTACCCGATCGAGATCAAGGCGACGTGGGTGCTCGCGCCTCGGAGAAGGGGCTTGGACGGCCGTATAATGCCCGGCCGCTTCGCGACAGAAGATCTTGAAATCGAGGGGGCGGGTCGCCGTGCCCGAACCGAGTGGAGTCGGTTAGTCTCGACGGGCGCCCGAGGCCTTCTCGTCTCTCGTTGGGCGCCAAAACGCTTGCTACACAAGGGGGTTGCCCGTGGCGGACTCGTTTGTGCACCTGCACGTGCACACCGAGTACTCGATGCTCGACGGCGCGGCCAAGGTCGCCCCGCTGTTCGAGGAGGCGGGCCGGCTCGGCATGACGGCGGTCGGCATGAGCGACCACGGCAACATGTACGGGTCCGACGAGTTCTACCAAACGGCGATGAAGACCGGCATCAAGCCGATCATCGGCATCGAGGCCTACCTCGCCCCGCACAACCGCCTGCACAAGAAGCCGGTCGCCTGGGGCGATCCCGGTCAGCGCGGCGACGACATCTCCGGCGCCGGCGCGTACACCCACATGACGATGTGGGCGCGCAACGCCGAC
The DNA here is from genome assembly GCF_042721395.1 of Lentzea sp. NPDC058450. Taxonomy (NCBI): domain Bacteria; kingdom Bacillati; phylum Actinomycetota; class Actinomycetes; order Pseudonocardiales; family Pseudonocardiaceae; genus Lentzea; species Lentzea sp. NPDC058450. Next base: position 22,170 of record NZ_JBHXLO010000006.1, read on the forward strand.
GGTCTGCGCAACCTCTTCCGGCTGCACACCGAGGCGAGCAAGACGGGCTACTACTACAAGCCCCGCATGGACCGCGAGCTCGTCGCGGAGCACGCGAGCGGCATCATCGCGACGACCGGCTGCCCGTCCGGCGAGGTGCAGACCCGGCTGCGGCTCGGCCAGGTCGACGAGGCGTTCAAGGCCGCGGCCGACTACCAGGAGATCTTCGGCAAGGAGAACTTCTTCCTGGAGCTGATGGACCACGGCCTGGAGATCGAGACCAGGGTCCGCGAGGGCCTGCTGGAGATCAGCCGCAAGCTCGGCATCCCGCCGCTCGCGACCAACGACAGCCACTACGTCACCAAGGACCAGGCGGACACGCACTCCGCGTTGCTCTGCGTGCAGTCCGGCAAGATGCTGACGGACCCGAACCGGTTCAAGTTCGACGGCGACGGTTACTACCTGAAGTCGGCCGAGGACATGCGGCAGATCTGGAAGGACCTGCCGGAGGCATGCGACAACACGCTGCTCGTCGCGGAGATGGTCGAGTCGTACGACGACATCTGGAGCATCAAGGACCGGATCCCGAACTTCGAGGTCCCCGAGGGCGAGGACCAGGCGTCGTGGTTCCGCAAGGAGATCCGGCGCGGCCTGGAGTGGCGGTTCCGCGACTCGTCCGTGCCCGACGAGTACATCAAGCGCTGTGACTACGAGGCCCAGGTCATCATCGACAAGGGCTTCCCGGCGTACTTCCTCATCGTCGCCGACCTGATCAACTACGCCCGCAGCGTCGGCATCCGCGTCGGCCCCGGCCGTGGTTCCGCGGCAGGCGCCGCCGTGTCGTGGGCGATGGGCATCACGAACATCGACCCGATCCCGCACGGCCTGCTGTTCGAGCGGTTCCTGAACCCCGAGCGCACCGCCATGCCCGACATCGACATCGACTTCGACGACCGCCGTCGAGGCGAGATGATCCGGTACGCCAGCGAGAAGTACGGCGCCGACAAGGTCGCGCAGGTGATCACGTTCGGCACGATTAAGACCAAGGCCGCGCTGAAGGACTCCGCGCGCGTGCACCACGGTCAGCCGGGCTTCGCGATCGCCGACAAGATCTCCAAGGCGCTGCCGCCGCCGATCATGGCGAAGGACATCCCGCTCAACGGCATCGTCAACAAGAGCCACCCGCGCTACGGCGAGGCCGCCGAGGTCCGGTCGCTGCTCGAGACCGACGTGCAGGTGAAGGAGATCTTCGACACCGCGCTCGGCCTCGAGGGCCTGATCCGCAACGCCGGTGTGCACGCGTGTGCGGTCATCATGTCGAAGGACCCGCTCACCGACTCCATCCCGCTCTGGTACCGCGACGACGGCTCGTTCATCACGGGCTGGGACTACCCGTCGTGCGAGAACATCGGCCTGCTGAAGATGGACTTCCTCGGGCTGCGCAACCTCACGGTCATGGGCGACGCCGTCGACAACATCGAGGCGAACCGCGGCAAGGACGCCGTCCCGGACTTCGACAAGCTCCCGATGGACGACCCGGAGACGTACGCGCTGCTCGGCCGCGGTGACACGCTCGGCGTGTTCCAGCTGGACGGTGGCCCGATGCGCGACCTGCTGCGCCGCATGCAGCCGACGACGTTCGAGGACATCGTCGCGGTCGGCGCGCTGTACCGCCCCGGTCCGATGGGTGTGAACGCGCACAACGACTACGCGGACCGCAAGAACGGCCGTCAGGAAGTCAAGCCGATCCACCCGCAGCTCGCCGAGCCGCTCAAGGAGATCCTCGGCGAGACGCACGGTCTGATCGTCTACCAAGAGCAGATCATGTTCATCGCCCAGGAGGTCGCGGGCTACTCCATGGGCCGCGCGGACGTGCTCCGCAAGGCCATGGGCAAGAAGAAGGCCGAGGTGCTGGCCAAGGAGTTCGAGGGCTTCCAGGAGGGCATGCGCAACGACCCGCGCGGGTTCTCCGACGAGGCGATCCAGGCGCTGTGGGACACGATCCTCCCGTTCGCCGGCTACGCGTTCAACAAGTCGCACGCCGCCGCGTACGGCCTGATCTCGTACTGGACCGCGTACCTCAAGGCGAACTTCCGCGCCGAGTACATGGCCGCGCTGCTCACGTCCGTCGGTGACAACAAGGACAAGTCCGCGGTCTACCTCGCGGAGTGCCGCCGCCTGGGCATCAAGGTCCTCCCGCCGGACGTCAACGAGTCGGCGCTGCGCTTCGGTGCGGTCGGCACGGACATCCGCTTCGGCATGGGCGCGATCCGCAACGTCGGCGCGAACGTCGTCGAGTCGATCATCAAGTCCCGCAAGGAGAAGGGCGCCTACACGTCCTTCACGGACTTCATGGACAAGTCCGAGCTCGTCGCCTGCAACAAGCGCGTGATCGAGTCGCTGATCAAGGCCGGCGCGTTCGACTCGTTCGGCAACCCGCGGCTGTCGCTGATCCAGGTGCACGAGGACGCGGTCGACGCGGTCGTGCCGATCAAGCGCAAGGAGGCCGAGGGCCAGTTCGACCTCTTCGGCGGCGACAGCGCGGACGACCAGGACGACAGCACGTCCCCGTTGGCGCACCTGAAGTTCGGCGCCGAGGAGTACCCGCGCAAGCAGATGCTCAGCCTCGAGAAGGAGATGCTGGGCCTCTACGTCTCCTCACACCCGCTCGACGGTGCCGAACGGATCCTGCGCAAGTTCGCGCCGCGCCCGATCGCCGTCGTGCTCGACGACCCGCCCAAGGAAGGCGAGCTGATCGTCTCGGGCATGATCTCGTCGATCGAGCGCCGGGTGAACAAGAACGGCCTGCCGTGGGCGATCACGGTCATCGAGGACCTGGACGCGTCCATCGAGGTGCTGTTCTTCCCGAAGTCGTACGAGGTGCTGCGCGACGACCTCGAGCTCGACTCCGCCGTCTGCGTCAAGGGCCGGGTGAACTGGCGCGAGGACAAGATGGCGATCTTCGGTGACGGCGTCGTGCCGCTCGACATCAGCGACGCCGAGGCGAACCCCGGGGCCGACCCGCCCCTCGTCCTCGGCCTGCACACCAAGACGCTGACGCCGGAGTTGATCGAGGAACTCAAGATGGTGTTCAAGTCGCACGAGGGGCAGGTCGCCGTGCACCTCGAGGTGCAGAAGCGCGACAAGTCGAAGGAAATGCTGGTCGTGGACAACTTCCGGGTCAGCACGACGCCGTCGCTCTTCGGTGACCTCAAGACGATCCGCGGCGTGACGATCCACCGCTAGAGGTCCAGGACCAGATCGGTCTCCGGTCGCGCGCAGCAGATCAGCGCGTGGCCGGGAGCTGGTGGTTCCAGCGGCTCCGGGTCGTTCGTGATCGTGCCGGACAGCACCGGGGTCACGCACGTGTGGCAGACGCCGGTGCGGCACGACCAGCGCGTGGGGACGTCGCAGGCCTCGGCGAGGTCGAGGATCGACTCGCTGCCCCTGACCGCGGCGGTGAGGCCGCTGCGGGCGAACGTGATCTTCGGCCCGGTTCCTGCGCTTGAGGGTTGGTGCGGCGCAACGGGTTTCGCGTCGGTGAGGCCGGGGTTGATCGGCGTGCGGGCACCGAAGAGCTCGGTGTGGATGCGCGCCGGATCGAAGCCGAGGCCGACCAGCGCTGCGCGCATGTCTTCCATGAAGGCGTTGGGGCCGCACAGGTAGGCGCTCGCGGTAGCGGGCAGATCGACCAGATCGGTCTTCGTCAGCCGGCCTCTGTCGGAGAGGCGGACCAGCACATGATTCGGCGCGAGCTCCCGCACTTCCTCGGCGAAGGCCTGGTCATCCGAGCGGGTCGTGTGCACCCACCAAACCTCGCGGTCCGTCCCCTGCAAGGCGTGCAGCATCGCCAGCACCGGCGTGATCCCGACCCCTGCCGACAGCAGCACCACCGGTTCGTTGCCGGGCTCCAGCACGAACTCCCCGCGCGGCGCCGCCACTTCCAGCGTGTCGCCGGCCTTCACGTTGTCGTGCAACCAGTTGCTGACCACGCCGTCGCGCTTGACGCTGATCCGGTACGAGTCAGCCGAGAGCGAGTAGCTGCGCACCCCGCCCGGCACCCGGACCGTCAGGTACTGGCCGGGCAACGCGCGCGGCAGCCCCTCACCGGCGAGGTGGAACGACGTGATGGACGGGCTCTCCGGCACGACCGCCTCCACCCGCAACGGCCGGAACCCCTCCCAGCCAACGGGTTCCGGCTCCGGAGGCGTCAGCAGGTCGCGGAACGAACCCTGCCAGCCGGGGCTGAGCGCGGGGATGTCGACGGCCTTGAGCAGGCTCTCGCGGTCCCTGCCCGGCAGGTACAACAACGCGTCGATCGCGGCCACGCTCATCCGGTGCCGTCCGACGCGCGTGCGCACGATCTCGTCGCCCGCCCGCACCTCGCCCTCGGTGAGGACGCGCAGGTAGAAGCCGGGGCGGCCGTGCGCGACCATCAACGACGGCATGCGCGGCTCGTCCAGCCGCATCCCGACGCGGTAGCAGGTGACGCGCGGCTGGGTGACCTCGAACTCGGCCTCGCCGATGCGGAACCGGTCGCCGACGTGCACCTCGGTGTCGGCCAGGCCCTCGACCGTGAAGTTCTCGCCGAACTGGCCGTACTCGAACGCGCGCCCGAGTTCGGCGTGCCAGTGCTCGTACGACTCCCGTTGGTACACCAGCACCGCGCGGTTCTCGCCGCCGTGCCCGCCGAGGTCGCCCTGACCGTCGCCGTCGACGTTGAGCCTGCGGACCATCAGCGGTCCGTCGACGGGCTGCTTGAAGATTCCGGTGTGGACGGTCCGGCCGTGCCAGGAGACGTCCTTCGGCAGGCCGACGTTCAGCGACAGCAGGCGGGCCATCAGCGTTCTCCTCGCGTGCGCTGGTAGTGACGCCGGGCCTTCATCCTGTTGCCGCACACCGCCATCGAGCACCAGCGGGCGGAGTTCGGCTTGCTGTGGTCGATCAGGAAGAGACGGCAGTCGGGGTTCGCGCACGGCCGCAGCCGGCCGGGACTCGACGTCCGCACCGCGTCCCAGGCGAGCACCGCCCGCGCGGCGGTCGTCCGGCCTTCCGGCAGGTCGAGGTGCCACACGACGCCGGCCGGGGCGACGCCCGCCCGTTGCCGCACGCCCTCGACGAAGGCCGCCAGCGCGGTGGGTTCCTCGGTGCCGCGCACCACCGCCTGCAACGCGTCGCGCGCCGGCGCCAGGGCTCGCAGCTCGTCCTTCGAGGCGGGCTGGTCGTGCGACGTCAGCCAGCCCGGACCGTCCTCCGCGAGCAGGTCGTGCGGCCCGTCGTCGAGGACCGGCGTGGTGTTCAGCAGGTCGAGCAGCAGCGCCTCGTCCATTTCTAACCTCCAAAGTAACCCTTGACAGGTTATAGGACGACCTGACTAACTATCAACCATAATTTAAAGGGTTAGGAGATGGTCATGGGTCTGTCGTGGCAGCAAGGGCCGTTGGGTGCGAAGGCCGTGGGGCGGTTCCTCACGCCGGAGCCGTTGCCGGAACGACTGTTGTGGGCCGAACCGCTGCGGCGCCGGATGCGCGTCAAGCACGGCGGGGAGTGGGTCGCGGACAGCGAGGACGTCGTGCTGCTGCACGAGCCCGGCCGTTATCCGGTCGCGTACTTCCCGCGCGACGACGTGACGGGCCTCGAAGAAGAGACGCGCACGACGAACCACCGCGATTTCGGCGCCACCAAGTGGTTCGCGGTGGGGATGTCGAAGCACGCGGCGTGGCAGCACGCCGACCTGCCCGCGCACGCGGAGATCCTGCGGGATCGCGTCGCCTTCGCCTGGCGAGCGATGGAAGCGTTCTACGAGGAGGACGAGCGGATCGTCGGGCACGCGGCCGACCCGTACCACCGCATCGACATCCGGCAGACCTCGCGGCACCTCGTCGTGCGGGACGGCGACCGGGTCGTCGCGGACACGAAGAGGCCGCTGGCGCTGTACGAATCCGGCTTCGCCACGCGCTGGTACGTGCCTCGCGAGGACATCGCCGCGGACGCGCTGAAGCACGTCGAAGGCGAAACCTTCTGCCCCTACAAGGGTTTGGCGAGCTACTACGACATCGGTGACCGCAAGCGCGCCGCCTGGTCGTACCCGGACGCGTGGGCCGAGGTCGCCCCGGTCTCGGACTGGGTCTCGTTCGAACCCGACGTCGTCGACGTGTGGCTCGACGACCGCAAGCTGGCCCTGGAGCCAGGACAAACCGTTGTGCCGCACGGCATCGACCGCGGCCTCACCCCGGAAGAGATCGAGGGACAGCGATGAGGGTTCTGGTCATCGGACGCGACAGCGGCATCGCCGGAGCGGTGGCCGCGAAGGTGCGGGACGCCGGCGGCACCGTCGTCCTGGCCGGACGCAACCAGGACGAGCACGTCGACCTGACCGACGAGAGCAGCGTCCGAGCCCTGGCGGAACGGATCGGCGCCGTCGACCACGTCGTGTCGACCGCGTCGGCCAGAGCCCGCGGCACCGTCGCGGACCTCGACCGGGACGCCGTGCGGGCGTCGTTCGACGTGAAGGTGATCGGCCCGATCCTGCTGGCCAGGCACTTCGCCCCGCGCCTGCCCGCCACCGGTTCGTTCGTCTTCTTCTCCGGCGCCTCCGCCCGCAAGGTCATGTCGGGCATGCTCGCCGTCGGCGCGACCAACGCCGCCGTGGACGCCGTCACGCGGAGCCTCGCGGTCGAGCTCGCGCCGATCCGCGTCAACGCGATCTCGCCGGGCACGATCGACACCGGCGCGTACGACGGTCTTGGCGCGGAACGCAAAGCCGCGTTGTTCGCGGCCCGCGAGGCCACCAGCCCCGCAGGTCGCGTCGGGCAGGCGAGCGAGATCGCCGACGCGGTGTTCTTCGCGCTCACGAACACGTTCCTGACCGGCGTCTCGCTGAGCGTCGACGGGGGAGAGGTGCTGGTCTGAGATGGACTACCGGATCGAGGTGGTGACCATCCCCGTCAGCGACGTGGACAAGGCGATCACCTTCTACACGAAAATGGCCGGATTCGAGTTGGATGTCGACTATCGGCCGAACGACCAATTCCGCGTCGTGCAACTCACCCCGCCCGGTTCGGGGTGTTCCATCCAGTTCGGCACGGGTGTCGGCAACTACCTCGTCGTCAGTGACATCGAGGCCGCGCACCGGGAGATGGCAGGTCGTGGCGTCAGCGTCGGACCGTTGCGGCACAAGGCGGGCATGCCCGACTGGCAGGGTGGGTTCGTGCCGGGACGAGATCCCGCGCGGCGCAACTACGCGAGCTTCTTCGACTTCACCGACCTCGACGGCAACCTGTGGACAGTCCAAGAACGAGGATCGCTCGAGAAATAGTGGCGAGGGTCGAGTAAACGGGGTTAACTGGGTGAGGTGACGACACTCACCCAGTTGCCCGACGACTACGTCCAGAACCCGCACGCAGTGCACGACATGTTGCGTGCGGAGGGGCCGGTGCAGGAAGTCCACATGCCGCGTGGGCTCAAGGTCTGGCTCGTGACCCGGTACGACGAGGCGAAGGTCGCCCTCACCGCTCCCGAGGTCAGCAAGAACGTCGTGGAGGGCGGTCACCTCATGATCGCGCACTCCACCGACCCCGGGCAGGTCCGCAAGTTCGAACCCACCTTCTCCGGGAACATGCTCAACCTGGACCCGCCCGACCACACCCGGCTGCGCAAGCTCGTGACCAAGGCGTTCACCGCCCGCCGCGTCGAGCTGCTGCGCCCGCGCGTGCAGGAGATCTCCGCCGAGCTGATCTCCAAGCTGAACGACGGCGACGAAGTCGACCTGCTGGACGTGTTCGCGTTCCCGCTGCCCATCACGGTGATCTGTGAGCTGCTCGGGATCCCGATCGACAACCGCGACGACTTCCGCGAGTGGTCGAACCAGCTGCTGTCCTTCGGCACGCCGGAGCAGGTCCAGGCGGCAGCCGGCTCGATGGCCGCGTTCCTGCACCAGCACGTCACGGCCATCGCCGAGGCCGAACCGAACGACACGTTCTTCTCCGCCCTCGTGCACGCCGACGAGTCCGGCGACCGGCTGAACACCGAAGAGCTGATCTCGATGGCGTTCCTGCTGCTCGTGGCGGGCCACGAGACGACGGTGAACCTCATCGGCAACGCGGTGCTGTCGCTGCTGCAGAACCCGGACCAGCTGCAGATCCTCAAGGACCGCCCGGAGCTGATCCCGGCGAGCACCGAGGAGTTCCTGCGGCTGGAGGGACCGGTCAACGTCGCGACCTTCCGCTACACCAAGCAGGCCCTCGACCTCGGCGGCGTCACGGTGCCCGCCGGCGAGATCCTGATGGTGTCGCTGGTCGCCGCGAACCGCGACCCCGAGCGCTACGAGAACCCCGACCAGCTCGACGTGACGCGGTCCGCGCAGGGCCACGTGGCGTTCGGCCACGGCATCCACTTCTGCGTCGGCGCGCCGCTGGCCCGCCTGGAGTTCGACGTGGCGATGACGCAGCTGCTGGCGCGGTTCCCGAACCTGACGCTCGCCGCGGAGCCGGAGACGCTGGTGTGGCGGGACAGCACGCTGATCCGCGGCCTGCACACGCTGCCGGTGCGCCTCGCCTAATGTCGGGCGGGTGGACGACCTGCTGAAGCTCGACCAGGCGCACGTCTGGCACCCGTACGGCCCGATGCCGGGCACCCAGGAACCGCTGCTCGTCGCGGAGGCCTCGGGTGTCCGGCTCACCCTCGCGGACGGCCGCGAGCTGGTCGACGGCATGTCGTCGTGGTGGGCGGCCATCCACGGCTACCGCCACCCGGTGCTGGACGCGGCCGTGACGTCCCAGCTCGGCCGGATGAGCCACGTGATGTTCGGCGGGCTCACGCACGAGCCCGCCATCCGGCTCTGCGCGAAGCTGGTGGAGATCACGCCTTCGGAGCTCCAGCACGTGTTCCTGTGCGACTCCGGCTCGGTGTCGGTCGAGGTCGCCGTGAAGATGTGCCTGCAGTACTGGCGGTCGCAGAACCGGCCGGAGAAGCACCGCCTGCTGACGTGGCGCGGCGGGTACCACGGCGACACGTTCAACCCCATGTCCGTGTGCGACCCGGACGGCGGGATGCACTCGTTGTGGCGCGGAATCCTGCCGCAGCAGGTGTTCGCCGACGAACCGCCGGCCGAGATGGACACCGCGTACGTCCAGCACCTCTCGGATCTCATCGAAGCGCACGCCGACGAGCTGGCCGCGATCATCGTCGAGCCGGTCGTGCAGGGTGCCGGCGGCATGAGGTTCCACGACCCGCGCTACCTGCACGTGTTGCGTGAGCTCGCGTACACACACGACGTGCTGCTGGTGTTCGACGAGATCGCCACGGGCTTCGGCCGCACCGGCGAGCTGTTCGCCGCCGACCACGCGAACGTCAGCCCGGACGTGATGTGCCTGGGCAAGTCGCTGACCGGCGGATACATGACGATGGCCGCCACGTTGTGCACTTCGCGCGTCGCCGACGGGATCAGCAAGGGCGAGGTGCCGGTGCTCGCGCACGGGCCGACGTTCATGGGCAACCCGCTGGCCGCCTCGGTGTCGCTGGCGTCGATCGACCTGCTGCTGTCCCAGGACTGGAAGCGCGAGGTCGCGCGGATCTCAGCGGGACTGTCGGCTGGACTCGCGCCGGCACGCGCGTTGCCCGGCGTTCGGGACGTGCGCGTGCTGGGCGCTATCGGTGTCGTGCAGTTGCATGAGCCCGTGGACATGGCACGGGCGACGAAGGCGGCCGTGGACGCGGGGGTGTGGCTGCGGCCGTTCCGCGACCTGATCTACACGATGCCGCCGTTCATCAGCACGGACGACGACATCGCGGCGATCTGTCAGGGCGTGATCGCGGCGGCGAGCTGAGTGTCGGTCGGCTCGACCATGAACTCGCCGTTCGGGAGCACCACGACGGGGATCTGCTTGCGGCCGGAGATCTCGATCGCCTTGTCCCGCGCGGCGTCGTCGTGCTCGACGTCGACGTAGGTGAACGGCACGTTGTTGCGGGTCAGCCACGACTTGGCCCGGCGGCAGTCGCCACACCATTCGGCGCCGTACATCACGATCGGTTGCTCGGTCATGCCCTCACGGTAGGTGACGGCCTAGGGTGAGTGCCTGTGAGCGTGCTGGTGATCACCGGAACCGGGACCGAGGTCGGCAAGACCGCCGTGACCGCGGGCATCGCGGCTTTGGCCAGGGCAGAAGGCAGACGGGTCGCGGTGCTGAAGCCCGCGCAGACCGGCCTGCTGCCCGGCGAGCCGGGCGACGTGGCGGAGGTGGCGCGGCTCGCGGGCGACGTGACGACCCGTGAGCTGGCGAGATACCCCGACCCGCTGGCCCCGGCCACCGCGGCCAGACGCGCGGGCATGGCCACGATCCACCCCAAGGACGTCGCCGCGGCCGTGACGGAGCTCGACGAGACCCACGACCTGGTGCTGGTCGAGGGCGCGGGCGGGCTGCTGGTGCGGTTCGACGAGAGCGGTTCGACCCTGGCCGACATCGCGTGGGCGGTGAACGCGCCGGTCCTGATCGTGGCGCAGGCGGGCCTCGGCACGCTGAACACGACCGCGCTGACGGCCGAGGCGCTGCAACGGCGTGGGCTCGAGGCGATCGGCGTCGTGGTCGGCAGCTGGCCGTTGCACCCCGACCTCGCCTCCCTCACCAACCTGGCCGACCTGCCGGAAGCGGCGGGCGCCCCGTTGCTCGGTGCGCTGCCGCAGGGTGTGACGAAGCTCGGTTCTGTGGATTTCCTGGGTGTTGCCAAGAGATCGTTCTCACCATGGTTCGGCGGAGCGTTCGACCCGGACACGTTCGCGGCTCAGTTCGCGGTCCAGTGACCTACGTCGCTCCACGATGAAGGATTCAGTGCGGCATAGTGCACGCCAGGCCACAGGAGGAGGAGAGACCGTGACCGCAGCTCCGGAACAGATCGACGTGCTCGACGAAGCTCGTGAGCAGGTGCTCGAACGAGGAGTCGGACTGTCGGAGGAGCAGGTCCTCAAGGTCCTCGAACTACCTGAGGACAGGATCCCCGAACTGCTCGCGCTGGCCCACCAGGTCCGCGAACGCTGGTGCGGCCCCGAGGTCGAGGTCGAGGGCATCGTCTCGCTCAAGACCGGCGGCTGCCCCGAGGACTGCCACTTCTGCTCGCAGTCGGGCCAGTTCCCGTCGCCCGTGCGGTCGGCGTGGCTGGACATCCCCGGCCTGGTCCGCGCGGCGCGGCAGACCCGGGACACCGGCGCGACCGAGTTCTGCATCGTGGCGGCCGTGCGCGGCCCGGACAAGCGGCTGCTGTCGCAGGTCCGCGACGGCATCAAGGCGATCCGCGAGGACGGCAACGACATCCAGATCGCCTGCTCGCTGGGCATGCTCACGCAGGAGCAGGTCGACGAGCTCGTGGCGATGGGCGTGCACCGCTACAACCACAACCTCGAGACGGCCCGCTCGCACTTCCCGGAGGTCGTGACCACGCACTCCTGGGAGGAGCGCTGGGACACGCTGCGGATGATCCGCGACGCCGGCATGGAGGTCTGCTGCGGCGGCATCATCGGCATGGGGGAGACGCTGGCGCAGCGCGCGGAGTTCGCCGTGCAGCTCGCCGAGCTGGAGCCCGACGAGGTGCCGTTGAACTTCCTCATCCCGAACCCCGGCACGCCGTACGAGAACTACCCGGTCGTGGAGGGCGCCGAGGCGTTGCGCACGGTCGGCGCGTTCCGGCTCGCACTGCCGCGCACGATCCTGCGGTTCGCGGGCGGCCGCGAGCTGACGTTCGGCGACCTGGGCGCGAAGCAGGGCATGCTCGGCGGCATCAACGCGATCATCGTCGGCAACTACCTGACGAACCTCGGCCGTCCGGCGCAGCAGGACCTCGACATGCTGGAAGAGCTGTCGATGCCCATCAAGGCGCTGAGCCAGACCCTGTGATGATTGCTCTCGTGTACTGCTCCTTCTGCGGCAAAGAGGAAGCTGACGGCGACCACGCGTTCTGCCGTCAGCGGCTGTCCATGATCGACCCGCCGCGGTACTGCGCGGAGTGCGCGCGCCGCATGGTCGTTCAGGTGACGCCGGACGGCTGGACGGCGCGCTGCAGCCGCCACGGAGAGACCGCTTCGGCTCGGTAGTAATCTCTCGCGAATGGACGAGAAAGCAGCGCCGGTGCGCATCGAACCCGTGCCGGAGCCGCCGTACGTCTACCACTACTACCTCCGGCCACGGCCGAAGGTGGTGGTGAAGCGGGACCTGCTGCCGGGCGTCGTGGTGGCGCTGACGACGTTCGCGTTCGGGCTGCCCGCCGCGTACCTGTGGTCGTGGCTGGCGCCGGCGCAGCTGAAGATCGTCTCGGCGCAGGACGGCAAGTTCTACCCGATCGGGCTGGAGAGCTACCACCGGCTCGACGCGCTGATGGTGTTCGTGATGATCGGCCTCGGCGCCGGTGTGATCACCGGGATCGCGACGTGGCTGCTGCGGCAGCGGCGCGGGCCGGTCGCGATGCTCGGGATGACCGTCGGCGCGTTCGGCGCGGGCTGGTTCATGCAGTACCTGGGCGGCTCGCTCGCCGCCGGCGCGTACCCGATGCCCGCGACGATCAAGGCGAACGACACGTTGCTCATCGCGCCGTCGTTGGAGACGTGGTGGGGGATTCTGGCGTGGCCCCTGGGCGCCGCGCTGGCGTACGGCTGCTGTGCGGCGTGGAACGGACTCGATGACCTGGGACGACGCCTCGGCTGAGTTTGCCGGGGCGCCGTCCTCGTGCAGGCCTATCCCACTCGGTAGGCGAAGTCCGGCATGTCGGTGACGAACATCTGACCCGGCGCGTGCGTGATCGCGAACGGCGGCTTGGACTTCATCAGCACCGCCTGCGGAGTGACCCCGCAGGCCCAGAACACCGGCACGTCACCGGGTTCGGGCTCCACGGCGTCCCCGAAGTCCGGCGTGTGGACGTCGTCGATGCCGAGCATCCTCGGGTCGCCCGCACCGACCGGGGCGCCGTGCACCGACGGCATGAGCGCGGTGACCTTGTGCGCGATGTCGACCAACGACTCCGGGATCCAGCGCATCGACACGACCATCGGGCCGTGCAGCCGTCCCGCCGGGCGGCACTGGATGTCCGTCCTGAACATCGAGACGTTCCTGCCCTGCTCGACGTGCCGCAGCGGCACGCCCGCGTTGGTCAGCGCCGTCTCGAACGTGAAGCTGCAGCCGATCAGGAACGTCACCAGGTCGTCGCGCCAGTACGGCGTGGCGTCCTCCGGTTCGGCGGTGAGCTCACCGTTCTCCCAGATCCGGTAGCGCGGCGCGTGGGTGCGCACGTCGGCGTCCTGCTTGAGCGCGCTGACCGTCTCGCCCGCGTCCAGCACGTCGAGCACCGGGCACGGCTTGGGGTTGCGGTGGGTGAAGAGGAGGAAGTCGTAGGCCCAGTCCCGCGGAATCGCGATCAGGTTGGCCTGCGCCTGTCCCGGTGCCTGTCCCGCGGTCGTCATTCGAGCTCCTTGTTGACGGTCTCCGGCAACCAGATGAGGGCGACGACGGCGATCCCGTACGCGGCCGCCCCGAACAGCATCGCACCGCCGATGCCGAGACGGTCGGCCATGAACCCGACCAGACCGGGGAACACCGCGCCGAACGCGCGCCCGAAGTTGTACGTGAAGCCCTGCCCCGTTCCCCGCAGCTGCGTCGGGTACAGCTCGGACAGGTAGCTCCCGAACCCGCTGAAGATGGCGGACATGCAGAACCCGAGCGGGAAGCCGAGGAACATGACCAACGTGTTGGCGCCGTTGGGGATCTGCGTGTACGCCACGATCAGCAGCGCGCTCGCGATGGCGAACACCGTGAAGGTCTTCTTGCGCCCCAGGTAGTCCGTCAGATAGCCGCCGCACACGTACCCGATGAACGCGCCGGTGATGAGGAACGCGAGGTACCCGCCCGTGCCGATGATGGTGAGCCCGCGCCCGGTCTGCAGGAACGCCGGCAGCCACGTGGCGAGCGTGTAGTACCCGCCCTGCACACCGGTCGCGAGCAGTGCGGCGAACAGCGTGGTCTTGAGGATCGGCCCCTGGAAGATCTTCGGGAACGTGCCGCGCTCCTTGGGCTGGGCCTTGGTCTCCGGCGCGTCGTCGACGTTGCGGCGCACGTAGAAGATGAGGATCGCGGGCAGCGCACCGGTCCAGAACATGATCCGCCAGCTGATCGCGGGGTCGGCCACCGACGCGACGATGGTGTTGACGACGACCGCGAGCCCCCAGCCGACCGCCCAGGCGCTCTGGATGAACGCCACCGTCCGGCCGCGGTACTTCGGCTTGCAGTACTCGGCCACGAGGATCGCCCCGGCCGCCCACTCGCCACCGAACCCGAGCCCCTGCAACGCCCGGAACACCAGCAACGTCTCGTAGTTGGTCGCGAACCCGCACAGCACCGTGAAGAACGCGTACGCCGCCACCGTGATGATCAGCGTCTTGGACCGGCCGAACCGGTCGGCCATGATGCCCGCCACCGCGCCACCGATGGCGCTCATGAGCAGCGTGCTCGTGCCCAGCAGGCCGGCCTCGGCCTTGGTGAGCCCGAAGTAGCCGGTGATCGCGACCAGGCTCAGGGGCAGGACCCAGTAGTCGTACGAGTCCAGTCCGTAGCCGCCGAAGGCGCCGACGAACGCGCGCCTGCCCTTCTGGCCGAGACTGCGGAACCAGGCGAAACGGCCTGTGTCCTCGGTCGTGGACGTGCTCATGGGACACCTCGCAGCGTGGTGGAGGAGTGGGAGAGAAGCGGTGGAGTGTGATGTGGACCTCAGAGTACGAATTGTTCAACAATCCCACAAGGCCACAATCCAACGATCCAACGATCGGAGCCCGAGGATCGGCTTCTTGGCTCCGGTGGGTGCGGCTCAACGGTCTGCGGAACCCGTCCGCGGCGCGCTCTGCGCTCGAGCCTCAGCTCGCCTCGGCCTGAGGTCCGCTGCTCGACGAACGCTCGAACGCTGCTGACGGCACCGCGCTCAGCGAACCGCTCGAACTCTGCCGACGGCACCGCGCTCTGCCACACCACCGCAGGTGCCGGGCCGTCGCGGATGCCCGTCCACAGGCCACGACCTGACCGCCGAGGTCGAAGACGCCAGAGCGGTCCTGAAATCCCCGGCACCTGATCGCCTGCGAACCCCGTTCGGCGCCACCCCGCGCCGGCGTTCGAGAAGTTCCGCGGAACCTAGTTGGGACTGGGCACGTGCCCGAACTCCGTCAACGGCACCGGAACGGCCTTCAGGGCGCTCAAGATCCCGGTCTCCCGATGCAGCATCTTCCGCACCAGCCGCAACCGGCGGGCAGGCGACCGCTCCTCCAGCAGCCGCTGCCGATCCTCGACCGGCAACAGGCAGTCCGCGGCCAGCAGGTACGACAACGCCCCCAGCGACACGTCGTCGGAAGGCGCGGACCAGTCCTCCTGGTGCCAGGCCGCCCCGCAGTACCGCTCGTGGGCGGCCCGCGCCCCGCGTTCCAGGAGCGGCACGACCTCCTGCGCCGCCTCGGGCACCGCGGCGTCGTCCAGGTAGTCGACGTGCGCCAGCAGGTACGGCGCGGTGGTCGTGTCCACGTCCAGCAGGCGGAAGCGCCGCACCCCGCGCGTCACGATGTCGAACCGGCCCTCGGGCAACGGCCGGGCGTCGAGCAGGTCGGCCGAGCAGCCGATGTCCTTCAGGGAGCGGACGTTGTCGGCGCCCACCTCCCAGCCCTCCTTGATGCACACGACGCCGAACGTGCGCCCGAACAGCGAGCCCGTCATCAGGTCCACGACGAGCTGGCGGTAGCGCGGCTCGAAGATGTGCAACGGCAGCGACGCGCCGGGCAGCAGCACGGTGCCCAGCGGGAACAGCGGAAGCGTCTCTGCCACGCGTGCAACGTTACGTGGTGCCACCTCCGCCTGCTGGACGGCCGGATCCCGGCGGCCTCAGCACGGCGAACGGATCGGTGACTTTGATTCCCTTGGCGCTGAACCGGAACAGCGCCGCCGGGCGGCCGCCGGACGGGCCGGGGGGAGCGGTGCCACCCGTCGGTTCCAGCAGCAACCGGCGGGACAGCACGCGTTGCAGGTTCGTCGCGGACACCCGGTAGCCCAGGGCCGCGGAGTAGTGGTCGCGCAACAGCGAGATCGTGAACTCCGGCGGCGCCAGCGCGAAACCGAGGTTCGTGTACGACAGCTTCGAGCCGAGCCTGTGCCTCGCTCGATGCACGATCGAAGCGTGGTCGAACGCCATGGCGGGCAACTTCTCGGTGCAGTGCCAGGCCGTGTCCGAAGGGACCTCCGGATCGACGTCCGAAGGGACCAGTCCGAGGAACGCGGTCGCCACGACCCGGGGTCCGGGAACGCGGTCCGGGGCGCTGAACACGGCCAGCTGCTCGACGTGTGACAACTGTCGCACGTCGACTTTTTCCGCCAGCTGACGGCGGATCGAGGACTCCACGTCCTCGTCCACCCGGAGCCCGCCGCCCGGCAACGACCAGCGGTGAGCGTGTGGTTCCCGAGCGCGCTCCCACAGCATGACCTGGAGTGACGCACCTCTCACCCGCAACACAGCGGCCAGAACTTCGTGCCCCACACCTGCCACCTGGCTGATACTATCGGCCACGTTTTCGACCAATAGGCGAAAACCCCGGATCGAGGAGGCAGTGATGGTCGCTACCGCAACCGTGGAGCGAACCGCGTCAGGCGTGTACGGCGGAGTCGAGCCGAACGCGGCGTGGCGGGACGAGGTGTTGCGCCTCGCGAAGGAACGCGACGCCGTCATCCTGGCGCACAACTACCAGCTGCCCGAGATCCAGGACATCGCGCACCACACCGGTGACTCCCTCGCGCTCAGCCGCATCGCCGCGCAGTCGGACGCGCAGACCATCATCTTCTGCGGCGTGCACTTCATGGCCGAGACCGCGAAGATCCTCGCGCCGCAGAAGACTGTGCTGATCCCGGACGAGCGCGCGGGCTGCTCGCTCGCCGACTCGATCACCGGTGAGCAGCTGCGCGAGTGGAAGGCGCAGCACCCCGGCGCGGTCGTCGTGTCGTACGTGAACACCACGGCCGAGGTGAAGGCCGAGACGGACATCTGCTGCACGTCCTCGAACGCCGTCGACGTCGTCGCGTCGATCCCGGCCGACCGCGAGGTGCTGTTCTGCCCTGACCAGTTCCTGGGCGCGCACGTCAAGCGCGAGACCGGCCGCGAGAACCTGCACATCTGGGCGGGCGAGTGCCACGTCCACGCCGGCATCAACGGCCCTGAGCTGGCCGAACGCGCCGCCGCGAACCCCGAGGCCGACCTGTTCATCCACCCGGAGTGCGGCTGCGCCACCAGCGCCCTCTACCTGAGCGGCGAGGGCATCGTCCCGGCGGAGAAGGTCAAGATCCTCTCGACCGGCGACATGATCAGCGCGGCCCGCAGCACCAAGGCCACGAAGGTGCTCGTCGCGACCGAGGTCGGCATGCTGCACCAGCTGCGCAAGGCCGCCCCGGAGATCGACTTCCGGGCCGTGAACGACCGCGCGTCGTGCACCTACATGAAGATGATCACGCCGGCCGCGCTGCTGCGGTGCGTGCGCGACGGCCTGGACGAGGTGCACGTCGACCTGGAGACCGCCAAGCGCGCCCAGGGTGCCGTGCAGCGCATGATCGAGATCGGCCAGCCCGGCGGCGGTGAGTGATGGCCGCGCGCTGGGAGGCGCGAGCCGACCTGATCGTGGTCGGCACCGGCGTGGCGGGTCTCACCGCCGCGCTGCGGGCTCGTGAGCTGGGACTTCGGGTTCTGGTCGTCACGAAGGCCGCAGGGGACGACGGCAACACGCGCTGGGCTCAGGGCGGCGTCGCTGTCGTCATGGAGGACCAGCACGACCCCGGCGACTCGGTCGCGAAGCACGTCGAGGACACGCTGACGGCGGGCGCGGGCCTCTGCGACGACGCGGCCGTGGCCGCGATCATCACCGACGGTCCCGCGGCGGTCGCGAAGCTGCGTGAACGCGGTGCGGTGTTCGACGCCAAGCCGGACGGCCTGCTCGAACGCACCCGCGAAGGCGGTCACAGCGCGTTCCGCGTCGTGCACGCGGGCGGCGACGCCACCGGCGCCGAGGTCGAACGGGCGCTGCTCAAGGCCACTGTGGACGGACGGGTTCCCCTGCTGGAGAACCACGTCGCGGTCGACGCGGTCAAGACCCCGCTCGGTGCCGTGGCCGGACTCCTGGTGCTGGACGGCAACGGCGTGCCCGGCGTGCTCACCGCACCGGCCGTCCTGCTCGCGACCGGTGGCCTCGGCCAGATGTACCAGGCGACCTCGAACCCTTCCGTGGCAACGGGAGACGGCCTCGCGCTGGCCCTGCGCGCCGGCGCGCTCGCCGCGGACGTCGAGTTCATCCAGTTCCACCCGACCGTCCTCTACACGGGCCGGGGCGCGCGCGGCCGGTGCCCGCTCGTCACGGAGGCCGTGCGCGGGGAGGGCGCCGTGCTGGTCGACGCGACCGGCGCGCGCGTGATGAAGGGCGTGCACCCGCTCGAGGACCTCGCCCCGCGCGACGTCGTGGCGGCCGCGATCACCCGCCACATGGCCCTGGAGCCCGGCGGCGTCGACGACCACGTCTTCCTGGACGCGACGGCGTTGCACGACATGGCGACCCGCTTCCCGACCGTCTACTCGGCCTGCGTCTCGGTCGGCGTCGACCCGGCGAAGGACCCGATCCCGGTGGCCCCGGCGGCGCACTTCGCCTGTGGCGGCGTGGTGTCCACCGTCGACGGCCGCACCGGCGTCACGGGTCTCTACGCGGTCGGCGAGGTCGCCCGCACGGGCCTGCACGGCGCGAACCGCCTGGCCTCCAACAGCCTGCTGGAAGGCCTGGTCTGCGGCACCCGTGCCGCGGAGACCGTCGCCGCGGACCTCGCGATCGGCCTGATCGCACCCGCCCGCGCCGCCGACCCCGTCCTCCCGACGGCGCCGGTCGCGGACCGGGACATGTTGCAGCGCGTGATGTCCCGCTACGCCGCCATCGGCCGGGACGCCGAGGGTCTGGCCGTGGTCGGCTCGGTGCTCGACGTGTCCACTGTGGACAAGCAGCTGGAGTCGCGCGAACTGGTCGAGGACGCGGCTCTGACGATGGCCGCCCGCGCCCTGATCGCCGCCGCGCAGCAACGCACCGAATCGCGCGGCTGCCACGTCCGCACGGACTACACCGAGCGTTCGCAGGCGTGGCAACGCAGCCAGCTCGTCCGGCTCACCCCGACCGGCCAGCCCGTGCTGGCCGATCCCGTTCTCGCAGAAGGTGTCGCATGACCATCGACTGGGACGACGCGAACCGGGTCATCCAGCTCGCGCTGGAGGAGGACCTCCGCTACGGCCTGGACGCCACGACGCTCGCGACGGTGCCGGAGAAGGCCGTCGCCACCGCCGAGATCACCCCGCGCGCGGCCGGCGTCCTGTGCGGCGTTTCCGTTGCGCGCACGGCGTTCCAGCGCTACCTGCCCGAGATCGAGATCGTGTCCGAGGCGCAGGACGGTGACAAGGCCGTGCCGGGCGAACCCGCCCTGGTGCTGACGGGCCCGACCCGAGGCCTGCTCACCGTCGAACGCACGGCGCTGAACCTGATCTGCCACCTCTCGGGCATCGCCACGCAGACCGCCCGCTGGGTCAGCGCGATCGAGGGCACCGGCGCGGCCGTCCGCGACTCCCGCAAGACGTTGCCGGGCCTGCGTCTGCTGCAGAAGTACGCGGTGCGCGCCGGCGGTGGCGTCAACCACCGCATGGGCCTCGGCGACGCGATCCTCATCAAGGACAACCACGTCGCCGCGGCCGGTTCGGTCGGCGCCGCGATCCGCGCCGCCCGTGCCCACGCCCCGGAACTGCTGATGGAGGTCGAGGTCGACAGCCTGGAGCAGCTCGACGAGGCGTTGGCCGAGGGCGCGGAACTGGTGCTGCTGGACAACTTCACGCCCGAGCAGTGCGCCCAGGCCGTGGCCCGACGGCCCGAGGGCGTGAAGCTGGAGTCGTCCGGCGGGCTCACGCTGGACGTGGCCCGCGCGTACGCCGAAACGGGCGTGGACTACCTCGCGGTGGGCGGCCTCACGCACTCCAGCCCGTCACTCGACCTCGGCATGGACCTGCGCTAGCGGCGGCTGATACCGCTCCACACCTACGCCACGGGCGCCGGGGAAGTTCTGCACCCGGCGCCAGTCGGCGGTCTGCGACCCGACCCCGCCGGTGCCGCCCAACGCCTCGACGTGGTCCTCCGCGCTGGCCCACTCCGCGTAGTTGATGACCTGCTTGCCGTCGGCCCGGATGTGGAAGGCCGCGGAGATCCCACCAGGGTGCGGCTTCGGCTCACTGGCGAGCGCCACGAACACGGAATCGACCCACGCCCGTGCGGTGGCCTCGTCGTCGGTCTCCACCGTCACCAGCACAACGCAGCCCACGGCCCGGTCGGACCGTCCACCGCTGACGCGGTAGACCTGGTAACCGTCGATCTCGTTGCGGTTGTGGACGAAGGCGGGCAGTTCGGGAAGTGTCATGCCCCGATCCTGTGGGCTCGACCTAACTGGAGGTCAAGCGCCGGTTCGCGAGCACCGGCAGCACCTCACGGGCCTGCGCCACCACGTCGAAGTCGAGGTCCACCACGGTGTCCGAGGGTTGCTCGGACAGCTGCACCACGACGTTCCCGAACGGGTCCGCGACCGTCGAGTACCCGATCCCGGTGGGCGCCGAGGACCCGAGATCCCCCGGATACGCCTGCCCGCACGCGACGACGAACGACGTGCAGTCCAACGCGCGCGCCCGCACGAGCAGCTCCCACTGCTCCTTCTTGCCGGGCCCGGCACCCCACGACGCACCCATCAGCACCGCCGAAGCACCCTTGTCCGCCAACGCCCGGAACAGCTCGGGGAAGCGGACGTCGTAACAGGTGGCCACGCCGAGCGTGACGCCGTCGACCTCGAACACCACCGGCTTGTCGCCGGGCGCGACCGTCCGCGACTCCTGGAACCCGAACGCGTCGAACAGGTGGATCTTGTCGTAGCCCACGTGCAGATCGGGCCCGGTCACCAGCATCGTGTTCGTCACCCGGTCACCGGAAGGCGTGAACATCCCGGCCACGACCACCACGTCGTGCTGTGCGGCGATCTCGTGCACCGCCGACGCCCAAGGCCCGTCCAACGGCTCCGCGACCGGCCCCAGCGGCACGCCGAACCGGCACATCGTCGCCTCGGGCAGCACCACGACCCGCGCGCCCTCGGCCCGCCGCACCGCGTCCCGCACCAGCTCCAGGTTGGAACGGGGATCGGTGGTCGAGCTGATCTGACTCACGGCGATGCGCATGGGGGTCAACTGTAGGGTCCTGGCCAGATAGGGTCTAACACTGTGCGTTCCCCACTGCTCCTAGTCGTGTTGCTGGCCGTCGCGGGCTGCACCGAGACCGCCACACCCCGCCCGGACGGTGGGTCGAACGGCACGTCGATCGTGCTGGCGGACCGCGACGAGCCCACCACGCTGAACCCGCTGCTCGGGTACGGCGCGCAGGGCGTGTCCAAGATCTACGACGGCCTGGTCGAGCACCGCCAGGACGGCTCGCTCACCCCGCAGCTCGCGGCCGACCTGCCCGAACCGTCGGCGGACGGGCTGAGCTGGACGGTCAAGCTGCGCGGCGACGTCAAGTTCACCGACGGCAGCACGTTCGGCGCCGAGGACGTCGTGGCCACGTACACCGCGGCGTTGCAGACGACCGTCAAGGAGCGGTTCAGCACCCTGAAGGGCGTCGAGCAGCTGGACCCGTCGACGGTCCGCTTCACCCTGACGCAGACGCAGGCCGCGTTCCCGCACCTGCTCGTGCTCGGCATCCTGCCCAGCGAGCAGGCGACGCCGGAGGGCCAGCCGGTCGGCACCGGGCCGTACAAGGTCACCGAGTGGAAGAAGGGCGACCGGCTGCTGCTGGAGTCCAACGACGGCTACTTCGGCGGCGCGCCCAAGGTCAAGAAGCTGACGGTCGTGTTCGTCACCGACGACAACCAGCGCGCGCGCCGCATGCAGGACGGCGAGTTCGACGGCACGGTGCTGCCGCCCAAGATCGCCGCGCAGTTCGCCGGCAAGTCGGGCCTGCAGGTCCAGTACCACCGCAGCGCCGACTACCGGGCCGTGCGGCTGCCCGCGGCCAACCCCGTGACCGGCAACGCCACCATCCGCCTCGCGCTCAACTTCGCCGCGAACCGCCAGGCCATGATCGACAGCCTGCTCGAGGGCAAGGGCACCATCGCGTACACGCCGGTGCCGGACGCGCTGGCCGAGGAGTTCGACCCGACCGCGAAGTTCCGCTTCGACAAGACCGAGGCCGCCCGTCAGCTCGACGTCGGCGGCTGGGTGCCCGCCGCGGACGGCATCCGGGTGCGCGAGGGCGTCGCGGCCCGGTTCACGCTGATGTACCCGCTGGGCGACGACCTGCGCGCCGACCTCGCGACGGCGTTCGCGGCCGACGCCAAGGCCGTGGGCGTGGAC
The DNA here is from genome assembly GCF_042721395.1 of Lentzea sp. NPDC058450. Classification (NCBI taxonomy): domain Bacteria; kingdom Bacillati; phylum Actinomycetota; class Actinomycetes; order Pseudonocardiales; family Pseudonocardiaceae; genus Lentzea; species Lentzea sp. NPDC058450. The sequence continues at coordinate 44,601 of NZ_JBHXLO010000006.1, forward strand.
GTGCAGCTCGCCGGGCTGTCGTGGGAGGCGATCCGGCCGCGGATGGCCCAGGACGCGCTGCTGTACGGCGAGGGCTCGCCGTTCGACCCCGACCTGATGCTCTACGACCTGCGCGGCCAGGGCAGTCCCGCCGCCGACGCCGCGCTGGAGAACGGCCGCCGGCTGATCGACCCGGCACAGCGGGCCGTGGCGTACAAGCTCTTCCAGCAGGCGTTCGTGGCGGCACCGTCGATGGCGGTGCTGGTGTTCCCCGAGCACGCGTACGTGATGCGCGACTCGTGGAACGGCTACCAGCCCGTGGTCGACCCGAACTCCTACGGCGCGCTGGCCTGGGGTCCGTGGTGGAACCTGGAGAAGTGGGACCCTAAGTAGTCCTGGCGTTGATCTCGCGGACGGCGCGCTCCGGGTCGTCCGCCCAGAACTCGACGCGCGCGACCCGCTTCGCCCCCGTCTTGCCGAGGTCCACCAGCTGCGGCTCGCGGAACGGCACGCTGATGTTCGTCCTGGTCAGCGACTGGATGACGAGCGCGTCGCCGATCACCTCGACGCTGCGCTGCCCCTTGTGGGTGCGTTCGGCCAGCTGGGCCTCGCCGAGGTCCGAGGTCGGCAGCCGCCAGTCGAAGAAGCCCAGCTGACGCAGCCGCAGCTCGTCGTCCGAGACGGTGTGCGGCTGCTTCGTCAGCACGTAGAGAGCGCCCACGCACACGACGGCGTTCAGCACGCCCAGGATGCTCAGCGTGATGAGCAGCCACGGGATGTCGAGTCCGAACGCGACGAGCGCGATCCCGACCGCCGTGATGATCAGGAACCGCACGTACCGCGGCTTCATGCGCTTGCCGTAGGGGATCTCCACCATGGCCGTGAGCCTATTTTCGCAGCGCGCGCACCATGCCGTCGGGGTCGTCGGTCCAGAACTCGATCTTCGTCACGTCATGTGCGCCCTGGCGGCCCAGGTCGACCTCCTGCGGTGTGTTCAGTCGCAACGAGACGTTGGTGGAGCTGGAGATCTCCAGCACCAGCGTGCCGTCCACAACGGACCGGGTCCTGCCGAGCGTCCGGCTCGTCGTGCCCTGCGTCACGCTTTCGATGGCGCTCAACGGAATCCGGTACTCGAACTCCCGCGCGTACCGCAGCCACAGGTGCTCGTCGTCGACCTCGTGCTCGAACCTGTGGAGCAGCCAGAGCTGGTAGCCGAGCAGCACCGCGCTCAGCACGCCGAACGCGAGGAGCACCGCGCGCAGCCAGAACCACGGCACGATCAGCTCCACGAGCAGGATCTCCAGTGGTGTCACCACGAGGAAGACCCACAGGAAAGGTCTTACCTGAGCGCTGTACCCGAACGTGCGATCCCCCATGCACTCGATGGTGGCACAGTGGGGTGAGTGAGCGATCTGATCTTCTTGGACAGCGCAGGTTCCTCGATCCCTCCCGCACCGGTCGTGGACGAGGTGATCGGCCACCTCAGGCGGGAGACCGAGATCGGTGGCTACCGGGCCGCGGCGGAACGGCGGGACGATCTCGAAGCGGGGTACGGCGTTCTCGCTGACCTGTTCGGGTGTCAGCCCTCCGAGGTCGCTTTCACGGACAGTGCGACTCGATCATGGTTGGCGGCCTTCGACGCGGTGCCCCTGGCGGCCGGAGACCGAATTCTCGTCACCGAGGCCGAATACGCTGGCAACGCGATCCCGATCCTGCGTCGTGCGGCGGAGGCCGGGGCGGTCGTCGAGGTCATCCCGTCCGACATCCACGGACAGGTCGATCTCGGCGCCCTGAACCTTGACAACCGAGTCAAGCTGATCTCGCTCGTGCACGTGCCGACGAACGGCGGCCTGATCAACCCGGTCAACGACATCACGGCGGCGGCTCGTGAGGTCGGTGCGCTGGTGTTGCTCGACGCCTGCCAGTCGGCCGGTCAACTGGACCTGCGCGGGCTCGACTACGACATGCTGTCGTGCACCGGCCGCAAGTGGCTGCGAGGCCCACGCGGAACGGGTGCCCTCGTCGTGCGCGACGAGGTGCGCGAGCGGCTCCACCCACGCCTGGTGGACCTGCACAGCGGCGAGTGGACGGGCCCTCAGTCCTACCGGCTGCGCTCGGATGCCCGGGTCTTCGAACTCTGGGAGTGCGGCGTCGCCGACCGGCTCGGCCTGATCGCGGCCGCGCGGTACGCCTTGGACCTGGGGCTCGACGTGATCGAGGCCGAGGTCGCCGACCGCGCCAAGCGCTTGCGCGAAGGGCTCGCCGGCATCCCCGGCATCACCGTGCGCGATCTCGGTGAGCGGCAGTCGGGCATCGTCACCTTCACGTCGGAGCGTGTGCCGGCGCTGGAGCTGAAGGACCGGCTGTGGCAGGCCTCCGTCGCCGTGACGGTGTCGTCGGCCGGGTCGACGTTGCTCGACATGACCCGGCGCGGCCTGGACGAAGTAGTGCGGGCCTCCCCGCACTACTTCGTCACTCACGCCGAGATCGACCGGGCGCTGGAGATCATCGAGACGGTCAGCACGACACGTTGATGACCCGCTTCACGCAGTCCGAGTAGCCGACGAACATGTCGACGGCGCGGTCGTTGCGGCTCGTCTGCGCCGCGATGACCGTGTCCCGCGGGTAGAAGCCGTTGAGGCCGCCGCTGCTCGGGTACATCTCGAAGGTGTAGGACCAGATCTTGTGCTGGCCCCACATCCAGTCGTCGATGCTGCCGTCGGTGATGTAGAGGTCGCTCGCCTGCTCCGGCGTGTAGCCGTTGGTGGCGGCCATCTGCTGGCCGAGCGTGCGGAACGCGCGTTCCTCGGTCGCGTCCAGGCCGGGCGCGGTGTTCGCGGTGGTGTAGCCGAATGGCCACAGCACGAGCTCCGAGAACGAGTGGAAGTCGATGTTCGTCTTGATCTGCTGCACGCCACCGACGACGCGGGAGTCCACGAAGTTCTTGACGGCGGTGGTCTCCGGGGCGGAGAACGCCGACGGGCCGCGGTAGGTGTCCGACGTCGTGCTGCCGCTGGAACCGCCGCAGCAGCCCCACTTGTAGCCCCAGTTGCGGTTGAGGTCGGTGCCGTTGCCCTGGCGGTTCTTGCGCCAGCCGCGGAACGAGCCCGTGGCGATGTCGTACTCGACGCCGTCCGGGTTGACCATCGGCACGAACCACACCTCGCGGCTGTCCACCAGGTTCTTGATGGCCGGCGTCGAGTAGTTGTCGGTGTAGCGCTTGATGATCTGGAGGCACTGCTCGACGGTGATGTGCTCACGCGCGTGCTGGTTGCACGTGAAGATCACCTCGGGCTCGGCCTCGTCGGTCGCGACGTTGTCGCTGACCTTGAGGGCCCAGATGTCCCGGTTCTGCGCGCTCTTGCCGATGCTGCGCAGGCTCGCGAGCGTCGGGTGGTCGCGCACGGTCTGCTGGAGTTCCGCGGTCATCTCCGCGAAGTTGTGGTAGCCCGTGTAACCGGACGGGAAGTCCTGCGTGCCGATCTGGCCGGGCTGCGGGTCGGCGAAGTCGACCTTGCCGAGCGCCTTGAGCTCCTTCTCGAAGTCGCCGACGTACTTGATCGGCAGTCCGGTGGCCTGCAGGGCCCGGTACTGCGCCTTGTCCGCGACGACGGAGACGGTGGTGAGCTTCACCGCGCCGAGCACGTCGACGCCGGACTGCGCGATCTGCGTGCGTTCGGCGGAGGTGTTGGCGGTGATCTCCAGCAGGTAGCGGCCGGAGTCGGCCGTGCTGGGCGTCGCCATGCCCGCGACCAGCACGGGCAGGCATATGGCGAGCATCGCGGCGATCTTGCCGCGGCGCTTGGTGAACATGGGTCCTCCATCATCAGCAGGGGTTTGCGACGGAGATGTGCTCGACCGAGCGTGGCCGGGGCGTCACGGGCTGAGTAGCGCCGATAGCGGGCTGACCGTTGACAGATTTCCGCAGGAACTAGGCTGTAAGTCATGCTCAACCGCATCGACCTGCGAGGTCGCACCACGACCCCTGCTCAGTTGCGCGCCGTCGTGCCGCGCGCCGAGGTGGACGTGGACGCGGTTCTGCATCATGTGCGGCCGTTGGTGGACGCCATCGCCGAGCGCGGTGTCGAGGCGGCGCTGGAGTACACCGAGAAGTTCGACGGTGTTCGTCCTGCTTCCGTCCGTGTGCCCGCTTCGGAGATTTCGTCCGCTTTGTCCTCGTTGGACCCGGCTGTGCGCGAGGCTCTGGAAGAGGTCATCGTCCGCACCCGCAAAGTGCACGCGGACCAGAAGCGCGTCGACACGACGACCCAGGTGGTGCCCGGTGGCACCGTCACCGAGCGGTGGGTGCCGGTCGCCCGCGTCGGCCTCTACGCGCCCGGCGGCCTGGCGGTCTACCCGTCGACGGTCGTCATGAACGTGGTGCCGGCCCAGATCGCCGGGGTCGAGTCGCTGGTGGTGTGCTCGCCGCCGCAGGCCGAGTTCGGTGGCCTGCCGCACCCGACGATCCTCGCCGCGGCCGCGCTGCTCGGCGTCGACGAGGTGTGGGCCGTGGGCGGCGCGCAGGCCGTGGCGCTGCTGGCGCACGGAGGCGTGGACACCGACGGGGCCGAGCTGGCCCCGGTCGACGTGGTCACCGGTCCCGGCAACATCTACGTGACGGCGGCGAAGCGCTTGCTGCGCGGGCTGATCGGCATCGACTCCGAGGCGGGGCCGACGGAGATCGCGATCCTGGCCGACTCGTCGGCCGACCCCGTGCACGTGGCGGCCGACCTGATCAGCCAGGCCGAGCACGACCCGCTGGCGGCGTCGGTGCTGGTGACGGACTCCGTCGAGCTGGCGGACGCGGTGGACGCCGAGCTGGAGCGCCAGGTCGGCGCGACCAAGCACACCGAGCGCATCCGCACCGCGCTGGGCGGCAGGCAGTCCGGCACCGTGCTCGTGTCCACTGTGGACGAAGGCGTCCGGGTGGTCGACGCGTACGCCGCCGAGCACCTGGAGATCCAGACGCGGGACGCGCGCGAGGTGGCGGCGCGGATCCGGTCCGCGGGCGCGATCTTCGTGGGCGCGCACTCGCCGGTGTCGCTCGGTGACTACTGCGCCGGCTCGAACCACGTGTTGCCGACCGCCGGTTGCGCGCGGCACTCGTCGGGGCTGTCCGTGCAGACGTTCCTGCGCGGCATCCACGTGATCGACTACTCCGAGGAAGCACTGCGGGAGGTCGCGGACAAGGTCGTCGCGCTGGCCAACGCGGAAGACCTGCCCGCGCACGGGCAGGCAGTGACAGCGAGGTTCTCTCGATGAAGCCAGTGATCGGCGCGCGGGTGGAGCTGTCGGACCTGCCCCTGCGCGAGGATCTGCGCGGCCGCACGCCCTACGGCGCGCCGCAGCTCGACGTCCCGTACCGCCTGAACACCAACGAGAACCCGTACGCGCCGACGGACGCGCTCGCCGCCGACGTCGTCGCCGCGGTGGCCGAGATCGCGGGCGAGCTGCACCGGTACCCGGACCGCGACGCGGTGGCGTTGCGCGACGACCTGGCCGCGTACCTGTCCGAGGCCACGTCGGTGCCGCTCACGTCCGAGAACGTGTGGGCCGCCAACGGGTCCAACGAGATCCTCCAGCAGATCCTGCAGGCGTTCGGCGGCCCCGGCCGGGTCGCTCTGGGCTTCGAGCCGTCGTACTCGATGCACCCGATCATCGCGGCGGGCACGCGCACCGAGTGGTCGCCGACCCCGCGCCGGCCCGACTTCTCGCTGGACGTGGAGAAGGCCGCGGCGCTGATCGCGGAGACGAAGCCGGACGTCGTCTTCGTGACGTCGCCGAACAACCCGACGGGCCAGTCGATCCCGCTCGACGACCTGCGCCTGCTGATCGCCTCCACGACCGGCATGATCGTGGTGGACGAGGCGTACGCGGAATTCTCGCCGCAGGAGAGCGCCATCAAGCTGCTGGACGAGTTCGGCTCGCGGCTGATCGTCTCCCGCACCATGTCGAAGGCCTTCGCGTTCGCGGGCGGCCGCCTCGGCTACCTGGCGGCGGCCCCGGCCGTGGTGGACGCGCTCCTGCTGGTGCGCCTGCCGTACCACCTCTCGGCGCTGACGCAGGCGGCCGCGCGCGCCTCGCTGCGGCACGCCTCGGAGACCCTCGGCTCGGTGGCGAAGCTCGCCGCCGAACGCGACAGGGTGTCGGCGGCGCTGACGGACCTGGGCTTCCAGGTCGTCCCGTCGGACGCGAACTTCGTGCTGTTCGGCTGGTTCGAGAACGCACGCGAGGTCTGGAAGTCCTATTTGGACCACGGCGTGCTCATCAGGGACGTCGGAATCACGGGTCACCTGCGGGTGACCGTCGGAACGCCCGAGGAGAACGACGCGTTCCTCGCGGCCAGCAAGGAGGTCAGCCGGTGAGCCGTGTAGGCAAGGTGGAGCGCACCACCAAGGAGTCGTCGGTCTACGTCGAGATCGACCTCGACGGCACCGGCAAGGTCGAGATCAGCACGGGTGTGCCGTTCTACGACCACATGCTCACGGCGTTCGGCGTGCACGGCTGCTTCGACCTGATCGTCAGGGCCACCGGTGACGTCGAGATCGACGCCCACCACTCGGTGGAGGACATCGCGATCGTCCTCGGCCAGGCCCTGCGCGAGGCGCTGGGCGACAAGAAGGGCATCCGCCGCTTCGGCGACTGCTGGATCCCGATGGACGAGACCCTCGCGCACGCCGCGGTGGACGTCTCGGGCCGCCCGTACACCGTGCACAAGGGCGAGCCGGAGCAGTTCAACAGCTTCGTCATCGGCGGCAACTACCCGTTCGTGCTCAACCGGCACGTCTTCGAGTCGCTGGCCTTCCACGCCCAGATCGCCCTGCACGTGCGGGTCGAGTACGGCCGCGACCCGCACCACATCGCGGAGGCCGAGTACAAGGCCATCGCCCGCGCCCTGCGCGCGGCCGTGGAGCCGGACCCGCGCGTCGGCGGCATCCCGTCGACCAAGGGCGTGCTCTGATGCCGAAGGAAGTCGTCGTCATCGGCCTGCTGGCCCTCGCGGGCTTCCTGGCCGGTGGCGTCTACACCACCTGGAAGACCGCCAAGCTCCTGGCGGTCATCCTGCTGGTGCTGACCGTCGTGGCCGTCGGCGGCGCCGTCCTCTGGCTGCTCTGACCGGGGCGACCACCGGGTGCTAGCTCTTGCGGGCGAGCACCCAGTGGAACGTCGCCGGGCCGGGCTCGTGCATGGTCACCAGGTCGTCGACGACGATCTCTAGGTGCTCGGCGAGCAGTTCGCGGTTCTTCTCGGGCGGGTTGCTGCCGAAGAACATCTCCACCCCGAGCCAGGTAGTGGTGACGTCCGGCGTGCCGACCCCGAGCGAGGCCAGGAACAGCCCGCCGGGCTTCAGCCAGCGCGCGATGTTCGCGAGGAGCGCGGGCTGTTCGGCGCGCGGCACGTGCAGGATCGAGTAGAACGCGGCGATGCCGTCGAACGTGCCCTCCGCGAAGTCGAGCGCGGTCATGTCGGCCTTCTCGAACCGCGCGCCCGGCACGTTCGCGCGGGCGAGTTCGACCTGGCTCCGGGACAGGTCGACGCCCAGCAGGTCGTGCCGTTCGGCGAGCTTCCGGCCGCAGGGGACACCCGCGCCGCAGCCGAGTTCGAGCACCTTCGCGCCGTCGGGCAGCCGCTCGTCGAACTCGGCGAGGTACCGCAGCCGGGGGTCGTCGGTGATCTGCGCGGACCAGTCGACGTACCGCTGCGCGATGACGTCGTAGCCGTTCTCGACGATGTGCTTCACGAGGTCCGAAGGTAGCGGGCGGGAACGTGCTGCGTGAGCCACACGCCGTTGGCGCTGAGCCGGAACTCGTGCCCGTCCGCGTGCATGGCCTGGGCGTCGACGACGAGGATCAACGGCCGTCCGCGCCGTGCGCCGACGCGGCGGGCGGTCTCGCGGTCGGGCGAGAGGTGCACGTCGTGGCGGGACATCGGCCGCAGCCCGTCGCGCATGATGTCGTCGAGGTACTGCGCCACCGTGCCGTGGAACAGGTCGCCGGGCGGGACGGCCGTGGGCAGTCCGAGTTCGACCTCGACGCTGTGGCCCTGATTGGCCCGGATGCGGTCACCCACGACCGTGAAGCGGTTCTTGTCGTTGCGGGCGACGACCTCGACCATGTCGGCCTCGGTGATGCCGAGGGCGTTCAGGAGGTCGGCCACGGGCACCCAGCCGGCGGCGTCGAGGGTCAGGCCGACGCGCTCCGGCTTGTGCCGCAGCGCCTTGGACATCCGCTTGGAGAGGCGGATCATTCGTTCGTCTTCCATTTGGTCACCAGGAAACCACAGCCGGTCCAGCGGTTTTAGTCGGTGCCGCCCTCGACCACGGGCTTGAGCTTGGGCGCGCCGGGCCCGTGGGACGCCTGCTCGTCGTCGATGTTCTGGAGCGCGCAGCTGCGCAGCGACAGGCAGCCGCACCCGATGCACCCGCTGAGCCGGTCGCGCAGCCGGTAGAGCGCGTCGATCCGCGCGTCGAGCTCCGACTTCCACGAGCGCGAGAGGCGTTCCCAGTCGGACTTCGTGGGCGTGCGGTTGTCCGGGAGCTGGGCGAGGGCGTCTCGGACGTCCTCCAGGGTGAGGCCGACGCGCTGGGCGGTGCGGATGAACGCGAGCCGGCGCAGCACCGAGCGCAGGTAGCGGCGTTGGTTGCCCGCGGTCCGCACCGAGGCGATCAGGCCCCTGTCCTCGTAGAAGCGCAGCGCGGTGTGGGGGACGCCGCTGCGTTCGGCGACCTGGCCGATGGTCAGCATTTCCGGCAGCTTGCTCACCAGATCATGGTAACGGTCTTGACCTCCAGCATGGTCGAGGTTAAAGAGTTGGTGCCATGCAACGGATACCAGAGCTCTTCGCGAGGATGACCGGGGACGAGAAGCACGAGTGGGCTGCGGCCTCCACCATCGACGTGCTCTGGGTCCTCTACGACAAGGTCCTCAACGTCACACCCGCGACCGTCGACGACCCCGACCGCGACCGGTTCCTGCTCTCCAAGGGACACGGCCCGATGGCGTACTACGCCGTGCTCGCGGAGAAGGGGTTCATCGAGGAGTCCATTTTGGACAACTGGACCTCGTGGGACAGCCCGCTCGGCCAGCACCCCGACCGGGTGCTCGTGCGCGGCGTGGAGATCAGCAGCGGCTCCCTCGGCCACGGTCTGCCGATCGCCGTCGGCACGGCCATCGGGCAACGGGTCGCGGGCGGTCGCGGCCGCACGTTCGTGCTGGTCGGCGACGGTGAGTTGGACGAGGGCAGCAACCACGAGGCCATCGCGGTGGCGGCTCGGCGCGGTGTCGCGAACCTCACCGCGATCGTGATCGACAACCAGTCCGCGATGTACGGGTGGCCCGGCGGCATCGCGAGCAGGTTCGCCGTCGAGGGCTGGCAGACGGCCGAGATCGACGGCCGCGACCACGAGGCGATCTTCACCGCACTGACCGCGCCGCACGACCGCCCCTATGCGGTCGTCGCCAAGGTAGAGAAGAGCTACTGATGACCACCATGCGCCAGGCCTTCGTGAAGACGGTCAACGACGAGATCGCCGCCGACCCGCGCATCGCCGTGGTGACCGCGGTGATCTCCAGCAACGAGTTCCCGCAGGAGAACGAACGCGTCGTGGACGTGGGAATCCGCGAGCAGACCATGGTCGGCGTGGCGAGCGGCCTGGCGCTGGCGGGACTGCGACCGGTCGTGCACAGCTACGCGCCGTTCCTGGTCGAACGCCCGTACGAGCAGATCAAGCTCGACATCGGACATCAGGACGTGGGCGCGGTGTTCGTGAGCATCGGAGCGTCCTATGACGACCCGGCGTGGGGCCGCACCCACCAGTCGCCCGCCGACGTCGCGTTGTTCGACACGTTGCCGGGCTGGACCGTGCACGTGCCGGGTCACCCGGACGAGGTCGTCCCGTTGCTGCGCCAGGCACTGAAGGACGAGAACCGCGTCTACATGAGGCTTTCGCTGCACGAGAACGCACAGCCGCACCCCGTGGGCGAAGGTTTCACAACCTTGAAGCACGGCAAGCGCGGCGTCGTCCTCGCCGTGGGCCCGATGCTCGACCGCGTGCTCGCCGCCGTCGAGCGCGAGAAGGCCGATGTCACGGTGCTCTACGCGGCAACGATCCGCCCGTTCGACTCGGACGGACTGCTGAGGGCGGTGCAGGACACCGACCACGCCGACGTGATGGTGGTCGAGCCGTACCTCGAAGGAACTTCTTCCCATCAAATCTCAGAAACGCTGCAACCTATTCCGCACCGTGTGCGTTGTATAGGCGTCAAACGGCACGCAGAGCTCCGCAACTACGGCACGGCCGAAGACCATGACGCTGCTCATGATCTCGACGTGGTGGGGCTGGGGAGTGCTGTGCGGAGTTTCTTCAGGGGGTGAAGGAACATGTTCGCCATGGGGGATGACTGGACCGGCGCGCCTTCGCGCGCGATTCGGTAACGAGGTGGGGGCACGATCAGGCGGGATCCTGATCGTGCCCGACCCGCGCGGCGGTTCGGTCTTATGTGGACGGAGTCGACGGCGGGAAGTCGGCGAGCGCCAGGGCATGGGGGCGCTGGAGATCCCGGTCCTGGTCACGGTTCCGGTGTACGTGCTCGTGGCGTGCGTGGCTGGGAGCGGTGAGCGCGGCGGCGTGAAGCCGTGCCCGGCGCACGGTTGCGTTCCCGGTACGTGATGTTCTGGGCATGTCCGCACGGGCGCGCGAAGCGGACCAGGAATGATGTTGGTCGTGAGAATGCTGATCTGGACCCCGTTGAACGCCGCCGAGCTGCAGAAGGCCATGCACAGCGGCAACGTGGGGCCCGCGGCGCTCGTCCCGGTGCAGTCCGGCACGGTGCTCTTGCCCCCTCCGGCCACGAAGCTCAACGAGGCCGCGTACATGACGAACCGGGTGCGCAAGATCGGCGGTGGCGCCGCGCTGGCCGTGTGGAACGACGACGCCGCGTTGCTCTACATGTTCACGACGTCGCTCGGCCGCGCCTCCATGTGGGGTTCGCGCGAGGCGGTGCTCCGGTTGTCGGGCGAGGCCAAGCAGTCCGGGCCGGTCGGCAGGGCGTTCGACCGCATGACCGCGGGCATGGTCGACCTGCGCGAGAAGGAGAAGTGGCAGCTCGACGCCATCGACAAGCTCACCGCGCTGCACCCGTCCGCGAGCCGCAAGGGCACGCTCGAACGCATCCGCGACTTCGAGAACGGCCGCGCGGCGATCCCCGACTTCTTCCGCGCCGCCGGGCTGCTGGAGGTCGCGCAGGTGGCGGAGCTCACCGAGCAGGGCAGGGCGGACGCCGTGCTGACCACGCTCGAACCGCCGCGCGCGCAACTCTGGCCGCTCGCGCTGATCTTCCCGCTGATGGTGCTGACGGCGTTGGTGACGGTCCTGCTGAACATCCCGGCGGTCGTCTACTACCTGATCGGCGCGCTGCTGCTCGCGTTGCTCGTCGGGTTGCTGGTGACGCTCCGGCGGCGGCTCGTGCAGACGAAACCGATCAACGTGGTGTTGCCGGTCATCCCGGTTACCCAGGGTGCGGTTCCGACCGACTAACCTGGACGGCGTGGCACGTGTCGTCGTACTTGACTATGGCTCCGGCAACCTGCGCTCGGCCGAGCGCGCGCTTCAGCGGGTCGGCGCCCAGGTCGAGGTGACGTCCGACCCTCGCGCCGCCCGTGAGGCGGACGGTCTCGTCGTCCCCGGCGTCGGCGCTTACGCGGCGTGCATGGAGGGCCTCAACTCGGTGCGCGGCGCCAGGATCATCGGCGCACGCCTGGCCGGTGGCCGTCCGGTGCTCGGCATCTGCGTGGGCATGCAGATCCTGTTCGACCGCGGCATCGAGCACGGCGTGCTGACCGAGGGCTGCGGCGAGTGGCCCGGCACCGTCGAGCGGCTCGAAGCGCCGATCGTGCCGCACATGGGCTGGAACACCGTGCGCACGCCCGAGGGATCGCAGCTGTTCGCCGGTCTGGACAAGGACACGAGGTTCTACTTCGTGCACTCCTACGGCGTGCGCCGCTGGGAGTTGGAGCCGGCCGACCACCTCAAGGCCCCGCTCGTGACGTGGGCGGACCACTCGGGTGACGAGTTCGTGGCGGCCGTCGAGAACGGGCCGCTGTGGGCGACCCAGTTCCACCCGGAGAAGTCCGGCGACGCCGGAGCGCACCTGCTGCAGAGCTGGCTGTCCACCCTGTCGTGACCACGCGGCTGCGCGTGTTCGCCGTGTCCGATCAGGACGGCGGAGGCCCAGGAGCGCGTGGCCGCCCTCGTCCTCGGTGACGCTAGGCTGACCGCGTGACGTTCACACTCCTCCCCGCTGTTGACGTGGCCGACGGTCGTGCCGTCCGGCTCGTGCAGGGCGAAGCCGGTACCGAGACGAACTACGGCGAGCCGCTCGACGCGGCTTTGCAGTGGCAGCGCGACGGGGCGGAGTGGATCCATCTCGTCGACCTCGACGCGGCGTTCGGGCGCGGCTCGAACCGCGAGCTGATCGCGCGCGTCGTCGGCGAGCTCGACGTGAAGGTGGAGCTGTCCGGCGGCATCCGCGACGACGCCTCGCTGGAGGCGGCCCTCGCCACCGGGTGCGCGCGCGTGAACCTCGGCACCGCCGCGCTCGAGGACCCGGAGTGGTGCGCGAAGGCGCTGGCCGCGTACGGCGAGCAGATCGCCGTGGGTCTCGACGTCCGCATCACCGAGCAGGGCCACCGCGTGAAGGGCCGCGGCTGGACGTCGGACGGCGGCGACCTCTGGGAGGTCCTCGACCGGCTCGACCGCGACGGCTGCACCCGCTACGTCGTGACCGACGTGTCGAAGGACGGCACGCTCACCGGCCCGAACCTCGACCTGCTGCGCGAGGTCTGCGCCCGCACCGACGCCCCGGTCATCGCGTCCGGTGGCGTGTCCACTGTGGACGACCTGGTGGCCCTGTCCGCGCTCTCCCGCGACGGCGTCGAGGGCTCCATCATCGGCAAGGCCCTCTACGCCGGCGCGTTCACGCTCCCGGAAGCACTCGCTGCGGTCCGTTGACCACGGACTCGATGTGAGCGGCCGCGGCCACGTGCGTCACACCGGTGTTGTGAAGCACGTCGGCCGCGGTCCCATCTGCCTCCAGCAGCACGCCGAGCAGGATGTGCTCGGTGCCGATGAACATGTGCCCCATGCGGAGTGCTTCGCGGACGGCCAGTTCGAGGGCCTTCTTGCAGTGCGTCGTGTACGGCTGCTTCTCCGGCCGTTGCTTGGCCTCGGCGTCGAGGCGGTTGAGCGTCGCGATGCGCGTGCTGCCGTCCCCGGACTCCAGCTTCGCGATCGTCTTGGCCGCGAGCCCCGCCGACTCGTCGAGCAACCCGAGCAATAGGTGCTCGGTGCCGATCCGCTCGCTGAACCGGGCGTGGTGCCGCGCGAGCGCGATGACCCGCCGCGACCGCTGCGTGTAGCGCTCCATGGTCGGCTTGCCCAGCTCCGGTGACTCCTTGGGCACGAACCGCTTCTGCGCCGCCTGCTTCGTGACGCCGAGGCTCTCCCCGATCTCGGCCCAGCTCGCCCCGCCGCGCCGCGCCTCGTCCACGAAGTGGCCGATCAGGTGGTCGCCGAGCTCGCTGAGCTGACCGCTCATCTCGACGGCCTTGGACAGGCGCACGAGAGCGTCGTCGGCCTCCTGGGCGACGGTGACGATGAGGTCGGTCAACTGGATCATGCGTCAACTCTAGGTTGACGTTGAGCGGCCGGTCAACCTCGGGTTGACGCGTCGCGATCAACATTGACTCAACGTGGACAAACCGCGATCAACATTGACGCACCTGGTCAACGTTGACGATGACAACGTTGTCTTCGGTGCGCAAACCTTTGGCGCGTCCATGTTGACGGCCCGCGTCAACGTTGATTTGACGGTCTCAACGTTGACTCAACGTTGAGCAGTCGCCTCAACGTTGACCCGACGTTGACGACTCAACTCAAGCTTGATCGGCGGCCGCGGTGATGCGGATGCCGACCGATCCGGTCCGCCCGCGCCGCACCTTGCTGCCGAAGACGGTGACCCAGCCGAACAGCCCGTACTTCTTCGAGATGCGCGCCCGGACGTCGTCGCTGGCGTCGTCGTCGAGCAGCGCGGCGTGCGCCGGCACCGACGGTCCCTGGGGGTTGCCGCGGACGTCGCACGGGCCGACCTGCACGTCTCCGCTGCGGCGGATGCGCTTGACCTTGCCGGTGTCCCGCGCGCTCCAGGCGTAGATCACGTCGTCGTTCTCGCCGCCCACCACCCACACCGGTGTCGGCACGGCGGTCCCGTCCTTGCGGAACGTCGTCAGCAGCAGGTACTTGCCCGCGCCCAAGTCGCTGATCATGGCGCCGCAGCGTAGTCCTCAAGACACCCCGGTAGGCTTTCCCGCATGTCAGTCGCGGTCCGTGTCATCCCCTGTCTCGACGTCGACCGCGGCCGGGTGGTGAAGGGCGTCAACTTCACCAACCTCGTCGACGCGGGCGACCCGGTCGAGCTCGCCAGGGCGTACGACGCCGAGGGCGCGGACGAGCTGACGTTCCTCGACGTGACTGCCAGCAGCGGCGACCGCGAGACGACGTTCGACGTGGTCCGCCGCACCGCCGAGCAGGTGTTCATCCCCCTCACGGTCGGCGGCGGCGTGCGCAGCCCCGAGGACGTCAACAAGCTGCTCCGCGCGGGCGCGGACAAGGTCAGCCTCAACACCGCCGCCATCGCGCGCCCCGAACTCCTCAAGGAGTGCTCGGAGCGGTACGGCGCGCAGTGCATCGTGCTGTCCGTCGACGCGCGGCGCGTACCCGGCGGCACCGGCTTCGAGGTCACCACCCACGGCGGCCGCACCGGCACCGGCATCGACGCCATCGCGTGGGCCGCGAAGGGCCAGGAACTGGGCGTCGGCGAGATCCTGCTGAACTCGATGGACGCCGACGGCACCAAGGCGGGCTTCGACCTCGAACTCCTCGAACTGGTCCGCCGCGAGGTGGACGTCCCGTTGATCGCGAGCGGTGGCGCGGGCGCGATCGACCACTTCCCGCCGGCCGTCGCCGCGGGCGCGGACGCAGTGCTCGCCGCGAGCGTCTTCCACTTCGGCCAGCTCCGCATCAGCGAGGTCAAGGACGGCCTGCGCCAGGCGGGCGTCGTGGTGCGATGAGACCCGTCGAGGTGCGGGTCGCCTCGGCGGTCGCGCTCGGCGGCGCGCTGGTGTTCTTCGTGGTCGGCCTGATCCTGTGGCGCGCGACCGGCGACCCCGACGTGCTGAAGCTGCCGTCGTTCATCGCGATCGTCGAGCTCCCGATCGCCGCGGCCCTGCTGCTGCGCCTGAGGTTCATGCACTACCCGGCGATGATCGTCTTCATCCTGGTCGCGCTGCTGCACCTCGTCATCGTGCTGGCCGACGGACCGGCGTGGGCCCGCGTCGCGTCCGGCGTGCTGTCCGCAGTGCACATCTACGGAGTGGTCCTGCTCAACACCGGACCCGCTCGTGAACACCTGGGAGGTCCCCGTTGAGCAGCCAGCTCGACCCCGCCGTCGCGCAACGCCTCAAGCGCACCCCGGACGGCCTCGTGTGCGCCGTGGCCCAGCAGCGCGGCACCGGCGAGGTGCTGATGGTGGCGTGGATGGACGACGAGGCGTTGCACCGCACCCTCACGACCCGCCGCGCGACCTACTACTCGCGCAGCCGCCAGCAGCTGTGGGTGAAGGGCGAGACGTCCGGCCACACCCAGTACGTGCACGAGGTGCGGCTCGACTGCGACGGCGACACGCTGCTGCTGACCGTCGACCAGCAGGGCGCGGCCTGCCACACGGGCGACCGCACCTGCTTCGACGCGACGGTGCTGCTCGCCGACGCGTGAGGCCTAGTCGAGGTCTCCGGTGAGGTAGCGCTGCATGTTCGGGGCGATGGCCTTGACCACGGTCTCCATGTCGGTCGAGGCCAGCGGCTCGAACCCGACGACGTACCGGACGATGCCGAGGCCGACCATCTGGGTCGCGCAGAGCGTGGCGCGCAGTTCGCGTTGTTCGGCGCCGATCTCCGCGAGCACCTTGTTGAAGATCGCGTTGATCAGGAACCCCTTGAGCGCGCCCGCCACCTCCGGCTGGCTCGTGACGCTGCGGATCAGGGCGGCGAACGTGCCTCCGCCGGTCGCGTCCCACACCGTCACGAAGGTGCGGATGATGCGTTCGCCCGCCTCCTCGACGGGGCCGTCCAGCAGGCGCTTGAGGATCTCCGCGGGGTCGAAGGGGAGCTGCAGGACGGACTGGGCGAACAGGCCTTCCTTGCCACCGAACCAGTGGTTGACCATCGCGGCGTCCACGCCCGCCTTGGCGGCGATCGCGCGTACCGTGGCACCGTCGTAGCCCTTCTCCACGAAGACCTCGCGGGCCGCCGCGACGAGCGCGGCCCTGGTGTCCTCGCCCGCGGCTCGGCGACCGCGGCGTTTCTGGTTCACTTGCTCCACACGGGCCATAGTTCAACAGATGTTGAATTTATGCAACAATTGGTGACATGGTGAGCGTCATCGGGGCTGTGGCCGCCGCTGGTCTGGGGGCCGTGAGCCCAACGCGTGAGGAGTTCCGCGAGCTGGCGGTCAACCGCCGGGTCATCCCGGTGGTGCGCAAGCTGCTCGCGGACGCGGAGACCCCGGTCGGCCTGTACCGCAAGCTCGGGGCCAATCAGCCGGGCACGTTCCTCTTCGAGTCGGCGGAGAACGGGCGCTCGTGGTCGCGGTGGTCGTTCATCGGCGTGCGGTCGAGCGCGGCGCTGACGGCGACCGGCGGCGAGGCGTACTGGACGGGCACGCGGCCCGTCGGCCTGCCCGACGGCGGTGACCCGCTGCAGGTGCTGCGCGAGACCGTCGAGGTGCTGCGCACCGACCCGTTGCCCGGCATGCCCCCGCTGACCGGCGGCATGGTCGGCTACATCGGCTACGACGCGGTGCGGCGGCTGGAGCGGCTTCCCGTCATCGCCGAGGACGACCTGAAGATCCCTGAGCTGGTGATGCTGCTCGCGACCGACCTGGCCGCGCTCGACCACCACGAGGGCACCGTCACGCTCATCGCGAACGCGATCAACTGGGACGACTCGCCCGAGCGCGTCGACGCCGCGTACGACGACGCGGTGCGCCGCCTCGACGAGATGACCACGTCGCTGCATACGCCCGCGCCGCCGACGGCCGCCGTGTTCTCCCGGCCCAAGCCCGAGTTCCGGCGCAGGCGGTCGCAGGCGGAGCACTTCGCGGCCGTCGAGAAGGCCAAGGAGGCCATCCGGGCCGGCGAGGCGTTCCAGGTCGTCGTGTCGCAGCGGTTCGAGATCGACACGGACGCCGACGCGCTCGACATCTACCGGGTGCTGCGCGCGACGAACCCCAGCCCGTACATGTACCTGCTGCGCCTCGACGGGTTCGACATCGTCGGGTCCAGCCCCGAGTCGCTCGTGACGGTGCGCGACGGCAAGGCGACCACGCACCCCATCGCGGGCACCCGCTGGCGCAGCGAGGACCCCGAAGAGGACGCCCTGCTGGAGAAGGACCTCCTCGCGGACCACAAGGAACGCGCCGAGCACCTCATGCTCGTCGACCTGGGCCGCAACGACCTGGGGCGCGTCTGCAAGCCGGGTTCGGTGCACGTCGTCGACTTCTTCAAGGTCGAGCGGTACAGCCACGTCATGCACATCGTGTCGACCGTGACCGGTGAGCTGGCCGAGGGCAAGACGGCCTACGACGCCGTCGCCGCCTGCTTCCCGGCCGGCACGCTCTCGGGTGCGCCCAAGCCGCGCGCCATGGAGCTCATCGAGGAGCTGGAGCCCACCCGCCGCGGCCTCTACGGCGGCGTCGTCGGCTACTTCGACTTCGCCGGGGACGCCGACACCGCCATCGCCATCCGCACCGCCCTGGTGCGCCAGGGGGTCGCGTACGTGCAGGCCGGCGGCGGCATCGTGGCCGACTCGGACCCGCTGGCCGAGGACAACGAGTGCCTGAACAAGGCGGGCGCGGTGCTGGCCGCGATCGCCACCGCCCAGACGATGGCGCCGGCAGTTGAACGCTAGCCGTCCACTGTGGATCGCCGCGCTCCTGCTGGTGGGCGCGGCGGGTGCCTTCTGGGGCGCGGGCTTCGTGCCGGTCGCGTTGCTGTGCCTCGCGGCCGTCGCGGCGGTCCTCGCGCTGAGCGGGGCGGTGCGCCGGATCCTCGGCGCGCTGCTGATCGTCGTGGGCATCGCGGCGGCGTTCTCCGGCCACTGGCTCGCGATCGCCGGAGGCGTCCTCGTGGCCGCTTCCGGTGTGCTCCAGGTAGCCCTGGGAGGCCGCATGCCGAAGATCGGGATGGGCGGTCAGAAGACCCGCTCGCACGACCCCGAGACCGACCTGTGGCGCGCTCTGGAGCGCGGCGACGACCCGACCGACGACGAGAAGGCCGGCGAACGTTCCTCGAACGAGTGAAGATCATTCAACCGCGTTCGCGCATGTGACACGTGCACAACCTTGGTTAGCTGCAGGGACAGGTGAACCCCGGTGGCTGGGGCGTTACTCCGCCGGGGTTAGCATCCCCGTAGCGGGAAGGGGAGCAAGACTGTGACGGTTCTCGAATCGATCCTCGAAGGTGTGCGTGAGGATCTCGCCGCTCGCGAGGCCCAGTTGCCCTTCGACGTCGTCAAGGAGCGCGCGGCCAAGTCCGCCCCTCCGCTCGACGTGCTGTCGGTGCTGCGCGGGCCGAACGTGGGTGTCATCGCCGAGGTCAAGCGCCGCAGCCCCTCCAAGGGCGCGCTGGCGGAGATCCCGGAGCCGGCCGAGCTCGCGTCCGCGTACGAGGCGGGCGGCGCGTCGGTGATCAGCGTGCTGACCGAGCAGCGCCGCTTCGGCGGGTCGCTGGCGGACTTCGACGCGGTGCGCCGGGCGGTGAAGATCCCGCTGCTGCGCAAGGACTTCATCGTGTCGCCGTACCAGGTGCACGAGGCGCGCATGCACGGCGCCGACGTGGTGCTGCTGATCGTCGCTGCGCTGGAGCAGAACGCGCTCGTGTCGCTGCTCGACCGCGTCGAGTCGCTCGGCATGACGGCGCTCGTCGAGGTGCACACGGCCGAGGAGGCCGACCGGGCGCTGGAGGCGGGTTCGTCGGTCATCGGCGTGAACGCGCGCAACCTTCACACGTTGGAGGTCGATAAAGACGTTTTCGGCAGGATCGCTCCGGGACTACCCTTCGAGACGATCAAGATCGCCGAGTCGGGCGTGACCGGGCCCGGTGACCTGATGTCGTACGCCGGCGCGGGTGCTGACGCGGTGCTCGTCGGCGAAAGCCTGGTGACCAGCGGAGACCCCAAGGCCGCCGTGAACAAGCTCGTGACCGCGGGCTCACACCCCGCGTGCCCCCGGCCCAGCCGGTAGGCACGATCGAATTACAGCTTCAGAGGAGCTCCTGATGGGCCAGTTCACGCCCACACCGCACGATCCCGACGCACGTGGCCACTTCGGCCCGTGGGGCGGCCGGTTCGTCCCGGAGGCCCTGATCGCCGCGGTGGACGAGCTGGCCGCGGAGTACGACAAGGCGCGGCTCGACCCGGAGTTCGTGAACGAGTTCCAGCGGTTGCTGAAGGACTTCGCGGGCCGCCCGTCGCTGCTGACCGAGGCCCCGAAGTTCGCCGAGCACGCCGGCACGCGGGTGTGGCTGAAGCGCGAGGACCTCAACCACACGGGCTCCCACAAGATCAACAACGTCCTCGGGCAGGCGTTGCTGACCAAGCGCATGGGCAAGAAGCGCGTGATCGCCGAGACCGGCGCCGGCCAGCACGGCGTGGCGACGGCGACGGCGTGCGCGCTCCTCGGCCTCGACTGCGTCGTCTACATGGGCGAGGTCGACACCGAGCGGCAGGCCCTGAACGTCGCCCGCATGCGCCTGCTGGGTGCCGAGGTCATCCCGGTGAAGTCCGGGTCGCGCACCCTGAAGGACGCGATCAACGAGGCGTTGCGCGACTGGGTCACCAACGTCGACGAGACGCACTACCTGCTCGGCACGGCCGCGGGCCCGCACCCGTTCCCGCTGCTGGTCCGCGACTTCCACCGCGTGATCGGCATCGAGGCGCGCGAGCAGATCCTCGAGAAGGCCGGCAGGCTGCCCGACGCCGTCGTCGCCTGCGTCGGCGGCGGCTCGAACGCCATCGGCATCTTCCACGGCTTCATCGACGACGCGGACGTCCGCCTCGTCGGCGTCGAACCCGGCGGGTCCGGCCTCGACAGCGGCAGCCACGGCGCCACGCTGACGGCAGGCACCCCCGGCTCGCTGCACGGCGCGATGTCCTACGTCATGCAGGACGAGGACGGCCAGATCACCGAGGCGCACTCGATCTCCGCCGGCCTCGACTACCCCGGCGTGGGCCCCGAGCACTCGCACCTGAAGGACATCGGCCGCGCCGAGTACTTCCCGGTCACCGACGCCGAGGCCATGGAGGCGTTCGCCCTGCTCTCGCGCACCGAGGGCATCATCCCGGCGATCGAGTCCTCGCACGCGCTCGCCGGCGCGTTGAAGCTCGGACCGTCGCTCGGACCGGACGGACTCCTCCTCGTCAACCTCTCCGGGCGTGGCGACAAGGACATGGACACGGCCGTGAAGTACTTCGGCCTCGCTGACGGGGGACAGGCCTGATGTCGTCGTTGTCTGACGTTTTCGCCACCGCGAAGGCCGAGTCGCGCGCCGCGCTGATCGGCTACCTGCCCGCGGGCTTCCCGACGGTCGATGGTTCCAAGGACTACCTCCGTTCGATGGTCGAGTCCGGGTGTGACCTGGTCGAGGTCGGCCTGCCGTTCTCCGACCCGGTGATGGACGGCCCGACGATCCAGGCCGCCGCCGAGCAGGCGCTGGCCGCGGGCTTCCGCGTGCGCGACCTGTTCGACGTGGTGTCCGCCGTCTCCGAGGCCGGCGGTCGTGCGGTCGTGATGACGTACTGGAACCCGGTCCTGCGCTACGGCGTGGACGCCTTCGCGCGTGACCTCGCCGCCGCCGGCGGGCTCGGCATCATCACGCCCGACCTCGTCCCGGACGAGGCCGAGGACTGGATGACGGCGTCCGCCGCGCACGGCCTCGACCGGACGTTCCTGGTGGCGCCGTCGTCGACCGAGGAGCGCATCGCGATGACCGCGCGTGCCTCGTCCGGCTTCCTCTACGCCACCGCGGTCATGGGCGTCACGGGCGCCCGTGACGTCGTGTCGTCCGCCGCGCCCGAGCTCGTCGCACGGGTGCGGGAGCACACCACGCTGCCCGTCGGTGTCGGGCTGGGTGTGCGGTCCGGTGCGCAGGCCGCCGAGATCGCCGGGTTCGCTGACGGCGTCATCGTGGGGTCCGCGTTCGTGTCGGCCGTCGCCGAGGGCGACACCGCGGTGCGTGCGTTGGCCGCGGACCTCGCCAAGGGCGTGCGGTCGGCTGCCGCGACCGTCTGAACCTCCTTTCTCGCGGAACCGCTCGGCCGTCCTGGCCGGGCGGTTTTGCTTTGCGCCCCCAGCTTGGTCAAGCCGCCTCTGCAGCGACGGCTTCACCGTCGTGGTTGTCGGGTGGCGCGGTATTGCTTGCAACTGTGGAACTTCGTGCCCGTCATCGAGTGGTTGTCGGGATGGCGGGTGTTCAGTTGTGGTGGAGCCTTGCCTCCTCTTGGAGGCGTCACGGTTCCTCCAAGAGCATGACACAGATTCGAACACCTGATCGAGTGAATCCAGTTCGGATGGGTCCAAAACCCCACTTCACCGTCGGTCCGACCTGCGATCGTGGACTCATGCACAACCCAGCCATCCGCCCGGCGTGCCACACTGGTGGTGCACAGGCGGTCTACGGAGGTGATGCCCAGTGGCGGCGCCAGCCGAAGCTCGACCCGATGTCCTGCTGCCTGCCCACGAAGGGCCGTGGACCCTCGACGACGTCCTCTCGCTCCCTGAGGACAACAGCCAGCGCATCGAACTCGTTGACGGGATGCTCTACGTGAGCCCGTTGGGTAACGCCTTGCACCAGCGCCTGGTGTTCAACGCGTCCTACTCGCTCCGGAGCGAGTGCCCGAAGGAGTTCGAGACCACGATCGAGCTGAACGTTCAGTTCGACGGCGACCGGCTGTTCATCCCCGACTTCACGGTGCTGAAGAAGCGGGGAGCGAAGAGCCTGACCGTGCCGGCGGCGAACGTGCTCCTGATCGGCGAGGTGCTCTCCCGGAGCACCAAGGTGAACGACCTGGTGCTCAAGCGCCAGATGTACGCGGAAGCGGGCATCTCCTACTACCTGATCATCGATCCGGCGAAGGACGTCCCCCAGGCGACGCTGTTCGAGCTCGGCGACGATGAGAGGTACGTCGAGATCGCGGCCAGCGCTGAAGGAGTGCTGACCTTCGAGCGGCCGTTCCCGGTCACGATGGACCTGCTCGCCTAGCCGTAGAGCCAGTCCAGCCGTTCGTGCAGGTCGGCGACGGTCCACGAGGCGAACATCGCGTCACGGGCCAGCGCCGCCTCTCCGTCGGCGTGATAGACCTCCCGGCCCATCCATCGTGACGCGTGGTGGACGCGTGCGGCCCGCTCCGACCGGAGCGCTGCGTACCGCGCAAAAGAGCCCCGCACGTCACGAGGGTCGTACACGGAGGAAAGACACACCGCGTCCTCCAGCGCCTGGCAGGCACCCTGCGCGGCGTACTGCAACACGGGATGTGCGGCGTCCCCGAGCAGTACGACGCGCTGATCCTGCCAGTTCGTGATCGGCATGCGGTCGCACAACACCCAGGCCCGCCACTCGTCGGCGAGCTCCATGACCCGAGCCGCGTCCGCGCACAACGGCGTGAAGTGCCGCATCACGTCAGCGTGCTCGACGGGCTTGCCGGCCATGGCCTCAGTGGCCCCGTTGTCCGCCGTGGCAACAAGATTCACGGACCGCCCGCCGGCGATCACGTACCAGACGACGTGATAGCGCGGTCCCGCCCACAGCGTGACCACGTTCTCCTTCAACGAGTCCGGCACGTCCTGAGCCGGAATGACCGCACGAAAGGTGGTGTGCCCCGAAACCTGAGGATCGCCGTCCCCGACGAGCTGCCGCCGCACGGCAGACCGCAACCCGTCGGCCCCGACCAACGCCTCACCGTGCACCAGATCGCCCGACCGCAGCACGGCCGTGACGCCGTCGGCGTCCTGGGTGTAGGCCGCGACGCCGCTGTTGACTCGAAGGTCGATCCGGTCGTGGCTCTGGCACGCGTCGAGCAACGGCGCGAGCACGTCGTTGCGGTGCACCACGGCATAGGTCCCGAACCGGGACCGGAAGCCGTCGTCGATCGGCAACCCGGCGATGAGCTTGCCGGACACACCGCACCGGAGTCGCAACTCGTCGACGTGCACGGCCCGCGAGCGCACCACGGGACCGACGCCGAGGGTGTCGAGCATCCGGAAGCCGTTGGGTCCGACCTGGATGCCCGCACCGATCTCCTCGAACGCGGGGGCGGCCTCCAGGACGGTCACCCGGTGCCCGGCCCGGGCGAGTCCGAGAGCCGTCGCCAGTCCGCCGATACCGCCGCCGACCACCAGGACCGTCATGTCCGACCTTTCGCGCGTCCGCCGAGACCGCGTCCGAGTATCTCGGGTCGGCGATCACGGACGCCCTGAGGTCTCGAACCGGCAGGCGGGCACGCCGCCGAGAGGAGGTGGAGGGAGGCGGGGATGGAAGGGGAAGAGCAGGGAGGGCGGGACGGAAGGACAACGAGGCAGGGAGGAACGAGACAGGGGCGAGGCGGCGGAAGGAGCGAGGGCAGGGAGGGCGAGGCGGAAGGGACGAGGCGGAAGGGACGAGGCGGCGAGGACCAAGGCAGGGAGGGCCGAGGCAGGCAGAGCTAGGCACGGACGGCGAGGCACCGAGGAAGAGGCACCGAGGGCGAGGCGACGAGGACGGTGACGGTGGAAGGAACGCGGCGGCGAGAACCGGGGCGGCGAAGACCGGGCGGCGAAGACCGGGGCAGGGAGGGCGAGTGGCGAGATGTCGCTGGGAGGCGAGGTGGAGAGGAGGTGAGGCTGAGCGAGTCGAGGGCTGGGAGTGCGAGGTGACGGCGTGCGGTGAGGGTTCGCGGGGCGCGGGTGCCCGAGGTCCGAAGGCAGGTTCGGGCGGGCGCCGGGGCACGTGACCGTCGTCCCACGAGCGGATCACAGGTGGTCGGCCCTGTCGGTGGGAAGGCCGGTCAGCTGGGCTTTCGTGCACTCGGCGTGATCTTCGGGTGGACGGGTCGTGATCGGTTGGGTTCTGGGTCGGTAACGATCGCGCGTCCGAACGAGGCGCTCACAGCGCGGACGGTACGGTGGTCGCCGTGTTGGACGCCCTCCTGGCCACGATCCCGAGTCCCGACCGCGGTGTTTGGTACCTCGGTCCGCTCCCTCTCCGGGCCTACGCGCTGTGCATCATCGCCGGCATCATCGTCGCCATCTGGTGGGGTGAGCGTCGCTGGGTCGAACGTGGCGGCATCAAGGGCGAGGTCACTGACATCGCTGTGTGGGCCGTGCCGTTCGGGCTGGTCGGCGGGCGGCTCTACCACGTCATCACGGACAACCAGAAGTACTTCGGGCCCGGTAAGAACCCGTTGGCCGCGCTGGAGATCTGGAACGGCGGTCTCGGGATCTGGGGTGCCATCGCCCTCGGTGCCGTGGGTGCCTGGATCGGGTGCCGGCGCAAGGGGATTCCGTTGCCGGCGATGGCGGACGCGCTGGCGCCCGGCATCGTGGCGGCGCAGGCCATCGGGCGCCTCGGCAACTACTTCAACCAGGAGCTCTACGGTGGCGACACGACGTTGCCGTGGGGTCTGGAGATCTACCGGCGGGTGACGCCGGAGGGTCGTGAGGACGCGCTGGCGGGTGTGGCGATCGACCACACGCCGATTCAGATCGTGCACCCGACGTTCCTGTACGAGCTCATCTGGAACCTCGGTGTCGCGCTGCTGATCGTGTGGGCCGACCGGAAGTTCCGGCTCGGGCACGGGCGGGTGTTCGCGCTCTACGTGGCCGGGTACACGGCCGGGCGGTTCTGGATCGAGCTCATGCGCACGGACGAGGCGACGCTCATCCTGGGTACTCGGGTGAACGTGTTCGTGTCGGCGCTCGTGTTCTTCGGGGCGGTGGCGTACTTCATCATCGCCAAGTCGCGCGGTGAGCGTGAGGACGTCGCGGCGCTGCGAGGCACCGTGGACCCGGACGCCCCGCAGGACACCGCCGAGGACAAGGCCGAAGACGCCGAAGCCGCGAAGAGCGAGGAAACCGAGAGCGTCGCCGCGACGAGCGAGGGCGACGCCGAGAAGAAGAACTCCCCGGAGTCCGTCAAACCGGAGTGAATCTGTGCGCGTGCTCGTCGTCGAGGATGACGACCGGGTGGCCAGGGGCCTGCTGACCGCACTGCGGCACGCGGGTTACGAGGTGCATCGGGTGGCCACGGCCGCCGACGCGCTGCGTGCCGCGCCCGCCGACGTGGTGTTGCTGGACCTCGGCCTGCCTGATGGCGACGGCCTGGACGTGCTGCGCGAGTTGCGGCACCGTCCGGGCACCGCCGTCATCACGGTCACGGCGCGCGGCGAGGAACGCGAGCGCGTGCTCGGCCTCCGGGCGGGTGCGGACGACTACGTGGTGAAGCCGTTCGGCACGTCCGAGCTGCTGGCGAGGATCGAGGCCGTCCTCCGCAGGACCCGCGCCCACCGCGCGGGGCCGGAGGCGGAGGCGCCGGTCGAGGTCGGGGCGTTGCAGATCATCACGTCCACGCGCACGGCCACGCTCGACGGCGAACCGCTCTCGCTGACGCGCAAGGAGTTCGACCTGCTGGCACTCCTCGCGAGCCGCAAGGGCGAGGTCGTCAGCCGCGACTTCATCGTCGACCAGGTGTGGCAGGCGCACTGGGAGGCGCCGTCGCGGACGCTCGACACGCACATCGCGGCCCTGCGCGGGAAGCTCGGCGGCAACGTCAAGATCGAGACGGTCCGGGGTGTCGGGTACCGCCTCGCCACGTGACGAGGGTCCGAGAGACATCCACAGGCAGGTGCGGAACAATCACGGCTGATGCTCCGCCGACTGCTCGTCATCACGGTTCCGCTGCTCGTCGCCCTGGTCGCGGCGCTCGGCATCCCTTTGGCGTCCGCGGTCGTGCAACGGGAGACGCAGACGACGTACCTCGACCGCCTCGGTGACGCGAGCCGGTTCGCGAGCCTCGGCGAGAGCGCGTTGCAGTCGGACCGGCTGGAGGCGTTGAGCCAGGAGATCCAGCGCTACGACAACCTCTACGACATCCCCGTCGCGCTCGTCAGCGCGGACAAGCGGATCCTGCTCGCGTCCCGGCTGGGCTTCGACCCGAGCAACGACCCGGACGTCGTCAAGGCCCTCAACACCGCGCTGAACGGTGGCGTGCGCCCCGAACCCGAGTACACGGGCTGGCCGTGGCGCACGGGCCCGATGGTCGTGGTCGAGCCGGTCGGCCGGGACAGCGAGGTCGTCGCGGCCGTCGTCACCATCTCCCAGACCAGGGGCCTGCGAGCGGAGGTCCTGCGGCAGTGGGGGCTCATGGCGCTGGCCGGGCTCGCGCCGATGCTGGCCGTGGTCGCCGCGGCGTGGCCCATGTCGCGCTGGGTGCTCAGGCCGGTCGGCCGGCTCGACGAGGCCACCGCCGCCGTCGCCCAGGGCAACCTCGACGTGCGCGCGGACGAGGTCGGCGGACCGCAGGAGCTCCGCAGGCTCGCGAGAAGCTTCAACACCATGGTCGACGTCGTCGGCAAGGCCCTGAACAGGCAGAAGGCCTTCGTCGCCGACGCCTCCCACCAGCTGCGCAACCCGCTCGCCAGCCTCCGGCTCGCCGTCGACAACATGGGCCCGCACGTCGAGAGCGACGAAGCGAGGGAAGCGCACCAGATCGCGGTCGAGGAAGCCGAGGAGATGGGCCGCGTGCTCGACACGCTCCTCGCCGCGACCAGGCTCGACAGCGCCCGCCAGACCGAACCCGTCGAGATCGACCAGCTCCTCACGACGCACCGCCCGGCGTGGCAGGCCCTCGCCAGCAAGACCGGCGTCACCCTCACCATCGACGTGCCGAACGGCCTCACCATGCAGGAACCGCCCGGCGGCCTCGGCAGCGTGCTCGACGAGCTCGTCAGCAACGCCATCCGCCTCGCGAACGCGACCGAGGTCCGGGTCACCGGCCGGCAGGGCGAGTTGCACGTCGTCGACAACGGCGACGGCCTCACCCACGAGGAACGCGAGCTCGCGCTGCAACGGTTCTGGCGCGCCACCAAGCACCAGAACATCGCGGGCACCGGCATGGGCCTCGCGATCTGCGCCGAACTGATCGAGTCGGCCGGCGGCACGCTCACCCTGCACGACGCCGACCCTGGCCTGGACGTGAAGGTCGCCCTCAGCGCTTCACGGAACGGAACCAGCGCATAGCGCCGTCGTGCAGCGGCACGAGCCCGGTCGCGATGCCGGTGCGGACGTTGATCCGCGACGCCTCGGGGTGCCCCTCGACGATCCGCGCGGTCTCGGTGAACACCGTCCGCGTCACGACCTCGACGACGTCCGCGCTCAACGACTCGCGCGCCAGCAGCAGGTTCGGCACCGCGAACGTCTGGTTCGCCGCCACGTCCTCGTAGGTCGTGCTCGGGATCGTCGCCGGGATGTAGGGCCCCTTGTACTTCTCGGCGAGCCGGACCGCCTCGTCGGGGATGTTGATCAGCCGCACGTTGCCCTGGAGATCCGTTATCGCGGGCGTCGGGATGCCGGTCAACGCCAGCATCGCGTCCAGCGACCCGTTCGCGACCCGCCGGGACGCCTCGGCGTGCGCCATCCGTTCGTCCATTGCGGACAGACCGAAGAACTCCAGCATCCGCTCGGCGGTGAACTCGGTACCGGACCCCGTGGGCCCCAGCGAGATCCGTTTGCCCGCAAGGTCGCTGAAAGTGTGTATCGAAGAGGCAGCCGGCACGGCGATCTGCATGAAGCTGTCGTAGAGCCGCCCCACCGCGCGCACGCTCTGCGGATCGTCGATGGGGTCCAAAGAGGACAACGCCAGTTGCGCTTCACCTGATCGCAACAACTGCAGGTTCTCAACCGATGCAGCCGTGGGGATCGCGGTGACCTTGGTACCGGGCAGCTGTTCGGCCAGCGCCGCGGCCAGCGCCCCTCCGACCTCGCGAAACACCGCGCCCTCCGGCCCGGTGGCGAGCACGAGTTCAGCGGGCGCCTCGACCCTGCGCGGGGTGCATCCCGCGAGAGCCAGCCCGGCCCCTAGCAGAAGCGTGCGACGGCTGAACGACACCGACGAAGCCTAGCTGTTACGTCAGGGCTGTCTGAAGTTTCCTCACGTCGGCTTGTCGGTGCTGGTGGCGCGGCTCACTCTCTTCGCAACACGTAGTTCAAGGAGGAACAGTGGCCACCACGACCACAGGGCGCAAACCGATCTACAAGCACCTCTACTTCTGGGTGCTGGTCTCCATCGTTCTGGGCGCTGCCGTCGGCTTCCTGTTCCCCAAACAGGCGTCCGAGATGAAGTGGCTCGCCGACCTGTTCGTGAACCTCGTGAAGGTCGTCATCGCGCCGACCATCTTCGCGACGATCATCGTCGGCATCGCGGGCCTCGGAAACCTCGCCAAGGCGGGTGGCCTCGCCCTCCGCACGATCCTCTACTTCACCGCGATGACCACGGTGGCGCTCGCCATCGGCCTCATCGTCGTGAACATCGTGCAGCCGGGTCACCACGGCGGTGACATCACGCTGAACGCGAGCCAGGCCGACGCGACGCTGAAGTCCGCCTCGACCGCGGAGACCGGTGTCACCGGCTTCATCCTCAGCCTGGTGCCGAAGTCGTTCGTCAGCGCCTTCACCGACGGTCAGCTGATCCAGGTGCTCGTGGTCGCCATCCTCGTGGCCGTCGCGGTCGCCGGCATGGGTGAGCGCGGCGCCAAGGTCGTCTCCGCCATGGAGACGGTGTCGAAGGTCATGTTCGGCATTATCAAGATCGTCATGTACGTCGCCCCGATCGGCGCCTTCGGCGGCATCGCCTACACCGTCGGCAAGTTCGGCGGCAGCGTCCTCGGCAAGCTGCTCTGGCTGATGGGCTCGTTCTACGCGACCTGCCTGCTGTTCGTCATCGTGGTGCTCGGCCTGGTCGCGAAGTTCGCGGGCTTCAGCCTCTTCAAGTTCCTGCGCTACATCAAGGACGAGATCCTGATCGTCCTCGGCACGTCGTCCTCCGAGTCGGTGCTGCCGCGCATGATGGTCAAGCTGGAGGCGGCGGGCGCCCAGAAGTCGGTCGTCGGCCTCACCATTCCGACCGGCTACTCGTTCAACCTCGACGGCACCTGCATCTACCTGACCATGGGCGCGATCTTCATCGCCCAGGCCACGGGTCACGACGTGTCGATCGGTGTCCAGATCGGTCTGCTGCTCTTCATGCTGATCGCGTCGAAGGGCGCGGCGGGTGTCACCGGCGCCGGCCTCGTCACCCTCGCCGCCTCGCTGCAGGCCTTCGAGGCCCACTCGGCCATCCCCGCGGTCGGCATCGCGCTGATCGTCGGCATCGACCGCTTCATGTCGGAGGCCCGCGCCATCACCAACGTGATCGGCAACGGTGTCGGCTCGCTCGTGGTCGCCGCCTGGCAGAAGGGCCTCGACAAGGAGCGCCTGACGCACGTCCTCAACAACCCGGACAGCGTCGACGTCGACGACCTGCTCGCGAAGCAGACCGGCGAGAACGACGACAAGAAGGAGCCCGTCGCGGCTCACTAGGACGTCCGTGGCCGGAGGCGACTCTTCCCGCCTCCGGCCACGCGACCAGCGACCTCCTTGTATGCCGAGGTCCCGCTCTCCCCGCATGCGGCGCGGGGTGAACGGGGCCTCGGTCTTTTGTTTGGTGGCCAACGGTCGCGAGTGAACGCGCGTGAGCGTCCGCTAACTGGGACGGCAGGCGGCTGATCAGCCAAAACGGAGAAGTACCCGGCTCAACCAGTGGCAAACCGGGAATGTCGCGCAACTCTCACTCGACTGGCCCGAGTTGAACGGTCGGTTACGCTTACTCGGCTGTAACGAACCTCGACGTTGGCCGCAATGTCGTTCCCCAGCGGGGAATCGTTACACATCCATGACCTAGATCACCCATTGGCGGGTGTCCCTGGGTTTCGCGGCTGTTAAAGTCGCGTCAACACGCGGGCCATCGTCGTCCCGTGCTCCCACCTGTTGGTTCGAGGTCTGAGCACGAGGACTTTAGTTCTTTACGCGAGGACGACGAAGGAGGTCTGCGCAGTGATCTTCTCCGCCATCCCCGGCCCCCAGGGTCTGTACGACCCGTCTGAGGAGCGCGACGCCTGCGGTGTCGCCATGGTGGCCGACATCCAGGGCAGGCGTTCCCACGGCATCGTGAACGATGCCCTGACGGCGCTCGCGAACCTGGAGCACCGAGGAGCCGCGGGCGCCGAGCCCACGTCCGGCGACGGTGCTGGCATTCTTCTTCAACTGCCGGACGAGTTCCTGCGCGCGGTGGTCGAGTTCGACCTTCCCGAGCGCGGGCAGTACG
The DNA here is from genome assembly GCF_042721395.1 of Lentzea sp. NPDC058450. Classification (NCBI taxonomy): domain Bacteria; kingdom Bacillati; phylum Actinomycetota; class Actinomycetes; order Pseudonocardiales; family Pseudonocardiaceae; genus Lentzea; species Lentzea sp. NPDC058450. Next base: position 75,080 of record NZ_JBHXLO010000006.1, read on the forward strand.
CCGCCGGCATCGCCTTTCTGCCGTTTGAGACCGAAGAACGCGCCGCCGCGATGGTCCAGATCGAACGGATCGCCGAGGAGGAGAACCTCGTCGTCCTCGGCTGGCGCGCGGTCCCGACCGATCCGGAGAAGGCCAGCGTCGGCCCGACCGCGATGTCGGTGGCGCCGCACTTCGCTCAGCTCTTCGTGAAGGGCACGCGCGACGAGGCCGGAATCGCGCTGGACCGCCTCGCCTTCGCCCTGCGCAAGCGGGTCGAGCACGAGGGCAGCGTCTACTTCCCTTCCCTGTCGGCACGAACGATCGTCTACAAGGGAATGCTGACGACCGAGCAGCTGCCGGCGTTCTTCCCCGACCTGCACGACGAGCGCCTCTACTCGGCGATCGCGTTGGTGCACAGTCGTTTCTCCACGAACACGTTCCCGTCGTGGCCGCTCGCGCATCCGTTCCGGTTCGTCGCGCACAACGGTGAGATCAACACCGTCCGCGGCAACCGCAACCGCATGCGCGCCCGCGAGGCGTTGCTGGACAGCGAACTGATCCCGGGCGACCTCGCGCGGCTGTTCCCGATCTGCAACCCGGACGGCTCGGACTCCGCGTCGTTCGACGAGGTGCTGGAACTGCTGCACCTCGGTGGCCGCAGCCTGCCGCACGCGGTGCTGATGATGATCCCGGAGGCGTGGGAGAACCACGCCACGATGGACCCGAAGCGCCGCGCGTTCTACCAGTTCCACGCGTCGCTGATGGAGCCGTGGGACGGTCCGGCCTGCGTCACGTTCACCGACGGCGAGCTCGTGGGCGCGGTCCTCGACCGCAACGGCCTGCGTCCCGCCCGCTGGTGGCAGACCGCCGACGGCCGCGTCGTTCTCGCATCCGAGACGGGTGTGCTCGACGTGCCGTCCGACCAGGTCGTCGCGAAGGGACGGTTGCAGCCCGGCCGCATGTTCCTCGTGGACACCGCGCAGGGCCGGATCATCGACGACGAGGAGTTCAAGTCGAACCTCGCGTCGGAGCAGCCCTACGACGAGTGGTTGCACGCCGGCCTGCTCGACCTCGCGGACCTGCAGGACCGCGAGCACGTCGTGCAGAGCCACGAGTCCGTCGTGCGCCGCCAGCTCACCTTCGGCTACACCGAGGAGGAGCTGCGGATCCTGCTCACGCCCATGTCGATCATGGGCATGGAGCCGCTCGCGTCGATGGGCACGGACACCCCGGTCGCGGCGCTGAGCCAGCGCTCGCGGTTGCTCTACGACTACTTCGTGCAGAACTTCGCGCAGGTCACGAACCCGCCGCTGGACGCGATCCGCGAGGAGATCGTCACGTCGGTCAAGCGCGTGATGGGCCCGGAGCAGAACCTGCTCGACCCCGGCCCCGTCTCGTGCCGCCACGTCACGCTCGACTACCCGGTGATCGACAACGACGAGCTCGCGAAGCTCATCCACATCAACGACGACGGCGACCTGCCGGGCTTCGCCTGCACCGTCCTGTCCGGACTGTACGAAGTGGACGGTGGTGGCGAGGCGCTGACCGCCGCGATCGAGCGCGTGCGTCGCGAGGCGTCGGAGGCCATCGCGAACGGTGCCCGGACGCTGGTGCTCAGCGACCGCGACTCGGACCACCGGATGGCGCCGATCCCGTCGCTGCTGCTCGTCTCCTCGGTGCACCACCACCTGGTGCGCACCAAGGAACGCCTGCGCGTCGCGCTCGTCGTCGAGTCCGGTGACTGCCGCGAGGTCCACCACGTCGCCGCCCTGCTGAGCTACGGCGCCGCCGCGGTCAACCCGTACCTCGCGTTCGAGACGATCGAGGACCTGATCAGCCAGGGCGCCATCACCGGCGTTCCGGCGCACAAGGCGATCCGCAACTACGTCAAGGCGCTGGTCAAGGGCGTCCTGAAGATCATGTCGAAGATGGGCATCTCGACGGTCGGCGCCTACACCGCGGCGCAGATCTTCGAGGCCGTCGGCCTGTCGAACGACCTGCTGGACGAGTACTTCACCGGCACGCAGTCGAAGCTTGGCGGCGCCGGCCTCGACGTGCTCGCCGAAGAGGTGGCCGTCCGCCACCGCCGCGCGCACCCGGACAACCCGACGGCGCGCGAGCACCGCCGCCTGGAGGTCGGTGGCGAGTACTCGTACCGCCGCGAGGGCGAGCTGCACCTGTTCACGCCGGAGACGGTGTTCCTGCTCCAGCACGCCACGAAGACGCGCAAGGAGGACGTCTTCCGCCAGTACACGGCGGAGGTCGAGCGCATCTCCCGGCAGGGCGGCACGCTGCGCGGCCTGTTCAAGTTCAAGGCCGAGGGCCGCACACCGATCCCGATCGACGAGGTCGAGCCGGTCAGCGCGATCGTCAAGCGCTTCAACACCGGCGCCATGTCGTACGGCTCCATCTCGGCGGAGGCGCACGAGACCCTCGCCATCGCGATGAACCGCCTCGGCGGCCGGTCGAACTCCGGTGAGGGCGGCGAGGACCGCGAGCGCCTGTACGACCCGGAACGGCGTTCCGCGGTCAAGCAGGTCGCGAGTGGACGGTTCGGCGTCACGAGCGAGTACCTCGTGAACTCCACGGACATCCAGATCAAGATGGCGCAGGGTGCCAAGCCCGGCGAGGGCGGTCAGCTGCCCGGCTTCAAGGTCTACCCGTGGGTCGCGCGCACCCGGCACTCCACGCCGGGTGTCGGTCTGATCTCGCCGCCGCCGCACCACGACATCTACTCGATCGAGGATCTGGCGCAACTCATCCACGATCTGAAGAACGCGAACGAGCAGGCCCGGGTTCATGTGAAGTTGGTCAGCTCCATCGGTGTCGGCACGGTCGCCGCCGGTGTGGCCAAGGCCCACGCGGACGTCGTGCTGATCTCCGGCTACGACGGCGGCACCGGCGCCTCGCCGATGAACTCGCTCAAGCACGCGGGCACGCCGTGGGAGATCGGCCTCGCCGAGACCCAGCAGACGTTGCTGCTCAACGGGTTGCGCGACCGCATCACCGTCCAGGTCGACGGCGCGATGCGCACCGGCCGCGACGTCGTGGTCGCCGCGCTGCTCGGCGCCGAGGAGTTCGGCTTCGCCACCGCGCCGCTGATCGTCGCGGGCTGCGTGATGATGCGCGTCTGCCACCTGGACACGTGCCCGGTCGGCGTCGCCACGCAGAACCCGGACCTCCGCGCCCGCTACACCGGCCAGGCCGACCACGTCGTGAACTTCTTCGAGTTCATCGCGCAGGAGGCCCGCGAGATCCTGGCCGAGCTCGGTTTCCGCACGATCGACGAGGCCGTCGGTCACGCGGAGCTGCTCGACAAGGACGAGGCGATCGAGCACTGGAAGACCGAGGGCCTGAACCTCGCGCCGGTCTTCGAGGTGCCGGAGACCCCGTACCCGACGGCGAAGCGCCGCATCCGCGAGCAGGACCACGGCCTCGACAAGGCTCTGGACCGCACGCTGATCCAGCTCGCCGAGGCGGCGCTGGAGGACGCGCACCAGGTCACCCTGGAACTGCCCGTCCGCAACGTCAACCGCACCGTCGGCACGCTGCTCGGCGCCGAGGTCACCCGTCGCTACGGCGGCGAGGGCCTGGAGGACGACACGATCCGGGTCAAGCTGACCGGGTCGGCCGGGCAGTCGCTCGGCGCGTTCCTGCCGCGCGGCATCACGCTCGAGATGGTCGGCGACGCCAACGACTACGTCGGCAAGGGCCTGTCCGGCGGGCGGATCATCGTCCGGCCGCACGACGACGCGCCGTTCCGCGCCGAGCAGCAGGTGATCGCGGGCAACGTGATCGGCTACGGCGCCACGTCCGGTGAGGTCTTCCTGCGCGGACGGGTCGGAGAACGCTTCTGCGTCCGCAACTCCGGCGCGCTGCTCGTGGCGGAGGGCGTGGGCGACCACGCGTTCGAGTACATGACCGGTGGCCGGGCCGTGGTGCTCGGGCCGACCGGGCGCAACGTCGCGGCCGGCATGTCCGGCGGCATCGCGTACGTGCTGGACCTGGATCCCCTGTCGGTGAACCAGGAGATGGTGAATCTGCAGCGCCTCAGCGCCGAGGACCTGCGTTGGCTCAAGGACGCCGTCACCAAGCACCACGAGGCCACGGGTTCCGCCGTCGCCGCGTCGCTGCTCGGGGACTGGACCCGTCGGGCCGGTGCGTTCACGAAGGTCATGCCCGGCGACTACCAGCGCGTTCTCGAGGCCATGCGCCTCGCCCGCGCTGAGGGCCGGGACGTTGACGCGGCTGTCATGGAGGCGTCTCGTGGCTGATCCACAGGGTTTCATGAAGTTCTCCCGCTCCGACGCGCCGAAGCGTCCGAAGCCGGAGAGGTTGCAGGACTGGAACGAGGTCTACCTCCAGGAAGCCCCGGAGGAGCGCAACGCCGCCGTGCGCACGCAGGCGACGCGGTGCATGGACTGCGGCATTCCCTTCTGCCACAGCGGAACGGCGGGCTGCCCGCTCGGGAACCTGATTCCCGAGTGGAACGACCTGGTGCGCCGCGGCGACTGGGAGCTGGCCTCGGACCGCCTGCACGCCACCAACAACTTCCCGGAGTTCACCGGCAGGTTGTGCCCGGCGCCGTGCGAGGCCGCCTGCGTGCTGGCGATCTCGAACGACGCCGGTGGCGCCGTGGCGATCAAGCGCGTCGAAGAGACGATCGCGGACATGTCGTGGGAGAACGGCTACGTGCAGCCGTCCCAGGCGGCCGTGTCGTCGGGCAAGCGCGTCGCGATCGTCGGCTCCGGTCCGGCCGGTCTGGCCGCGGCGCAGCAGCTGACCCGCGCGGGCCACGAGGTCGTCGTGTACGAACGCGATGACCGTCTCGGCGGGCTGCTGCGGTACGGCATCCCCGAGTTCAAGATGGAGAAGAAGGTCCTCGACCGCAGGCTGTCGCAGCTGCGTCGCGAAGGCACCAAGTTCGTCACCGGCTGCGAGGTCGGCGTCGACGTCACGGTCGAGCAGCTGCGGGCCGAGTTCGACTCGGTCGTGCTCGCCGTCGGTGCGCTGCGGGGCCGTGACGACAAGACGACGCCCGGCCGTGAGCTCCAGGGCGTGCACCTCGCGATGGACCACCTGGTCCCCGCGAACCGCGCCGTCGAGGGTGACGGGCCGTCTCCGTTCTCCGCTGAGGGCAAGCACGTCATCGTCATCGGCGGTGGCGACACGGGTGCCGACTGCTACGGCACCGCGACCCGCGAGGGCGCGCTGTCCGTGACGCAGCTCGACCAGTACCCGATGCCGCCGTCGGTCCGCGACGACGACCGCTCGCCGTGGCCGGTGTGGCCGCACATCCTGCGCACGTACCCCGCGCACGAGGAGGCCGGCGAACGCCGCTTCACCGTGGCGGTCAAGCGTTTCGTGGGCGACGACGAGGGCCACGTGCGGTTCATCGAGCTGCAGCAGGTGCGGGTCGAGAAGGACTCGTCCGGCCGCCGTTCGGTCGTGCCGGTGTCCGACGAGATCGAGGTCCTGCCCGCGGACATGGTGCTGCTGGCCATCGGCTTCGAGGGCGTCGAGCACATGCGCCTGCTGGACGACCTCGGCATCTCGCTGACGCAGCGCGGCACGATCTCGTGCGGCTCCGACTGGCAGACGAGCGCGCCCGGCGTGTTCGTCTGCGGGGACGCCCACCGCGGCGCCTCCCTGGTGGTGTGGGCGATCGCCGAGGGGCGGTCCGTGGCCAACGCCGTGGACAACTTCCTCACGGGTTCCTCGAACCTGCCGTCGCCGGTCATCCCGAACCAGCTTCCGCTCGCTGTGGTCTGACAACGGCGTTCGACCAGCGGAGAGCAGCATGACGCCCCGCGTGACAATGGAGTCGCGCGGGGCGTTCGCCTTTTCCTAGGGTGTTCCGCGTGGTGTGGGCGATCCGGGGAGAGTTCGAGAACCGCGGCTGGGACGACGTCGCGGCGTGGTTCGCCGAGCTGGCCGGGCTGAAGCACAACCAGTTGCCGGGTTTGCCGTCGCACCAGCACATGCGGGACATCGTGGCGAGCGTGCTCGCCAGCGACGCGGCCGACTCGCTCGGGGTGACCACGTCGATGTTCGACCTCGTCGCCGTGTCGCTGGTGGCGAAGCCCTGGTACTACGAGACGATCCACGTCGCGTCACCGTCGTCGCTCGTACCGGTCCGGGAGGGGTGCTGCGTGTTGCTGTTCCACGGTGCCAAACGCCGTCGGCAGGACAGCTACGACCGGCAGGAGGTCCCGGTGGCCGAGGCCGTGCCCGCGTTCTGGCGGATGGTCGAGGAGAAGTTCGGCATCACCCGGTAGCACAAGTGTCGCGATAGGACAGTTCCGGCAGGTGCCGCTGCCACTCCTGCGCGGTGAGCCCGCCTTCCGCGAGTGCGCAGGCACCGCGGAGCAGGTCGCCGGACGTGATCCCTTCCGCCGCGAGCACCATGGTCAGGTCGGCGCGCGTGTCGTCGTTGGGCGCCAACGCATGCGCGGTCAGGCTCAGCCGCAACGCCAGCTGTGGCAATGACTCGCGGAGGAACCGCGCCTCGGCGGTGAGCGAGCGGGCGACGGCCTTGTCGCGTTCGTCGCTGGCCACGCTCCACTGGGCCGCCGCGAGGCCGGCCGCGCCGATCGCCGTCACCAGGAAGACCGCCAGCCAGCTGATGGTCTGCCTGCGGTCGCGGCGGCGCTGGCGGCGCAGTGCCTCGATCCGGCCCCTGCTCACGTCGAGGAACCGGCGGGCGGCGGGGGAGAGGTCATCGGCGGCTACCAGGGGTGCGACGGCGGCGAACGTGTCCTTGTTGAGCAGCAGGTGGTCGGCTCGGCCGCCCTCGATCCACTGCGAGGCGTCCAGTTCGACGGACTGGGCGGCGCGCAGGCCGATCTGGCGTTCGTCGATGGCGTTGCGCAGCGGGCGCCACTCGGTGAACAACGCCTCGTGCGCCACGCCGATCCAGCGGCCCCGCTGGTCGCCGCTCGCGGTCAGCAGGCGGTGCCGGACGAACACCTCCAGCGCGTCCTGGGCCCGGGAGTCCAGCTGGGCGAGGCTGACGCGCTTGCGGGTCGGCCTGCCGGTGTGGTCGAGCGTCGCGAGGGAGGCGAGCCGCGCGAGGAGTTCCTCCCGACCGGTCCTGGTCTCCGCCACGGCGAAGTCGAGCACCTCGTCGGCGTGCCGGGCGAGTGCGCCGTGGACGCCGCCGAGGTGTTCGTACCGTTCGCTCGACAACGTGCCGCCGCGGGGCACGCCGATCGCCAGGTGCTGCAACGTGAACGCCAGCAACGGCAGCGCCTCGCCGCTCGCCGTGTCCTCGACCAGCCTCGCCACCAGTTCCGGGTGCACCTTGAGTCCGGCCACCCGCGCGGGGCCGGTGATCACGACGTTCAGCACCTCGCGGGCGAGCGGCGCCAGCACGTAGCTGCCGAGGTGCACGCCGCCCAGCTCCGGCAACGTCCGCAGCTCGTCCAGGAACTCCGACCGCAGCGTGGCGACCACCCGCACGTTGCCCGCGATCGCGTCCCGGAGCAGGGTCGCGACCTGCTGGCGGTCCTTCTCGGCGGCACGGGTGAAGAGCTCCTCGGCCTGGTCGACGGTGATCAGCAGCCTGCGGTCGTCGTCCACCAGCTCGCGGGCCACGCCGCGCAGCCCGTCGAGCACCAGCCGGTCCTTGGTCTCCTGGACCGACCAGCGCAGGCCCGCTTGGAAAGCGGTCTTGCGCACCGCGCGGGCGAGGGCGTCGAGCGGGTCGTTGCCCGGCAGCCACGGCGGCGTCACGAGCCAGCGCGGGTCGTCCGCGAGCTGCGCCAGCAGGCCGGCCCTGAGCAGCGACGACTTGCCGCAGCCGGACGGGCCGACGACGGCGAGCAGGCCGGGGGCGCGGCGGACCTTGCGGGCCAGCGCGCGGGTCTCGGTGTCGCGGCCGAAGAAGACGGCGCTCAACGCGGTGCTGAACGCGTCCAGGCCGGGGAACGGCTCCTGGTTCTTCGCGAGCTTGCGGCCGCCCGCGTCGAACTGCCGCAGCGCCTTGCGCAGGTGTTCGCGGGCGGTGGTGTGCGGGATGTGGTTGAGGTGGTTGATCAACGGGTGGATGACGCCGCCGAGCTGCACCGGCAGCAGCAGGCACCCCAGCGCGTCCGCGATGGCCACCTCGGCGGTGCACCAGCTCGACCTGACCGACGCCTCGCTGACGACGCAGACGACGGCGTCCGCCCGGCGCAGCTCCAGGTGCAGACGCTCGCGCCAGGCCTCTCCCACCTGGATTCCGTCATCGGGGTGAACTTCCAGGAACGTCTCATGGTCCGGGTCCAGCCAGTTGCGCACTTGTGTCGCGAGCGCCACATTCTGTGTTGCGTGGCTGATGAAAACCCTCGCCACGATCGCCTCCCTTGGCATTCGGTCACCGATTGTGCAGAGTCGGCGGGGATCGGCGGCCGGGTGTCCACTAATTGGCACATCTACAACGCAGCGAAGCCACTCTGTGTGTACGTACCTTTCCGTAAAAGCGGAAACACTTTCGGGTGAAACTTCGGTGTGATCCGGGCGAAGTCCGTCTCGTATATCGCGCGGGTTGTCCACTTCGGGCGAAACTGATAGTCGTAGATCAACTCAGTCGGGGGGTGTCGGCATGCGCAGTGTTCTTCTCACTGTCATCGTCGCGCTCTGCGCCGTGCTCACCCCGGCCGTGTCGACCGCGTCGATCGGCGCGCCACCACCGAAGTCGAAGACCTCGGCTCCCAAGGAGGAAGCGCCCCGCGAGGAGCGCGACCCGAGCCGGCTGCGCCTGTTGGTCAGTTCCGTCGACCGTTCGTCCAATGTGGCCGCACCGTCGTTCTTCACCGTGTTCACGCCCCGTGCCGTGCCCGGTGTTCTCACTCTCGTGTCCAACGCCGAACCAATAGTGGTCTGGCGCACACCTCCTGCGTTGCAGGTGTTCCGCAACTGATCAGACCTGTCTCTCCCCGGGTCTAACCGAACACCTATTACCTATCGCAGTGAGGGATTCCCATGGACTTCCATCGCTTTGTTCAGCATGCCCGCGCACACGCCGCTTCGCGTTCGAGCGCACTCGGCCGCAAGCTCGCCGCAGGTCAGCAACCCACGACCATGTTCATCACGTGCGCGGATTCGCGGATCGTGACGGCGGCGATCACCGGCGCCGAGCCCGGTTCGTTGTTCGAGATGCGCACCGCGGGCAACGTCATCCCGCCCTATTCGCTCACCACGCCGTCCAGCGAGATGGCCACGATCGAGTTCGCCGTGCTCCAGCTCGGCGTCAGCGAGATCGTCGTCTGCGGCCACTCGCACTGCGGTGCGGTCGGCGCGTTGAACGGCGGCGGCATCGACCACCTGCCCGCGATGCGCGGCTGGCTGCGTCCGGGGCAGCCCCGGCAGGCGTCCGGCCCGGCGATGCGCCCCGAGGGCCAGGACCACGTCCGCGCCCAGTTGGACGTCCTGCTGGCGTACCCGTTCGTGGCGGAGGAGGTCGCCGCCGGGTCGTTGCGCGTCCACGGCTGGTTCTACGACATCGAGACCGGCGAGGTCTCCGCGTGCGCCGAGCACGCCTTCCTTCCGCTGTAGGGGTCTCGACGTGATGAAGAAGTACTGGACCGACATCGGCGCGTCGGTCGTCGTGTTCCTCGTGGCGCTGCCGCTGTGCGTGGGCGTGGCGGTGGCGTCCGGGGTGCCGGCCGAGCTCGGCATCGTGACCGGAGTGGTCGGCGGCATCGTCGTCGGCCTGCTGCCGGGCAGCTCGATGCAGGTGAGCGGGCCGGCCGCCGGACTGACGGTGCTGGTGGCGGATGCCGTCAGCCGGCACGGGATCGCGGCGCTGGGCGTGATCGTCCTCGGCGCCGGGCTTTTGCAGGTGGTGCTGGGCTTAACGAGGTGCGGACGGTGGTTCCGCGCGATCTCGCCGTCCGTCGTGCAGGGCATGCTGGCGGGCATCGGCCTCGTGCTGATCTTCGGTCAGCTCAGGCACCTGGTGGTCTCGCCCGTCGCCTTGGCGCTGGGCCTGCTCACCGTGCTGATCATGCTGCTGTGGCAGCGCACCCCGATGAAGGTGGTGCCGGGCATCCTCGTCGGCGTGGTGGTCTGCACCGCGATCGCGGCGGTGTTCGCGACACCGGTGGACCGCATCAACGTAGGAACGCTCTCCACGGACGTGCACCTGCCGGACTTCTCGTTGCTCAGCACGGGAGTCATCGGCACGGCGGTGGTGTTCGCCCTCGTCGCCTCGGCCGAGTCGATGTTCAGCGCGGCCGCCGTCGACCGGATGCACACAGGTCCGCGCACGCAGTACAACAAAGAACTGGTCGCGCAGGGCGTCGGCAACACGATCTGCGGTCTGCTGGGCGCGTTGCCCATGACGGCCGTGATCGTGCGCAGCGCCGCCAACGTCAACGCCGGTGCCCGGACGAAGGCGTCGCGGGTGCTGCACGGCGTGTGGCTGCTGCTGTTCGTCGTGCTGCTGCCGGGGTTGCTCACGCTGATCCCGGTGGCCGTGCTGGCGGCGGTCCTGGTGCACGCGGGCTGGAAGCTGCTGGGCCTTCGCGAGGTCGTCTCGTTGTGGCGCACGGACAAGGCCGAGGGCTTCGTCTTCGTCCTGACCGCGGGTCTCATCGTGGGCACCGACCTGCTCACCGGCACGGTCGCCGGTCTGCTCGCGGCGGTCATCAAGACGGCCTGGGACGTCTCCAGGCTCCAGGTGACCGTGACGCCGGAGGGGGTGGCGTTGCGCGGCAACGCGACGTTCCTGCGGCTGCCGGTGCTGCTGGACGAGCTCGACCGGGTGGACCGGGAGCACGTCCGGATGGACCTGAGCGGGGTCCGGCACCTCGACCAGGCCTGCGGGCAGGCGATCGACCAGTGGGTGGACCAGTCGCGACGAGCGGGTAAGACCGTCGACCTGGTCGGCAGATAGCAGAAAGGCGCCGCGACCGTGGGGGTCGCGGTCGCGGCGCCTTCCTCATTCAGGTGGTCACTAGTGGGTCGTGAACTGGCCGCGCACTGCGCCGCCGGGGAACGGTCCCGTGTGGATGTTCGAGTAGAAGTCCTTGGGGGACTTGCGCAGCGCGTCCAGCGTGGCCTTGTCGGCGGCGGCCGAACCCGAGACCGCGAAGATGCCGTTCGGGACGGCCGTGCCGAAGAACGTGATCTTCACGGCGCCGTTGACGCCCTTGGCGCCCTGGTGGACGTGGCCGAGCGTCGGCGCGTCGATGTTCACCCAGGCCAGCGAGAAGTCGACACCGGTGGCGGTGGGCTGCACGAACGTGATGGCCTGGCCGTCCGGGTCGCCGACCTTCGGGCCGTCCTGCACCGGAACCTCGTTGCGGCCGTTGGAGAACGCGCGCAGCTTGCCGCCCTTGATGATGTCGAGTGGGTTGACCTGCCTGGTCAACGGCTTGAGCTGGCCGCGGACGGCGCCACCGGGCTTCTCGGTGCTGTGCAGGTTCACGTAGAACCCGGCGGGGTTCTTGCGGATGTCGTTGGCGAGCTGGGCGTCGACCACGGTCTGGCCGGCGGCCGCGTTCAGCGTCTCCGGCATCGGGGTCGTGAACAGGTTGACCTTCACCGCGCCGTTCTGGCCGGCCGCGCCCTGGTGGATGTGGCCGAGCGTGAGCTGCGAGGTCTTCTGCCACTGCACGGCGAACGTCACGCGGTCGCCGCGGACCTCGACCAGGGCCTTCGCGCTGGCGTCGTTGTCACCGACGTCGGGGCCACCGGCCGTCGGGACCTCCTGGCGGCCGTCGAGATCGGCCGAGAAGAACAGGGGCTTGCCGGTCGCGGGCTTGACCGGGGGCTGGTTCTGCACCGGGGTCTGGCCGGTCGCGGGCGGGGGAGTGCCGTGCGCGCCGTGGTCCTGACCGCCGTGCTCCTGGCCCGCGCCACCCGCCTTCGTGGCGGTCGGCTGCTTCGCTGAACCACCCGCGTCGATGTTGAGGGTGTTGCCGTCGGCGGTGAAGTTCTCGAACGCCGAGCCGCCGTTCTTCACGACCACGCGGACCTCGACCTTGCCGGCGCCGGGCTTCACGGTGAACGTGCGCGACTCGCCCTTCTTCGTGCTGTCGAGGCACCGACCTTCCAGCTGGTCGGCGGCGCAGAACGACGCCTCGTAGCCGACCGTGTTGGTGATCTTGACCGTGACCTCGCCCTGGGCGGCGGACGCGGGAGTGGCGACGCCGAGGCCTAGTCCGGCCGAAAGAAGGCATGCGGCAGCGACAGTTTTGTTGACAGACATGGGATTGGGCTCCAAGGCTCCACGAGTGGGAGTCGGGGGGTCTGGCGGACCCGACATGACCAACACGGCCGGGGATCGGATTCGGTTCAAGAATTTTTTCGCTGAACCGGATCGCGTCTCGTTACGTGTCATCGTCGGAACAGGACACACCCGCTAGGAGACGAAGATGCGTGCACGTATGGGAATTCTGCTGCTGCCCGCCCTGGTCGCCGGGCTCGCCGCGTGCGGAAGTGAAGCGCCGCAACAGGGTGCGCAGCAGCAGGAGGCTCCCGCGAACGTCGCGGTGAAGATCGTGCAGTCCGAGCTCGGCCCGATCCTGGCCGACCAGACGGGACGGACGCTCTACGCCTTCACCAAGGACGAGAACAAGCCCGCCGAGTGCGACGCCGACTGCATCGCCGTGTGGCCCGCCCTGACCTCACAGTCCAAAGCGGACGTCGAGGACGGCGCCGACGGCGAGCTCGTCTCGCAGGAGGACGAGAGCTCGCAGGTCGTCTACGGCAAGTGGCCGGTCTACTACTACGTGGGTGACCAGGTCGCCGGCGACGTGAACGGCCAGGGCGTCGACGACGAGTGGTTCGCGATCGCCGCGGACGGGAAACTCGTCAAGAAGAGCTGATGAACACTGGGCCGTTCGGGTGTACGCGGCTAACGGCCCGGTGCGAGATGTCGACCCTGAAGATGAACCAGTAGGGGGCGACACATGACCAGCGCAGGCTTTGACCCGAAGTTCCTCGGCACCGAGGCCGGGACTCCCGTCCTGACCGACTCGGGCGCGGCCGACGCGGTCGAGCTCGACGGCTCGACCACGATCGACTACACGCACTTCTCGCTCGCGATGAGCAGGTCCCGCAAGTTCGCGAGCTGGGTCGCGTGGAACATCGACGGCGGCGAGATGAAGGCCTTGAGCCGCAGCAACATCCCGTTCGTCAAGGACCCGCGCGTGCCCGCGGAGTTCCAGACCGGCGACGAGCTGTACCGCGACAACCGGCTCGACCGCGGCCACCTCGCCCGCCGCGCCGACCTGTGCTGGGGCCCCAAGGCCGAGGCGCAGAAGGCGAACCGGGACTCGTTCTTCTTCACCAACATCACGCCGCAGATGGACGACTTCAACCAGAGCGCCCGCGAAGGGCTCTGGGGCAGGTTGGAGGACGCGGTGCTCGCCGACGTCGACGTCGACAACCTCAAGGTCAGCGTCTACGGCGGCCCCGTCTTCAACGCAGACGACCGGCTGTTCCGCGGCGTCGCGATCCCGCGTGAGTTCTACAAGGCGATCGCGTTCGTGGTGGACGGCGAGCTGCGGTGCAGCGCGTTCCTGCTCACCCAGAACATCGTCCTGGCCGAGGCGCTGGACCTCGACGAGTTCCGGGTGTTCCAGGTGTCGCTGACCGAGCTGGAGAAGCGCGTCGGCTTCACGTTCCCGGCCGAGCTGCACGCCGCGGACACGGTGTCGGTGCAACTGCTGGACGAGTCGGAGAGGCAGCCGCTGGGAAGCCTGGCCGAGATCCAGTGGTGAGCTACGTCGTGACGGTCAGTCCCGGCAGCTGACCCCGCAGCTCTTCCAGGCGTGCCAACGACTCCGGCTGGTGCACCACCAGGTGTTCCAGCCCCGGCAGCACGCGCAGGTCGTCGGTGTCCGGCACGCCGAACACCTCCAGCGTCCTGATCGTCGGCCACCGCTCCAGCCCCGCCAGCGGGTAGGGCGGGCGGTGGTCGATCGCCAGTTCGCGCAGCCGCGGCAGCTCGGGCAGCGCGCCCAGCCCGTCGTCGGTCGCCGAGTCGCGGATCTGCAACCGCCGCAGCCCGCCGCCCTCCAGTGACGCGAGGTCGACGCGGCTGAAGTGCAGGTGCAGTTCGCCGAGGTCCTTCACCGGAGCCAGGTCGATGCGGCCGAGCGGGCGGCAGCGGCTCAGGTGCAGCTCCTTCAGCGACCGCGACGCCGCCAGCGGCGAGAGGTCGCGCATCACCTCGTTCTGCCACAGCTCGAGCCGGCGCAGCGAGGGCATGGCGCCCAACGGGTCCAGCGGGTTGATGTTGCCGATGCACCGCACGTACCGCAGCTTCGCCAGGTGCATGATGAACTGGATCCGGTGCCAGCCGCGGACGTCCACCCTGCGGTCGCCGAAGTCCACTTTGGACAGCACGGACCGCGCGTACTGCTCCGCGTCCGGGGTGTTGCGCCACGCCCGCAGCAGCTCGTCGATGACCATCGTGTGGTCGACCGCGACGAACTCCGCGATCCGTTCCCACGCGCCCTCGCCGCCGATGTTCGCGAGCGTCCGCACGACGTAGGCGGCCTCCTCGGACGCCTCGGGGCCGGGCAGCAGGTCGATCACGAACGACCCGGCCTCGGACAACGCGTCGGCGTGCGCGAAGCTCGTCGGCGGGATCAGCGCGGCCGCCGCGGCCGTCACCTGGGCGCGCGCGGTCTCCGGTTCGATCACGTCGGCCTGGTCGAGGCACGCCAGCGCGAGCAGCCGCAGCCTGTCGCGGCCGCGTTCGTCCTTGCGCGTGTCGTCGTTGCCCGCCAGCAGGTCCATCAGCACGCGGGCCCGTTCGCGCGGCCGGGCGTGCGCGACGGCCATCACCACGACGTCGTGCCACTCGTCGAGATGTGCCCTGTCCACCAACAGGTTCAGGTCACCGGCGTCCACGACCTCCTTGGCCGCCAGGTAGTCCCGGAACGTCCGGTGCACGAACTGCACGCGTTCGCCGGACACCTCCCGCAGCAGCCCGGCCCGTTCGAGCAGCCGCTGCATCGCTTCGGACGGGTCGATCTCGTGCGACCGCAGCCCGCGCATCGCGTTGCCGAGCCGGTGCACCGCCTCCTCGCGCGGCACCATCAGCTCCCGGTTGCGCACCAGCGAGTACGCGAACCGTTGCAGCAGAACGAGTTGCTCCTCCTTCGAGAACGACGGCAGCGCGAGCCCGCGGTCCTCGTCCCACCGCACCAGCAGCAGGTCCAGCGCCGCCTCGTAGAGCGACCGCCGGTCGCGCGGCAGGTGCATGTTCCGGTCCTGGTGCAACGCGCACAGCAACCCGGCCAGCAGCGGGCTCGACGTCAGCCGGCGCAGGTCCGGGCGCTTCGCGAGGGTCGTGACCAGGCGGGCCTCGCAGTCGGTGAGCCACACCCGTGCGTCGCGGGTCAGGCCCGGCTCGTCGCGGGCCGCGGTGTGCCAGGCCTCCACGAAGTCGCGCACGCCCTTGTCGCTGAGCGGCAGCAGGTCGAACGCCGCGAACCCGGCGTCCTCCAGCCAGTCCTCCGGCACGGCGGCGGGCCGGGTGGTGATCGCGTACCGGGCGTCCGGATAGGCCGTGACCAGCTTCTCCAGCCACTGCCGCGCCTCGGCCCTGCGTTCCCAGACCAGCTCGTCCACGCCGTCGACGAGGACCAGCGCGCGCCCTTCCCGCAGCCGCGCGGTGACCCAGCCCGCCGGTTTCTCCTCCTCGATCATCGCGGCGGTCGAGGAGATGAACTCCTCCGGCTTCGGCAGCGAGGTGTACTGCCGCAGCGGCACGAAGAACGGCACCAGCCCGAGCCACTCGTTGCCCGGCGTGCCGGTCTGGCCGAGGGCGTTCAACGCGAGCCAGCGCAGGAACGTCGTCTTGCCCGCGCCCGCACCGCCCCGGATCAGCACCCTCGGTGTGTCCGCCAGCGCCGCCGCCACCGGCAGTCCGGCACCGGTCAGCTCGTCGGTGTCGCCGACCCGTGCGACCGCCAGCGACACGTACGAGGTGTCGAACGAGTGCCGGCGCGGCGCCCGGCCGCGCGACACCCCGAACAGCTCCAGCCCGCCCAGCGCGTGCGCGACCTGGTCGGCGTAGCGGTCCTCGAAGTCGCGGTGGGCCGTGTTCAGCGCGAGTTGTTGCTGGTCAGCGAGCCGCGCCACGGCGTCGGCGGTCGCCCGGCCCATCCGGAACATCTCCACCGCGAGCCGGCGCGCGTACTCCGGCTGCGACCACACCAGTTCCACGACCGCGACGCACACCCGCAGCAGCACCGCGTCGTACACGGCTGTCGCCTGCTCCGACAGCCCCGCCGAGCGCCGGATCTTCTCCGACTTCGCCAGCACGTGGGCCCGCAACGACTCGGGCGTCAGCATGATCCGCAGCGCCTCGTCGGGCCGCAGCGGCAGGGAGACCTCGATCGACTCGCGGACGGCGTCCACGGCGGCCTGCCACTCCGACCGCTCGACGGCGCCGAGCTCACCGCGCGCCAGTTCCGCGCCGACCCGCTCGACCAGCGGTCCCGGCCTGGTCAGCTCGCGCCGGCGCTTCTTGTCCTTCGCACCCTTGTGCACGACGTCGAAGAGACCGAGGAGCACCCGCTCCAGCACGGTCTCCAGCACCATCAGCAGTCCGGCGGAAAACGGATCGGCCACGACTCCAGTATCGGCACGTGATCAGCTCGCGCCGGGGGACTTCACCAGCTGTTCACTCGGGCAGCCCGACCTGGCGGACGTGGCCGATCTCGAAGTCCCTGCTCGTGCCGTCCGCGAGGTCGGCGCTGACCACGCCTTCGAGGTGCTTGGTCGGGATGATCACGTGCGTCTCCACAGTGCGCGGCCCGGTGGCGTACTTGATCTCGACGCGGCTCCCGTCGACCAGCGCTGACGACAGCAGCACGACCTCCTCGTCGCGCAGGAAGACGTTCTGGTCGCGCAGCATCCGCGCCGCCGTGCCCCTGGGCGATCCGCGCCCGGCGCTCGGCCGTTCCTGCTCGACCAGCCGGACCGCGAGCTGCGTCAGCTCCAGGTCGTCCATCTCGGTCCGCCACCGGTCGGGCCGGCGTTCGCCACGGGCGTGCGCGCGCCTGCGCTCCACCGTCTCCACAATGGACTGTTCGCCCGCGTCGAGTCCCGTCGGCGCGTACCCGCTGCGGCGCAACGCGGCCAGCGTCTCCGTCATCGGCCGGCCGGACGCCAGCACGGTCGGCGCGAGGAACCGCAGCTTCAACGGCGCGAGCCGCTTCGACTTCGCGATCTCCTGCAGCAGCACCGGATCGGTGGCGCGCACGCAGCTCGCGACGTCCGTGACCGTCAGATGGCCGTGCCGCCGGGCCACGTCCTGGACCTGGTACTCGATCACCTGCGGCAGCGCGGCCTCGGACACCGCCGCGAGCTTCCCGAGCACCTCGCCTGCCGACAGCCCGGTGTCGAGCGCGCGCCGCACCGACCCCGCCGACAGCCGCCACACCCGTGCCGCGTCGTTGTCCTCCAGGTCCGCCACCAGGTTCAGCGTCGCGCTGAGCTCCGGCGACGGCAGGCCGTTCACCACGGCCGTCATGTCCGTCTGGAACGCCGCCTTCTCCGTCGCCGGCGGCATCAACTCGCGCGCGGCGGTCTCGACGTCACCCCCGTGCAGCACCGCCACGCCCAGCGGTGTGAGTGCGCCACCGGCCACCATGCCGAGCGACTCCAGTTCGCCGACGACGGCCGCGGTCGCGCGTTCGTCGTGCACGGCGGGCCGTTCCCACGAGAGGTCCGCGACGACCTCGCTGGTGCGGGTGAACGCCTCCTCGGCTTGGAAGCGCTCCAAGGTGCTGCGCCGCAACAACAGTCCGGCCGCGCCGGTGTAGTCGCGCAACGCGGCCCGCGCCTGGTCCGGTTCCGGCCGCCAGTCCATCCGCTGCCACGCCTGCACCAGCGCCGCGAGCCGCGGCCCCGGCTGCGCGCCGAGCCACTCGTCCCCCTGCTTCGTGGGCAGCAGCCGGCCCCGGTCGACCCCGACGAGCTGGGCCTCGGCCGCGAGCTCCAGCCACAGCCGCAGCACGCCGTCCGCGACCCGCAACGCCCGCGCCACCCGGCGGATCTCCACCGTCGCCACGCCCCCGGTGTAGCGGGCGTCGAACGTGTCCTGCTCGCAGTGCGCCAGCAGCCGCGCCACGCCGTCCACAGTGGACATCGCGGGCACGATCGGCGACACCGAGCTCGCCTTGCGCCTGGTGGGAGCCTTGGGGCGTAACGTCAACGTCCCCTGCGCCGCACCGCCGGTCCGCACCGAGTTGATCGCCGCGAGCCGTGACCCCTCCGGCCACGCCAGGGCCCGCCGCTTCAGCTCCCCGAACGCCCGCTCGAAGTCGCCGACCGAACACCGCAGCTCGGCGCACACCGTGTCGACCGTCCCGGAGTTGCCCTGCGCCACGATCGCCCCGAGCACGTCGACCGCGCCCTGGTCCAGCGTGTCCTCGCCGGCGTGCACCGAGTCCGAGTCGGTCAGCTGCGTCGCGAGGTCCTTGAGAGTCCTGAGGTAGCGATCGGCGACGTCGCGGCGGTACGTGAGGATCGCGGCCACCTCGTCGGGCTCGAGTTGGAGGAGCCAGGTCGCGAGCGCGTTGATACGGCGTGGCATTCATCGGATTATGGCCTGATTGTGTGCGCTCAAACGAATTTTCACCGTCATGGGCGATCCGCCTAGGCTGACTCGGTGACGTTCGACGGTTTCGGCGAGTACGCCATTGACTTCTACGACGGCCTGGTCCTGGACAACTCGAAGGCGTACTGGGACGACAACAAGGAGACCTACCTGCGCGACGTGCGCGCCCCGATGGAGGCGCTGCTGCTCGCGCTGGAGAAGGAGTTCGGCGAGGGCAAGGTGTTCCGGCCGTACCGCGACGTGCGGTTCGCCAAGGACAAGACGCCGTACAAGGACCACTGCGGCGGCGTGGTCGAGAAGGGACGCGGCGGCGGCGCGTACTACGTGCAGATCAGCCCCGAGGGCCTGATGACGGGCGGCGGCTCGTTCCACATGCAGTCAGACCAGCTCGCCCGCTACCGCGCCTCAGTCGGCGCGCACGGCGTCCTGCTGCGCAGGATCGTGGACAAGCTCGTGAAGCAGGGGTGGACGGTCGCGGGGGACGTGATGAAGTCGAAGCCCCGCGGGTTCGCCGACGACCACCCGCACCTCGACCTGCTCAAGCACCGGTCGATCTACGTGCGCCAGGTGTGGGGGCCGGACGACGTGCTGCACGAGCCGGGGTGCCTCGACCGGGTGCGCAAGTCGTGGAGGCAGCTCAAGGACTTCAACGCGTGGTGCGAGGACCACGTCGGCGTGTCCGAACAAACGCGGCGATAGCCCAGCCGAGGCCGATGCCGAGGACGTCCACCAGGGCGTCCAGCACGTCGCCGGACCGGTGCAGCGGCGTGATGACCTGCTGGAGCACCTCCGAGAGCCCCGCGTAGGCCACGAGCGCCAGCAGAACGTGAGGAATCCTCGCGTACAGGCCGGTGAACGCGAGCAGGGCGAACAGCACCGTGTGGACCACCTTGTCCGTACCAGGTGGCGAGCTCGGCACACCTGACTCGGGGGTGAACAACACGACGACGCTCAGCAACGCCGCGGTCACAAAAGGGAGCACTCGACCCATGGTCCGAACATTACCGAGGAGTAGTTCGGGATCGGTCCAGGAACGGGGTCTACTCTCTCTAGACGTGAGTCGACGCGCAAAGATCGTCTGTACCCTCGGTCCCGCCACTGGCACGCCGGACAAGGTCCGCGACCTGGTAGCGGCCGGTATGGACGTGGCCAGGATGAACTTCAGCCACGGCAGCCATGCCGACCACAAGCAGGTTTACGACATGGTCCGCGCGGCAGCCGACGAGTCGGGCCGTGCCGTGGGCATCCTCGCCGACCTCCAGGGCCCCAAGATCCGGCTCGGCCGGTTCGCCGCGGGTCCTGTTGACTGGAACACCGGCGACGTTGTCCGCATCACCGTCGAGGACGTCGAAGGCACGCACGACCGCGTGTCCACGACGTACAAGGAGCTCGCGAAGGACGCCAAGGTCGGCGACCGCCTGCTCGTGGACGACGGCAAGGTCGCGCTCGTGGTCATCGACGTCGAAGGTTCCGACGTCGTGGCCGAGGTGACCGAGGGCGGACCCGTCAGCAACAACAAGGGCCTCTCGCTGCCCGGCATGGACGTCTCCGTGCCGGCGCTGTCGGAGAAGGACATCGAGGACCTGGAGTTCGCGCTCTCGCTGGGCGTGGACTTCATCGCGCTGTCGTTCGTCCGCTCCCCGGCGGACATCGACCTGGTCCACCAGATCATGGACCGCAACGGCAGCAAGCGCCTCCCGGTGATCGCGAAGATCGAGAAGCCGGAGGCCGTGGACAACCTCGAGGCCATCGTCCTCGCCTTCGACGGCGTCATGGTCGCCCGCGGTGACCTGGGCGTCGAGCTGCCGCTCGAGCACGTGCCGCTCGTGCAGAAGCGGGCGATCCAGATCGCCCGCGAGAACGCGAAGCCGGTCATCGTCGCGACCCAGATGCTGGACTCGATGATCAGCAACTCCCGCCCGACCCGCGCCGAGACGTCCGACGTCGCGAACGCGGTGCTCGACGGCGCGGACGCCCTGATGCTCTCCGGCGAGACCTCGGTCGGCCGGTACGCCATCGAGTCCGTGCAGACCATGGGCCGCATCATCGAGGCCGTCGAGACCGAGTCGGTCGTCGTGCCGCCGCTGACGCACGTCCCGCGCACCAAGCGCGGCGTGATCTCGTACGCGGCCCGCGACATCGGCGAGCGCCTCAACGCCAAGGCCCTGGTCGCGTTCACGCAGTCCGGTGACACGGTCCGCCGCCTGGCGCGCCTGCACACGCACCTGCCGCTGCTGGCGTTCACGCCGGAACCGGCCGTGCGCTCGCAGCTCGCGCTGACGTGGGGCACCGAGACGTTCCTGGTCCCGAAGGTGGAGTCCACCGACGAGATGGTCCGCCAGGTGGACACCTCCATGATCGAGATCGGCCGCTACCAGGCCGGTGACCTCATGGTGGTCGTCGCCGGTTCGCCTCCCGGCACCATCGGGTCGACGAACCTCATCCGCGTGCACCGCCTCGGCGAGGACGACCACGCGTAAGTGGCTGGCCTCTCAGCCTGATCCGTCGTGATGCCGGCCCCGCGCCCTCATACTGTTGTGTGAGGACGCGGGGCCGTTGCCGTGTTCGTGCCGCTAGGAGAGTTCTGCCGTGACTGAGGCCGCCCGAGCCGCCGCAACCTCGCCTTCGGGCCTGAGCGGTCAATCCGCAGTGGACGACCTGGTCGCGTTGCTCGACCTGGAACGCATCGAGGAGAACATCTTCCGCGGCGTCTCACCCGCGGAGTCGCCCGTGCGCGTCTTCGGCGGCCAGGTGGCGGGCCAGGCCCTGGTGGCCGCGGGCCGCACCGTCCCGGTCGAACGGCGGGTGCACTCGCTGCACTCGTACTTCATCCGCCCCGGCGACCCGCGCGTGCCGATCGTGTACGAGGTGGACCGCATCCGCGACGGCCGCTCGTTCACCACCCGCCGCGTCGTGGCCGTGCAGCACGGCAAGGCGATCTTCTCGCTGTCCGCGTCGTTCCAGATCGACGAGCAGGGCGTCGAGCACTCCTCGGAGATGCCCGCGGTGCCGGACCCCGAGACGCTGCCGACGTGGAGCGAGTCCGTCGCCGGCTACTCGCTGGTGAACCTGAAGTTCCCGCGCCCCATCGACGTCCGCTACGTGACCGAGCCGCCGTGGGAGTCGCGTGAGGACGGTCCGGGCGAGGCCGCGTCACGGGTGTGGATGAAGGCCGACGGCAAGCTGCCGGACGACCCGATGCTCCAGCTCTGCGTCATGACCTACGCCTCGGACATGACCTTGCTGGACGGCGTGCTGGCGCGGCACGGTGTCTATTGGGGACTGGACAAGGTTCTCGGGGCTTCCCTGGACCACGCCATGTGGTTCCACCGGCCGTTCCGGGCCGACGAGTGGTTGTTGTACGACACCTCCTCGCCGTCCGCTTCGGGGAACCGCGGGCTGGCGACCGGGCGGTTCTTCACGCGGGACGGGGCGTTGGTGGCGACCGTGGTGCAGGAGGGGCTGATCCGCGTGATCAAGCCTTCCGGCGACGGCGCGCAGGCGTAGCGGCGGGAACTTCCCGGGCGATAGCCGGGTGTGATCAATCGAATCGGAGCGGTGGCGACGGGGCTGCTCGTCGCGGTCGCGGTGACCGGGTGCGGTGGCACCGGCGGTGAGACGGCGCCTGCGTCGGAAGTGCCCGCCGCCGCCGCCACCACCACCACCACCACCAGCGCGGCAACGGACAACACGGCCTTGGAACTTCAAGTCCGCGCCTACTCGACCGCGTTCCTCGCGGGCGACGGCGATGCGGCGTACGACCTCCTGTCGCAGCGCTGCAAGGAACGGAACACGCGTCCGAACTTCGTGATGCTCGTGCAGCAGGCGGGGACGCTGTACGGCCCGCAGGAGATTCGGTCCCTGAAGGTCGATCAGGCGGCGGGAGACCTCGCTCGCGTGACCTACACCTACGACAGTGCCGAGTTGGACCAGCGTGGTGAGCCGTGGGTGCGTGAGTCCGGCGTGTGGCGGATCGACGACTGCGGCTGACCCGCTAGTCGGTGCGGCGCCGCCGATGCGTGGGCCGCAGGTTCGCCGGCGGTGTCAGGGCGCGGGTCTCGACGCGTTCCAGCACCACTGAGCTGGTGAGGTTGCGGACCTCCGTGCGCACCGCGATCTTGTCCATCAGGAACGCCTGCAGGTGCGTCGAGTCCGCCACCGCGATGTGGATCAGGAAGTCGGCCTGCCCGGAGACGTGGAAGATCGAGCGCGTCTCCGGCTGCGCCATCACGAACGCCCGGAAACCGGCCACCACGGGCCGGGTGTGAGGCCGCACGTTCACCGAGATGACGGCTTCCAGGGGCAGTCCCGTGGTGGCCGGGTCGACCACCGCGTGGCTGCCGGTGATCACGCCGAGGTCGCGCAGGCGCCGGACCCGTTGCAGGCAGGACGAGGGTGCGAGGCCGACGATCTCGGCCAGGGCGCGGTTCGGGAGGGTGGCGTCGTTCTGCAACTCCTCCAGGATGTGCCAGTCGACCGAATCCAGTTCGGCTTGTTCGCGCATAACCGAACATCGTACTGAGCTGCTGGAATCGGCACGAACGAACGACAGACGATCAGCGGCATGCACATCGCGTGGACGTCGTTCCTGCTGGCACTCGTGGTCATCACGGTCGTGCCCGGCCCGGACTTCGTGTTGGTCATGGGGAACGCGGTCCGGAGCTTCCGGAAGGGCGTCGAGGCGGCTCTGGGCGTGCTCGCCGGGTTGGTGATCCACGGCACGCTGGCGACGCTCGGGTTGTCGGCGCTCGTGGCGGCCGCGCCGACGGCGTTGTTCGTCGTCAAGGCGATCGGCGCGGTGTACCTGGCCTACGTCGGGTTCATGACGCTGAAGGCGGCCAACAAGCCGATCGCCGAACAGCCGCCGCAGAAGAACGTGTTCCTGCGCGGCATGTTGTGCGACCTGTTGAACCCCAAGGTGATGCTCACGTTCCTGAGCCTCATCCCGCAGGCGATGGACCCGCACGCGGCGCCGCTGCCGCAGGCCGCGCTGCTCAGCGCCGTCACGGTCGGGGTGTTCGCGGTGTTCTGGATGATCGTGGTGCCGAGTGCGCGTCAGTTGGGCAGGCTTCTGAGCAAGCCCAAGACCCGCGCGCACTTCGAACGGGTCTGTGGGACCGCTCTCATCGGGTTGGCCGCGTCAGTTCTCGCTACCTGAGTCCCAGGTGACGCTCAGCTCGTCGCGGGTGCCGAACCGGACCAGGTGCCGTTCCACGACATCGCGCAACCGCGCCACGTCCTCCTCCGACGTGCACGCGACACGCAGGATCAACGCGTCGTCGGCGGCCTCGAACTCGGCCAGGCCGAACGAGAAGCGCACGAAACCGCGGGTGTCCTCCCAGGACCCTTCCACGTCCTTCGCAGTGAAGTGCTTCACCAGCTGCGATCCGTACCTGGAGGCACGATCGGTCGCCGAGCGTCCCACGCTCGTGAATTCCGTCATGAAGCCAACTTACGCCTAGCCATACGTACCGGCACGTGACGCGGTTCACCTGCCAAAACGGAGTCTGAGAACACGCTGTGACGTCTCGCGCAAAGCGAGAGAACACGGCAGGCTGTGCGCATGACGGAAGGCAAAGCACGTATCGCGGTCACCGGTCTTGCCACGATGGGCAGCAACCTCGCGCGCAACCTCGCGCGCCACGGCTTCAAAACTGCCGTGCACAACCGGACCCCCGCGAAGATGAAGGCCCTGCTCGAAGAGCACGGCCACGAGGGCGACTTCGTCGGCGCCGAGACGCTGCAGGACCTGGTCGACAGCCTGCAGACGCCGCGCCAGATCATCATCATGGTCAAGGCGGGTGGCCCCACCGACGCCGTCATCGACGAGCTCAGTGACATCCTCGAACCCGGCGACATGGTGATCGACGGCGGCAACGCCCACTACGCCGACACGCGTCGCCGCGAGGCCGCTCTGAAGGAGAAGGGCCTGCTGTTCGTCGGCGCCGGCATCTCCGGTGGTGAGGAGGGCGCGCTCAACGGCCCCAGCATCATGCCGGGCGGCCCGGCCGAGTCCTACAAGCACGTCGGCCCGGTCTTCGAGGAGATCGCGGCCAAGGTGGACGGTCAGCCGTGCTGCGTGCACGTCGGGCCGGACGGCGCCGGGCACTTCGTGAAGATGGTGCACAACGGCATCGAGTACGCCGACATGCAGCTGATCGCCGAGGCGTACGACCTGCTGAGCCGCATCGGCGGGCAGACGCCGGCGGAGATCTCCGAGGTCTTCACGCAGTGGAACTCGGGCGACCTGGAGTCGTACCTGGTCGAGATCACCGCCGAGGTGCTCAAGCACGTCGACGCGAACGGCACGCCGCTCGTGCAGGTCATCGAGGACGCGGCGGAGCAGAAGGGCACCGGTCGCTGGACCGTGCAGGAGGCGCTGGAGCTCGGCGTCCCGGTCACCGGCATCGCCGAGGCCGTGTTCGCGCGCAGCCTGAGCGGCCACACCGACCAGCGCAAGGCCGTGCGCGACGCGTTCGGCGCCAGCGAGGTCGTCGCGAAGCCGGACGCCGACCTGGTCGACGACGTGCGCCAGGCGCTCTACGCGTCGAAGGTCGTCGCGTACGCGCAGGGCTTCGACATGATGCGCGAGGCGTCGAAGAACTTCGACTGGAACATCGACCTCGGCGCGATGGCGACGATCTGGCGCGGCGGCTGCATCATCCGCGCGCAGTTCCTCAACCGCATCCGCGAGGCGTACGACAAGAACGCGGACATCGCGTCTCTTTTGGTGGACGACTACTTCCGCGACGCGGTGCGCAACGCCGAGGCCGCTTGGCGCAGGGTCGTGGTCCGTGCGGTCGAATCCGGCGTGCCGACGCCGGGATTTGTGTCCGCTTTGGCCTACTACGACGGACTTCGCTCCGAGCGACTGCCCGCCGCACTCGTGCAGGGACAGCGGGACTTCTTCGGGGCGCACACGTACAGGCGCACCGACAAGCCCGGTAGCTTCCACACGTTGTGGTCGGGTGATCGATCAGAGGTGGAAGCGTGAAGTTAAAAGCTCTGGGGGCGGTCGTCGCTGTGGCGGCAGGGTTCTCCCTGACGTCCAGCGGCGGCGCCGTGGCGGTCGGCAACGAGGCCCTCACGGCTGATCTCGACACGATCCTCGCCGACAACGCGCTCAAGGGCGCGGATGTCGGCCTGGTCGTGCGGGACGCCGGCACAGGCGAAGTGATCTACACCAGGCAGAGCAGCAGGCGTTCCCAGGTGGCGTCGAACATGAAGCTGCTCACGACGACGACGGCGCTCGACCTGCTGGGCCCGGACTTCCGCTGGAAGACCGAGCTCGTCTCGTCCGGCACGAAGTCCGGCGCGACGCTCAACGGCGACCTGGCGCTGCGCGGTGGCGGCGACCCGACGATGTCCCGGCTGCGCTACCAGCAGCTCGCGGACACGCTGAAGGCCAGTGGTGTCACCACGGTCAACGGCGCGTTGGTCATCGACGACACCAAGTTCGACGCGCAGCCGTACGGCACGGGCTGGGCGTGGGACGACGAACCGTTCTCCTACAGCGCGGAGACGTCGGCCCTCACGCTCTCGCCGGACGCGAAGTTCAGCGCCGGCACGGTCGTCGTGCGGATCAAGCCGGGCGCCGCGGCGGGCGCCCCGGCCGTCGTGACGACCGAACCGGCGAACGACCACGTGCAGATCGTGTCCACGGCGACGACCGGCAACGCCGGGCTCTTCGTGGAACGCGAGCACGGCACGAACCGGATCATCGTCAGCGGCTCCACGTCCGTCGAGACCACGAGGCTCACGTCGGTCAAGGACCCGACCGGGCTCGTCACGTCGGTGTTCCAGAAGGCCTTGCAGGCCAGCGGGATCACCGTCACCGGCGGCGTGAAGCGGCAGAAGGCGCCAGCCGGTGCCGCGGTCCTCGCGACGGACACGTCGATGAAGCTCAGCGAGCTCAACGTGCCGTTGCTCAAGGACAGCAACAACATGCTGGCCGAGGTGCTGGTCAAGACCGCGGGTGGTTCGTTCACCAACGGCGTCAACCAGCTCAGCACCAAGTGGGCCGGTCTCGGCGTCGACCCGAACGCGGTCGAGGTCTTCGACGGCTCCGGCATGTCGCGGCTCGACCAGTTCTCGCCGGACGACCTCACGTCGGTGCTGATCAAGGCGAAGACCAAGCCGTGGTTCGCCGGGTGGCAGGCGTCGCTGCCGGTCGCCGGTGTCGACGGCACGCTCGCGAACCGCATGAAGAACACGGCGGCCGCGGGCAACGTGAAGGCCAAGACCGGGTCGCTCTCGGGCGTCTCGGGCCTGTCCGGCTACGTGAAGACCGCCGCTGGTCGCGACCTGGTGTTCTCGGTGGTGCAGAACAACGTCCTGCTGTTCAACAACCCGAAGAACATCGAGGACCGCATCGCCGTGCGGCTGGCATCGGACGGTGGCAGCTCGGTCGCGCCGCAGATCCAGACGGTGCCGCAGCAGCGCAAGGCTCCGGCGCAGGACCGAGCGAAGGTCCCCGCGCAGGAACGGTTCGACGTGGAGTGCTCCTGGATCGGCACCTGCTGACAGGAGAGTCCACAGTGGAGCCGCCCCGGAGTTTTCGGGGCGGCTCCTCGCTTTCTCAGGCCGGGGACGGCACGGGTTCGAGCCCGTTGCGGTCCGGGTCGACCAGGTAGACGCGGGCGTTCGAGATGTCGAAGTACATGCCCTTCAACGTCAGCGTGCCCGCCGCGATCGCCTCCCGCACGCTCGGGAAGCCGAGCAGGTTGTCGAGCTGCTGCGCGACGTTCGCGACCGCCAGCCGGTCGGCCACCGGCAGCTCCGCGCAGCCCGGCGCGGTCGGCGCGTGGAACCTGATCAACGACGGTTCGGCGTTGCGCAGCCACGAGTGCAGGTGCGAGCCGCGCGCGGCCGACCCCTTCACCAGTGCCTTCATCGCGCCGCAGTCGGAGTGCCCGCACACGACGATCGTGCTGACGTTGAGGATCTCCACCGCGTACTCGATCGCGGCGCCGACCGAGCTGTCGTCCGCGGACGGCCCCGGCACCAGGTTGCCGATGTTGCGCACGCAGAACAGGTCGCCGGGCCCGGACGTGGTGATCAGGTTCGGCACCACGCGGGAGTCCGCGCACGTGATGAACAGCTGCTGGGGCCGTTGCCCGTGCACCGCCAGCTCGTGCAGGAACGGCCGCACCAACGGCGCCGAGCGGCGTTCGAACTCGTGCATGCCGCGCAGCATCGGGTCGCCCTCGACCGAAGCACGCTGGGCCGGCAGCGTCACGGCGTCCGGCGTGCCCTGCCAGTGCGACCACGGCGCGAACCACCGGGGCAGCGGGCCGGGCAACGTCTTGCGCCGCCCCGGCTTGCCCTGGTTCGCGCGGTCGTACCAGGTGTCGTGCACCTCGTCGACCCGCACCCGGCCGCCGAGCCGTTCGTAGCCCTCGCGCCAGTCGTTGATCGCCTCGTAGGACGCGTGGTCCAGGTAGTCGACGTGCAGCTCCAGCACCACGGTCTCGCCCTGCGGCATCCGGCGCAGCTCCCGCACGAGCCGCCCGACGCCGAGGAACACCAGCGATCCGCGCACGCACACCCGGTTGCCCTCGACCCGCACCGAACAGTGCGTCAACCGGTACAACGCGCGCAGCAACGCGACCGCGAGTCCCGCGACCACGCCTTCGAGCAGTCCGAAGAGGACGACACCGAGCGCGGTGGTCGCGTAGACCACGAACTCCCGGTGCTGCAACAGGTTCCGCATCCGCTGAACCGACACGAGCTTCAACCCGACGACGAACAGCACGCCCGCCAGCGCCGCCAGCGGGATCAGCTCCAGCAGCGGCGCGAACGCGAGCACCGCCACCGCGATCCACACGCCCTGGAAGATGGCCGCGTACCGGGTCTTCGCGCCCGCCGCGACGTTCGTGGAGCTCCGCGCGAGACCACCGCTGATCGGGAACCCGCCGAGCGCGCCCGCGAGCACGTTGCCGGTGCCCTGCGCGATCAGCTCCTTGTCCAGCCGGGCGCGCGGCCCGTCGTGCAGCCGGTCCGTGGCGACGGCCGACAGCAACGACTCCATGCTCGCCACCAGCGCGACCGTGACGATCGCGGTCACCACCGTCCCGACACTTCCCTGCGGCATCTCGGGGAACGTCAGCGCGTGGCTGTCCGGCAGGTCCACGCGGGCCACGTCGAACCGCAGCACGAACGCCAGCCCGGTCGCCAGCGCGACCGCCACCAGCGGCGCGGGCACCAGCGACACACGCGGAATCCTGGGCCACAGCAGGAGAACCGCGATCGCCACCGCACCGGCCACCACGGACCCGAGCTGCGCCGAGAACAGTTCCTCGGGCAGCAGCGCGAGGTTCGCGGGCACGGTCGACGCCGCCGTGCCGCCCAGCAGCACGACGAGCTGTCCGACGGCGATGGAGATGCCGATGCCCGCGAGCATCCCGTGCACCACGGCGGGGGACAGCGACATCACCAGGCGGCTGATCCCGGTGAGCCCCAGCGCGAGCTGCAGCACGCCCGCGGCCAGCGTGATCGCCGCCGTGGCCGCCCACCCGAACTGCGCGACCAGCCCGGCGACGATCACCACGAGCCCGGTGCCGGGACCGCTGATCTGCAACGGCGCCCCGCTGATCGCGCCGACGACCACGCCACCGATGATCGCGGAGATGATGCCCGCCATCAGCGGCGCGCCCGTGGCGTGCGCGATGCCGAGCGAGAGCGGGATCGAGATGAGGAACAGCACGAAGCTCGCGGGCAGGTCGTGCTTCAAGAGCACCGGAGGGCCGTGCGGGGTGTGGTCGCCGGCGTTGGACCTGGGCTGATGGTTCACGGGTTTCCCTTTGCTGAATAGCGGCATAGCCCTGTGCGACGGATGCACAGGGCGGGGAGGGGGAGTGAGCTGAGTGCTCTAGAGGGCCTCTAAGGGCAGCATTCGGCGCGGCCGGACGGCATCGAGCTCGTCGGCGCGGTCATGCGGGGTCGGCACGGGAACACCTCCGTGTCGGCACAGGCATCGTGGGTCGGGATCAGGCCGCGTCGTCACCAATGATGAGGCCGGAAACGGTGCTGTGACAGACCTTTCAGCCAACCGTGTTGATCTTGCCCCGAGCCGTCACGCCTGGTGACGGCATAGAAGGGCCGGCTCCGGTCGGGGGGTGCGGAGCCGGCCCAGGTCGTGCGGGAACCGAAGAACTATCGAGTTCCGGAAATCAGCCTACCGAGCGCAGGTGCTTGCCGTGCGAAGTCTCCTGGCCGACGACGGTCAGGATCAGCTGCGCCGACAGGTAGGCACGGCACGGTGCGGGCATCCGCCTGGAGAACCAGCCGCGCTTGCAGGTCGCGCACCGGCCGTGCTCGTCGGGCTGGTGCTCGTCGAGCAACGCCTTCACCACCGCGACCACCCTCGGCAACTCAACCCTGGCGAGTACGAGAGCGGTCTGGTCGTCGCCGCGGGCGGCGAGGTCGGTGAGTGTGGCCAGGTGGGAGTGCAGCGACTTGTCCAGTTGGCTGAACACCGTGACGGCCATCAGGCTCAGAGCTCCAGTCCGTGCGTAAGCAACCCATGCAGCCTGGCGCGCCCAACCTGCGATCTGCAAGTTGCAGTACACGAATGGATGACGTCTCTTTGCGACGGGCTGGTTTGCTCTCAAACTGGGAACGACCAGGAGGTGCGGATGCCACTCAGGAGGCGTCATGCGGGGTAGCAGCCCGACCCTGCGCAAGCGCCGGCTCGTGAGCGAGCTGCGGCGCCTGCGCGAAGTGGCCGAGCTGACGATCGAGGAGGTCGGGGAGCGCCTGGAGTGCTCCGCCTCCAAGATCAGCCGCATCGAGACGGGCCGGGTGGGGGTGAGCCCGCGCGACGTGCGGGACATGCTCACCGCCTACGGTGCGGACGCCGCAGCCCTCGAGGAACTGGTCCAGCTCGCCAGGGAAGCCCGCCGCAAGGCGTGGTGGGACGAGTTCGGCGACATCGTGCCCGGTCGTTACGTGGGGTACGAGGCCGACGCGGACTCGATCAGGAGCTTTCAGGGCCTGATGATCCCCGGCCTGCTGCAGTGCGAGGCGTACACGAGAGCGTTGATCTGCCAGGGCTTGCCGAACGCGAGCACCGCCGAGATCGACCGCCGCGTCCGGTTGCGCAAGGCCAGGCAGGCCCTGCTGCGCGAGGACGACCCGTTGCGCCTGCACGCCGTGATCGACGAGGCCGCCCTGCGCAGACTCGTCGGCGGCCCAAAGGTGATGCGCGAGCAGTTGGAGCGTCTTCTTGAGATCGGTGCACTGCAGAACGTCATGATGCAGGTCGTGCCGTTCGACGCCGGTGGTCATGCCGCGATGGACGGCCCGTTCGTGATCCTCAGCTTTCCCGAGCGGCTCGACCCCGACGTTGTGTACATCGAAAGCACCAGAAGCGGCGTCTACCTGGAACAGCAGTCGGACGTCCTTTCCTACGCCGAGATGTTCGAGCGGCTGGTGAGCGCCTCGCTTCCGCAGCGGGAGTCCTTCGCCTTGATCACCGAAGTCGCTCGCACTCTCGCGTGACCGCGACCGGGAGTGAACAGACAGTGGAAAGCTTGAGTTGGCGCAAGAGCAGCCGGTCCTCGGCCGCTGGAGCCGACTGCGTGGAGATCGCGCTCGTCTCGACGGGTGCGGCGGTCCGTGACAGCAAGAACGCGGACGGCGCGCGGCTGAGGTTCGGCGACGCGGGGTGGGACACGTTCCTCGCCGCCGCGAAGAACGGCTCTTTTGTCAGCTGATCGACAGACGCACGAGAAGGCCCCGGCTGGATGATCCAGCCGGGGCCTTCTGCTCGTAAGGGGACGTGGGCCGGCCGGCGTTCCGCCGCCGCGGGCTGGATGCCCCTTGCACGCCGGCCGACCCACGTCGATCATGGGGAGCAGCGGGTGTTCCGCTGTCCGGTCCAACCTGGTCGGACTCGCTGATCTCCGGTTTCCGTTGATCTCGCGGTCTGTGGTTGGTTGGACACGCTAAGCGTAAGAATGCCTTCTACAGCACGACTGGAGCCCGACTGAAGTGATCTTCAAGCTCCAGGTGGCCCACAGGCGAGGGACAGAGCGGTGACGCACGGCGAGGAACCCCTTCGGTTCGAGGTTCTCGGCCTTCTCCGGGTCGTTCGCGCAGGTCAAGAGGTTGATCTCGGTGCGGCGAAGCAACGCGCGGTCCTCGCGGTCCTGTTGCTCGCGCGCAACACCCCGGTGTCCCGCGGGCAGATCATCGAGGCCGTCTGGGGCGACAACGTGCCCTCCAGTGCTGTCAACCTGGTCCAGACCTACGTCGCGGGACTGCGCCGGGCGCTCGAACCGACCCGCGCCCGCCGCGCGCCCGCCGAGCTGCTGACCTCCGTCGGCGACGGTTATCTGATGCGCATCGAGCCCGGGGCGCTCGACCTCGACGTGTTCGAACGTCAAGTGCTGCTCGCGAACCGCATGCGCGCCGCCGGTGACCTCGCCGGAGCCGCGGTCGAGCTGGACGACGCGCTGGCGTTGTTCCGCGCCGAACCCCTGGGCGGCGTCTCCGGGCTGCACGCGGACGTCGAACGCGGCCGGCTCGTCGAACGCCGCCTCGCCGTCCTGGAGGAACGCGCCGAGCTGGGCCTCGCGATCGGGCAGGGCCCGGAACTGGTCTCGCAGCTGGGCTCGATGGTCCTCGAACACCCGCTGCGCGAACGCGGCCACGGCCTGCTGATGCGCGCCTTGGTGCAGGCCGGGCGCCAGGCGGAGGCGCTGGCCGCGTACCGCGAGGCGCGGGCCGTGCTGATCGAGGAGCTCGGCGTCGAACCGGGTCCCGAACTGCGGCGCGTGCACCAGGCCGTGCTCGCGGGGGACAGTCCCGAACCGGAACGTGCGCCCGTGCGCGTGCCGCAGCAGCAGGCCGCGCCCGAACCCGCACCGGTGACGGTCCCGGCCCAGCTGCCGCGCGCGCCCGTCGCGTTGATCGGCCGCGATCCCGAACTGGCCGCGATGGACGCGTTGCTGCGCGGCCACGACGGCCCGGTGCTGCTGGTGACCGGTCCGGCCGGCGTCGGCAAGACCGCGCTGGCGTTGCACTGGTCGCACCGGGTGCGCGAGGAGTTCCCGGACGGCCAGCTCTACGTCGACGTGCACGGGTACGACCCGAACCGCGAGCCGCTGGAGATCGGCGAGGTGCTCAACCGGTTCCTGCGGGCCCTCGGCGTGCCCGCCGGGGAGACGCCGGTGTCGGTCGACGAACGCTCGGCGCTGCTGCGGACGCGGCTGGCCGACCGCCGGATGCTCGTGATGCTCGACAACGTCCGCAGCTCCGCGGATCTGCTGCCGTTGCTGCCGGGCGCGCCGTCGTGCGTGGTCGTGACGTCCCGGCGGCGGCTCGTCGGGCTGGTCGCGCAGGTCGAGGCGAAGCTGATCGAGCTGGACATGCTCGACCCCGACGCGGCGGTCGACGTGCTGGAGCGCATCGCCGGGAGGTCCGACATCGAGGCCGGCGCGCTGCGGTCGCTGGCCGAACTGTGCGACGGCCTGCCGCTGGCGTTGCGGATCGCGGCGGCTCGTCTCGCCGTGTCACCCCGTCTGCGCGTGGCCGAGCTGGTCGAGGAGTTGCAGGACGAGCAGGGCCGGCTGGCCGCCCTGGGGCTGGAGGACGGCGAGGGCACGGTCCGGGCGGCTCTGGACGCCTCCCGCCGGGCGCTGCCCGCCGAGCCGTCGCGGTTGCTGGCGATCGTCGGCCTGCACCCCGGCGCCGACCTGACCCCGCACGTGGTCGCGGCGATGGGCGACGTCCCGTTGATCGAGGCCCAGCGCGCGCTGGACGCGCTGACCGCCGCGAACCTGCTGTCCGTCAGCGAACCAGGCCGCCACTTCGCGCACGACATCGTCCGCGTCTACACCAAGACCCTGGCGCGCGAGCTGTCCGAACCGGAACGCCGCGCCGCCACCGGCCGCATGCTCGACTACTACCTGCACTGCGCCGACCTCGCCGACGGCTTGCTGCCGATCAACCGCGGCAGCGTCCTCGTCGCCCCCGAGCACCGCCCGGCGCACGTGCCCGCGATCTCCGGCCCGGCCGACGCGACGGCCTGGTTCGACGCCGAACGCGCGAACCTCATCGCCGCCGCCGAACTGGCCTCGGGCTCGGGCTGGCACGTGCACGCCTGGCAGCTGCCGTACACGTTGTCGCGCTACCTCTGGCTGCGCACCGAACGCGAGACCTCGTTGCGCCTCACCGAAGCCGCGCTCCAGGCCGCGATCGCGTTGAACGACGACGACGCGCGGTTCGTCATGCAGTTCAACCTCGGCGTGGCGCTGCTCCAGTTCGAACGCTTCGAAGAGGCGTTGCAGGCGCAGCAGGGAGCGCTGGAAACGGCGCGCCGCAAGGAGGACGTGCACCAGCAGGCCCGTGCGCTGACCACGGTCGCGGGCACGTTGCAGGACCTCGGCCGGCACGCGGAGGCCGAGGCGCACTACCGCGAGGCGATGGAGATCTCGCGGATCGCGGGGTCGAAGTGGGCCGAGGCGAACGCCCACCACCACCTCGGGCTGCTGTACCTGAGCACGCAGCGGTTCGACGACGCGATGCCGTGGCTGCGGGTCGCGTTGCGGATGTACCACGAGGTGGGCGAGCAGTGCGGTGAGGCGGCCTGCCACACCGACATCTCGACGGCGTTGCTGGAGACCGGGGACACCGACGGGGCGTTGTCGGCGGCTCGCACGGCGCTGGCGGTGGCGTGCGACGCGGTGTCGCCGTACCACCAGGCGCTGGCGCACGACCGGCTCGCGGCGGTGTTCGAGCGGCTGAACGCGGCGGGGGCGGCGGCGCACTGGCAGCGGGCGCTGGCGTTGTTCACGGAGCTGGGGGCGCCCGAGGCCGACGGGGTGAGGGCTCGGCTGGCTCGGGCCCGCGCGGTGAAGGTGGGCTGAGGGCTCGGTCGCGGCCGGCCTGTGGCGGTTCCGGTGGGTAAGGGCCTCAGTCACGGCGGCCGGGTAAGGGTTCTGCCGCGCCGGAGTGCGTGATCGCCTGATGCCTCACCCGGCCCCTCAGGACGAACCTCCTCACCATGACCGAGTGGACCCCTGAGGCGATCAAGGCGGAAATCGACTACCG
Source organism: Lentzea sp. NPDC058450 (assembly GCF_042721395.1). Classification (NCBI taxonomy): domain Bacteria; kingdom Bacillati; phylum Actinomycetota; class Actinomycetes; order Pseudonocardiales; family Pseudonocardiaceae; genus Lentzea; species Lentzea sp. NPDC058450. The sequence continues at coordinate 109,686 of NZ_JBHXLO010000006.1, forward strand.
ACGTGGCAACGCCCGGTGCAACTGGCAGCGGTCGAACGGCTCCGCGCCGTCGTGGCTGCACCGAGTGATCCACCGCACCTCTGGAAAACCCCGCAGCACCCGGTGATGACATGTGAAAACATGCCACTCGTGGCGCGACTTGGTTCTGGCATCCCGTTGGTCGCGCGTGACCGCGAGCTGGACCGGTTGCGTGCCGCGCTGGCACAGGCAGGTGAGGGCACCGCGGGGGCGGTGCTCCTCGCCGGCGACGCGGGGGTCGGCAAGACGCGGCTGATCGACGAGCTGGCCGCGAGCGCCGACGACACGATCATCCTCATGGGACGGTGCCTCGACGCCGGCGAGACCGGCCTGCCGTACCTGCCGTTCGCGGAGGCCCTCGGCTCCATCAAGGACGTGTCGAACCGGCCCGCGCTCGCGATGTTGCTGCCGCAGCTCGCGTTGCCGGCCGAACGCGAGCCCGGCACCGAGGGCATGATCGCGCCGAGCCTGATTCCCGGCCGGCGGCCCGAGCAGGACGTGGGGCAGCTCCAGCTGTTCGACGCGGTGCTCGGGTTGCTGACCGATCTCTCCGAACGGCAGCGCGTGCTGCTCGTCGTCGAGGACCTGCACTGGGCCGACGCGTCGACGCGGTACCTGCTGTCGTTCCTGTTGTCCCGCCTGCGTTCCCAGCGGCTGCTGGTCGTCGGCACCTACCGCGCGGACGACCTGCACCGCAGCCATCCGTTGCGCCCCTTGCTGTCCGAGCTGGTCCGGCTGCCCGCCGTCGACCGCCTGGACCTCACGCCGTTCAACGCCGCGGACGCCCGCCGGTTCGTCGAGGCGCTGTCCGACGACCTGCCCGAGGACGTCGTGCAGCAGGTCGCGGAACGGTCCGAGGGCAACGCCTTCTTCGCCGAGGAGCTGATCGCGGTCGCCACCTGCGACGACCCGAGGTCGTTGCCGTCCGCGCTCGCCGACGTGCTGCTCAGCCGGGTCGAACGCCTCAGTCCCGAGGCGCAGCACGCCGTGCGCGTCGCGTCGGCGTGGGGGCGCCGGGTCCGGCACTACCGGTTGCACGAGGTGTCCGGCATGGCCGACCTCGCGTTCGACACGGCGTTGCGCGAGCTCGTCCAGCACCACCTGCTCGTGGTGAGCGACGACGAGGTCTACACGTTCCGGCACGCGCTCGTCCGCGAGGCCGTCTACCGCGACCTGCTGCCCGGCGAACGGGTCCGGCTGCACGCCGCGTACGCCCGGCACCTGTCCCAGCGGCTCGACGAACGCGGCTCGGCGGCGGCGCTCTCGCACCACGCGTTCGAGAGCCACGACCTGCCGCTTGCGCTGAAGGCCTCCATCCAGGCGTCCAAGGAGGCCGAACGCGCGGGTGCGCCCGCGGAGTCGTTGCGGTACCTGGAGAAGGCGCTCAACCTCTGGAACGCGGTGCCCGCGCACGACCGTCCGTCCGAAGTGGACGAGTCGGTCCTGTTGCGCAGGGCGTCGTGGGTGGCGGGCACGGCGGGGCAGCCCGAACGGGCCGTCGCGTTCGCCCGCAGTGCCACCAAGGCGATCAGCGCCGAGCAGACGCCGGAGGAGGCCGCCGAGATCTGGCTGCGGCTCTCGCAGGCGTTGTCGATCCTCGACGGCAACGAGGAGGAGCACTTCCTCGTGCTGGGCAAGGCACTCGACCTCGTGCGCGACCGCGAAGCCAGCCCGACGCGCGCCCGCGTGTTCGCCGGCAAGGCCTCTTCCCTGCGGCAGCAACGAAAGGACACTCAGGCGCGCGAAGCCGCCGAGCTCGCGATCGCGGACGGCCAGACGGCGAACGCGCCTGGTGCCGTCGCGGACGGTCTCGGCACCCTCGCGATCCTCGACGACCACGCGAGCCAGCCGGAGCAGGCGAAGGAGAGCTTCGAGCGGGCGATCGACTGCGCGCGCGAGGTCGGAGCGTTCAACAACGAGCTGAGGGCCTGGTACTACTTCGGCCTCATGCACTACGACCGCGGCGATCTGGCCGAGGCCGCCCGCGTCTACAACCTGGCCGGCAACCGGGCCAAGGAGACCGGCCTGACCTGGAGCATGTACGGGCTGGAGATCCGCATCCTGCAGGTCCTGGTGCACTACTACATCGGCGACTGGGACTACGCGGCGTGGGCCAGCGAACCGCCGGGCATGGCGGTGTCCTCGACGGTCCTCGCGCGGCTGGCGTCGGCGAGCACCCACCTCACGGTCTCGCGCGGCGACCTCGCCGAGTCCGAGCGGGTGATCACCAAGCTGCGCAGCGACTGGCACCGCGACATCCAGATCGCGCTGATCAACGGCGGTACCGGCGCCGAGCTCGCGTTGTGGCGCGGCCGGCCGGAGCTCGCGGTCGAGCGGGTCACCGACGCGCTGGAGTGGGCGCGCAAGCTCGGCGGGCCGTGGATGCTCGCGGGCATCAGGATCGGCGCGGTCGGCATCGCGGCGCACGCGGAGATCGCCGCGAAGGCCCGCCGCAAACGCGACGCTGATGCCGAGGCCCAGGCCGTTCAGGCAGGTCACGAGCTCGCCGAGCACGTGCGGCTGACCGCGCGCAACGGCAAGCCGCGGTCCAGCACGCTCGGTCCGGAGGGCAGGGCGTGGCTCGCCCGCGCGCTCGCCGAGGAGTCCAGGCTGACCGGTGTGGGCGACCCGGGGCTGTGGCAGGCCGCGATCGACGAGTTCGCCTACGGCGTGCCGTACGAGCAGGCGCTCTGCCGGTGGCGGCTCGCGGAGGCGTTGCTCGGCGCGGACCGCCGGGAGGAGGCCGCCGAGCAGCTCAGACTCGCCGACGAGGTGGCGACGGGACTCAAGGCCAAGCCGCTCGGTGAGGCCGTGGCGGCCGCCGCCAAGCGGGCCCGCATCACCCTGCGGGCGGACGAACCGGTGCGCGACCAGGTCGACCTCTTCACCCCGCGCGAACGCGACGTGCTCGTCCTGGTGGCCGCGGGACGGACGAACCGCGAGGTCGGCGAGGAGCTCTACATCAGCGAGAAGACCGTTTCCGTGCACCTTTCCCGGATCATGGCGAAGCTCGGGGCGTCGCGGCGCGCGGAGGCCGTGGCGATCGCGTACGACCGGGGTCTGCTGGAATAGCCCCGGTTGTCATACCTCAGGCTGATGCGCAACGCGTCGCGGAGTTGATGTCCGCGCACAGAAAGTCGAAATAGCTTCTTCCTCATCAAGGAAACACCCCCTGTGAGGAAGGCAAGCGACATGTCTGCACTGGCGTCCGAGGTCGGGACCCGGACCGCGGCAGCGGCCCACAACCTGGTGAAGGTCTACGGCAAAGGTGACACCGCGGTGCGGGCGCTCGACGGCGTCAGCGTCGCGTTCCAGGCGGGCAAGTTCACCGCGATCATGGGCCCGTCCGGCTCCGGCAAGTCCACGCTGATGCACTGCCTCGCGGGACTGGACACGGTGGACGGTGGCGCGATCCACATCGGACAGACCGAGATCACCAAGCTGAACGACAAGGACCTGACCAAGCTGCGCCGCGACCGCGTCGGCTTCGTGTTCCAGGCCTTCAACTTGCTGCCGACGCTGACCGCCGAGCAGAACATCCTGTTGGGCCTGGAGCTCGCCGGCCGCAAGCCCGACAAGCAGTGGTTCGACACGATCGTCAACGTGCTGGGCCTGCGCGACCGCCTCACGCACCGCCCGACCGAACTGTCCGGTGGCCAGCAGCAGCGCGTGGCGTGTGCCCGCGCGCTCGTCGCCCGTCCCGAGGTCATCTTCGCGGACGAGCCGACCGGCAACCTGGACTCCCGCAGCGGCGCCGAGGTCCTCGACTTCCTGCGCATGTCGGTCCGCAAGATGGGCCAGACCGTGATCATGGTGACGCACGACCCGGTGGCCGCGAGCTACGCGGACCGCGTGGTGCTGCTCGCCGACGGCCGGCTCGCGGGCGAGATCCACCAGCCCACCACCGAGTCCGTCGTCAACGCCCTCGCGCACCTGGGGGCCTGAACCACATGTGGAAGACGATCCTCGCGGGCCTGCGGGCCCGCACGGCGAGGCTGGTGCTGTCCAGCGTCGCCATCGCGCTCGGCGTCGCGTTCGTGACGGGCACGCTCGTGCTCGGCGACGCCGTCGAGGCCCAGACCAGGGACAACTTCGCCCGCAGCGCCCGCAACGTGGACGCGGCCGTGCACACGACGGAGAACAGCCCGGACGTCGAGAAGGGCATCCCCGCCGACTTCCTGCAGAAGATCCGCTCGGCGCCCGGCGTCGAGGGCGCGGACTCGCGGGAGTACGGCAGCGCCGCGTTGCTCAGCGGTGAGGGCAAGGCCCGCAACGCGCTGGTGCAGCCGTTGCCGACAACGGAGAAGCTGCGCGACCTCGACGTCAAGGACGGCAGGTTCCCGGCCAAGGCAGACGAGGCCGCGATCGACGTCAAGACCGCGCAGGTCGCCAAGCTCAAGGTCGGCGACAGGCTCAAGCTGCTCGACAAGGACAACGCCGAGCACGTCTTCACCATCGTCGGCACCTACCAGCAGGGCGCGAGCAGCCTCTCGATGTCCGGCAGCGACCACGTCGTGGTGTCGCCGGACGGCCTGCGCGCGTTGATCCCGGACCAGCGGATCTACGAGATCGTCGCGGTCGCCAAGCCGGGCGTGACGCAGCAGCAGCTCGTCGACAACATCACCAAGGCCATCGGCCCCGGTTACCAGGTGCAGACCGGTGAGCAGCTCACCCAGGCCACGCTGGAACAGGTCGGTGACGCGGCCGGGGAGATCAGGACCTTCCTGCTCGCGTTCGCCGCGATCTCGCTCGTCGTCGCGGGCATGGTCATCTACAACACCTTCACGATCCTCGTCGCCCAGCGCACGAAGGAACTGGCGCTGCTGCGCTGCGTCGGAGCGGAACGCGGGCAGGTGTTCCGGTCCGTGCTCGCCGAGGCCGTCTTCATGGGTCTCGCGGCGTCGGTGCTCGGCATCCTGGGAGGCCTCGGCGTCTCGGCGGGCCTGCAGTCGGTCATCGGCAGCTTCGGCGGCCCGAGCGGCGGCGACACCCCGATCCGCCTGCCGATCACGTGGGTGACGATCGCGGCCGGCTTCGGCGTCGGCGTGGTCGTGACGGTCCTGTCGGCCGTGCTCCCGGCCCGGCGCGCCACGAAGGTCGCCCCGGTGGCCGCGCTGCGGTCGCAGCCGGACAGCTCGGACGACGTCGCCCGCACCGGCAAGATCCGCATCGCCGTGGCGGCGCTGATCGCGCTGCTCGGTGGCGCGGGTGTCTACTTCGGACTCCAGCAGGAGAAGGAAGAGCCCGCGATGTTCATCACCGGCGGTGCCGTGATGGTGCTGCTGCTCGCGGTCCTGCTGCTCGGCCCGCTCTACGTGCCGCTGGTGAACCGCCTGTTCGGCAAGGCGTTGCGGGGTGTTCCGGCCAAGCTGGCCTCGGCCAACGCGGGCCGCAACCCCAAGCGCACGGCGGCGACCACCGCGGCGTTGATGATCGGCGTGACCATCGTCGCGATGGTGACCGTGGTGGCCGGCAGCGGCCGCGAGACCATGAGCAAGAAGGTCGACGAGCGGTTCCCGACCGACTACACGGTCAAGTCGAACGTCTACAGCCAGCCGTTGCCGAAGTCGTTCGTCGACGAACTGGCCAAGGTGCGCAACGTCGAGAAGGTCGCGCCCCAGCTGACGGCCTACGGCGAGTCGCCGAAGCTGCAGTACGCCGACGTCACCGGCTACCCGTCCGACGCGATCGGCTCGCTGGTCCGCCCGCAGACGTCCGAAGGCTCGTTGACCGGCATGAAGGACAACGAGATCGCCATGCGGGACAAGGAGGCCAAGGAAGCGGGCCTCGCCGTCGGGTCGGTCATCCCGATCAGCGGCAAGGACATCAAGGTCGTCGCGCTGATCAAGGACAACAGCTACGGCACCGGCATCGTCACGCTGGCCACCGCCGAGTCGCTGCTGAAGGAGCCCTCGAAGGGCTACCAGAACATGCTGATCAAGCTGGCGCCCGGCACGGACATCACCCAGGCCCGCGCCGACCTCGAACGGGTCATCGCGACCTCGCCGGTGGCGGTGCTGAACTCCGCGGCCGAGATGAAGGCGGAGCTGAACGGCCAGCTCGACCAGATCCTGCTGTTCATCTGGGCCCTGGTCGGCCTGGCGCTGATCATCGCCCTGTTCGGCATCGCGAACACGCTGACGCTGTCGGTGCTGGAACGCACCCGCGAGTCCGCGCTGCTGCGGGCACTGGGCCTGACCAGGGGCCAGCTGCGGCAGATGCTGGTGGTCGAGTCGATCCTGATGGCCCTGATCGGGGCGGTCGTGGGCGTGCTGCTCGGCGCCGGGTTCGGGTGGCTGCTGGTCGAGGCGATCTCCAACCCGGAGTTCCAGATCAGCTTCTCCATCCCGTTCGGGCAGATCGGCGTGATGCTCGGCCTGGCCGTGATCGCGGCCGTCATCGCGGCGGCCCTGCCGGCCCGCCGGGCGGCGAAGAACTCCGTGGTCGCGGGCATGGCGGAGGCGTAGGACACCCCGCCCGCCCCAGCCGTCGGGGGCCGCGGGCAGGCGGGTTCGGGAGTGCGGGAAACAGGGGCCCGCACGACCGGGGGATCGGTGGAGGTCCGGTGCTGTCGGGGCACCGGGCCTCCGCTGCGTTCGCGGGTCCGCCGGTTCACGGGGATGAACCGCCTCAGCTACCCGGCTCTGACCGGGTCCAACCGGAAGTTCGCGAAAAAATCTTGAGGGCGCGCGTCACTTTTGGCCCGCAATGCCCTCTACCTGGTGTGGAGGGACGACCGGAGCGAGGGCCCGGTCGTCCCTCCACTTCGTTCCGGCGTCATCGCCACGCCTCCGCCGGCACTCTCCCCGCGTCCCGGGTTCACCCATCCGAGACGCTCAGGAAATTTCGCAAAGGTTTTTGTTGCCTGCCTCCACAAAGTTACGGAACGATGTCGACCGCTTGACACCCGCGCATCTCCCGTCGAGTGTGAGAGCGCTCTCATCACAGTTAAGCGCCGCTCACGGCGTCGTCGAGGAGGACGGATGAGCAAGAGGCTGGTCGGCAGCGCTGCTGCGGCCATGGTGATGGTCATGGTCGCCGGTTGCGGCGGGGGTTCCCAGGCTGACGGCAAGATCGAGCTGTCGCTGGGCCTCTTCTCGGACTTCGGGTACGACAAGCTCATCGAGGAGTACCAGGCCTCGCACTCGAACATCAAGATCGAGCAGCGCAAGGTCAAGATGGAGCAGCACAACACGCAGCTCGCGACGCAGCTCGCGGGTGGCCGTGGTGCCGCGGACATCGTGGCCCTCGAGGAAGGCGTGATCTCGCAGTTCCGCGCCTCCAAGGACAAGTTCGTGAACCTGGCGGAGTACGGCGCCAAGGACCTGAAGGACCAGTGGGCCGGGTGGAAGTGGAACCAGGGCACCGCCGACAACGGTGAGTTCGTGCTGGGGCTGGGCACGGACATGGGCAGCCTGGGTCTCTGCTACCGCCGCGACCTGTTCGAGGCGGCCAAGCTGCCGACGGACCGGGCCGAGGTCGCCAAGCTGTGGCCGACCTGGGCCGACTACGCGAAGGTCGCCGACCAGTTCGCGGCCGCGACGCCGAACGTGAAGTTCGTCGACACGGGCCGCAACGTCTACAAGGCGATCCTCGACCAGACCGAGGAGGGCTACTTCGCGAAGGACGACTCGTACATCGCGGAGAAGAACGACAAGGTCAAGACGGCGTTCGACCAGGCGGCGGCACTCGGCACCAAGGGGCAGACCGGTGCTCTGGAGCCGTTCAGCCAGGACTGGAACGTCGCGCTGAAGCAGGGTTCGTTCGCCACCACCACCTGCCCGGCCTGGGCGCTCGCGCTGATCAAGGCGGGTGCCGGCGACGCGGCGGCCGGGAAGTGGGACGTGACGACGGCGCCTGGCGGTGGCGGCAACTGGGGCGGCTCGTTCCTCGCCGTCCCGAAGCAGGGCAAGCACCCGAAGGAGGCCTACGAGCTCGCCAAGTGGCTCACGGCCCCCGAGCAGCAGAAGCGGATCTTCAAGGAGACGGGCAACCTGCCGTCGCAGCCGAAGGTCTACCAGGACGCCGAGGTGCAGGCGACCGTCAACGAGTACTTCAACAAGGCTCCGGTGGGCCAGATCTTCGCGACCTCGGCGGAGTCGCTGAAGCCGACCTACCGCGGCACGAAGGACTCGAAGGTCGGCCCGGTGTTCGGCACCGCGCTGACCCGCGTGGAGCAGGGCAAGCAGAGCGCGGCTGACGCGTGGACGCAGGCCCTGAAGGAAGCGACGGACGCCGCCAAGTGACGGTGACTCGTCCAGAGACCGAGGCGGCTCCGGCCGCCTCGGTTTCGCCTTCCACCGGAGCGCCGAAGCGGTTCCGGCTGAGCAACTGGGACGCCAAGTACACGCCGTACCTGATCATCGCGCCGTTCTTCCTGGTGTTCGGGGTCTTCGGGCTCTACCCGCTGATCTACACGGCGTGGGTGTCGCTGCACGAGTGGCAGCTGATCGACGGCAACCTGGGGTTCGTCGGTCTCGACAACTACGTCACGTTGTTCGGCGACGCCAAGTTCTGGAACGCGCTGTTCAACACGCTCAGCCTGTTCGTGCTCTCCACCGTCCCGCAGCTGCTGGCCGCCCTCGGGCTCGCCGCGCTGCTGGACCGGGGCCTGCGCGGCAGTGCGTTCTGGCGCGCCGGTGTGCTGCTGCCCAACGTCATCTCGGTCGCCGCGGTGGCGCTGGTGTTCGCGCAGTTCTTCGGCCGCGACTTCGGCATCGTGAACTTCCTGCTGGGGCTGGTCGGCATCGACCCGATCGACTGGCGCGCCGAGACGTGGGCCTCGCACCTCGCGGTGTCCACAATGGTCATGTGGCGCTGGACGGGTTACAACGCGCTGCTGTACCTGGCGGCCATGCAGTCCGTGCCGAAGGACATGTACGAGTCGGCCACTTTGGACGGTGCGGGCCGCTGGCGGATGTTCTGGTCGATCACCGTGCCGTCGATCCGGCCGACGATCCTGTTCACCGTCGTCACCTCGACGATCGGCGGTCTGCAGCTCTTCGCCGAACCGGCGCTGTTCGACCCCGGCTTCGCCGCCAACAACTCGACCGGCGGCTCCGACCGGCAGTTCCAGACGCTGGTGCTCTACATGTACGAGAAGGGCTTCCGGTTGTTCGACGCCGGCTACGCGGCCACCATCGCGTGGATGCTGTTCGTGGTCGTCCTGCTGGTCGCGATCGTCAACTTCACGCTGACGCGGCGCATCGCGGGCAAGGAGTGATCGCATGAAGAACGCCAAGGCAGGGCCTCTGCTCTACGGGTTCCTGGTCGCCGTGCTCGCCGCGTCGGTCTTCCCGCTGTACTACTCGTTCATCGTCGCGTCGAAGGACAACTCGGTCCTCGGCGAGAAGGTCCCGCCGCTGATCCCCGGCGGCAACCTGGTCGAGAACATCACCCGCGTCTTCGACACCGTCGACTTCTGGCTCGCGATGCAGAACTCGTTCATCGTGGCGGCGACGGTGGCGATCTCGAACGTCGTGCTGGGCACGCTCGCCGGGTTCGCGTTCGCGCGGCTGCGGTTCAAGGGCCGCGACTCGCTGTTCCTGGTCGTGCTCGGCACCGCGATGGTCCCGACGCAGCTCGGCGTGATCCCGCTGTACATGCTGATGTCCGACCTCGACTGGTACGGGACGCTGCAGGCGGTCATCGTGCCGGTGCTGATCGGGTCGTTCGCGGTGTTCTGGATGCGCCAGGCGTGCGAGGAGACCGTGCCGTACGAGCTGATCGAGGCCGCGCGCGTGGACGGCTGCTCGGTGCTGCGGACGTTCTGGCACGTCGGCTTCCCCGCCGTCCGGCCGCAGGCCGCCGTGCTCGGCATGTTCACGTTCATGACGGCGTGGAACGACTTCTTCTGGCCGTTGATCGTGCTGGACCCCAACGACAGCCCGACGGTGCAGGTCGCCCTGTCGACGCTGGCCAGCGGCTACTACACCGACTACTCGTTGATGCTCGCCGGTGCCTCCATCGCGGTGCTGCCGGTGATCGCGATCTTCGTCCTGCTCTCCCGCCAGATCGTCGGCGGGATCATGCAGGGCGCGGTGAAGGGATGACGGAATTGACGACCGACTCGGACGTCGAGGTCGGGCGCGAGGTGCTGACCTTCCCGCCGGACTTCCTGTGGGGAGCGGCCACCGCGGCGTTCCAGATCGAGGGCTCGACCACTGCGGACGGTCGCGGTGCCTCGATCTGGGACACGTTCGCCGCGACGCCCGGCAAGGTGCTCGCCGGCGACACCGGAGACCCGGCCTGCGACCACTACAACCGGTACCAGTCCGATGTGGACCTGATGAAGTCCCTCGGGCTCGCCTCCTACCGGTTCTCCGTCGCGTGGCCCCGGATCCAGCCGAGCGGCAGCGGCAAGGTCGAGGAGCGCGGGCTCGCGTTCTACGACCGGCTGGTGGACTCGTTGCTGGAGAAGGACATCCAGCCGCTCGCCACGCTCTACCACTGGGACCTCCCGCAGGTGCTGGAGGACTTCGGCGGCTGGCGCAACCGCGACACCGCCTACCGGTTCGCCGAGTACGCGGCGATCGTGCACGAACGGCTCGGCGACCGGGTGCAGGCCTGGACGACGCTGAACGAGCCGTGGGTGTCGGCGTTCCTGGGCTACGGCAACGGGATCCACGCGCCGGGCATCACCGACGCGGTCGCGTCCCTGGAGGCGGCGCACCACCTGCTGCTCGCCCACGGGCTCGCGACACAGGCGTTGCGCGCGCAGGCACCCGAGTCGCACCGGCTGTCGATCGTGCTCAACTTCAGCACCGTCTGGGGCGACGACGCGGAGGCGGTCCGCAAGGTCGACGGCCTGCAGAACCGCATCCTGCTCGACCCGGTGCTCGGCCGCGGCTACCCGTTGGACGTCCTCCAGGACACCACCTGGCTGGGTGACTGGACGAACGTGGTGCGCGACGGGGACATGGAGACCATCGCGACCCCGATCGACTGGATCGGCGTCAACTACTACAACCCGACCCGCGTCGCACCGGCCGCGGACCCGGACTTCGTGCCGGCCGGGCCGCACGCGGGCCTGCGCGGCGTCGAGCTGCAGCCGCCCCAGGGCGAGCTGACCGGGTTCGGGTGGGAGCAGAACGCCGACGCGTTCACCGAACTGCTGGTGCGGCTCTCGCAGCACGTCGACGGCATCCCGCTGGTGGTCACCGAGAACGGCTCGGCGTTCCCGGACGTGGTCGAACCCGCCGGTCGCGTGCACGACGTGCAGCGGACGAAGTACCTGGTGGACCACGTGCGCGCGGTGCACCGGGCGATCTCCGAGGGCGCGGACATCCGCGGCTACCTCGCGTGGTCGCTGCTCGACAACTTCGAGTGGGCGGCCGGGTACTCGCAGCGGTTCGGGATCGTGCACGTCGACTTCGAGACGCAGGAGCGGACGGTCAAGGAGAGCGCGGCGGCCCTGTCCCGGATCATCGGGCAGAACGGGCTTCCAGCGCACGGCTACACCGTTTAGCCGACAGGACGGGCCGAGGGGGCCTTAAGCGCTCTCACCTGCGGATACTTCTGTCCGCAGGTGAGAGCGCTCTCTTGTGTGCGGGGTGCTCAGCGCCTGCCGAGCACGCGCGGGTCGGCGTGCAGGTTCTCGGCGAGCTTGACGGTGATGAACTCGTTGTTGTCCGGCTTGCCCGGGGTGCGGCCCGACGACGACGGGAAGTTGTTGTCATTGAGGATCGCGATCGTGCGGTCGTCGAGGATCGTGACGTCCTCGATGGTCACGAACGGGAACTTGAACGGGTTCGCCTGGCCGCCGACGTGCTTCGGGTTGGCGAGGTTCAGCAGGTCGGCGACCAGCGTCTTGTCGAGCTCGCCGTTGCGGTCGCGGTCCCGCTTGTCGGCGAGGTAGACGCGCTTGACGATCGCGTCGGCACCCTGGGCGCTGTCCCGTTCGATGATCAGCAGCCGGTTGGCGTCGACCGCGATCGCGTCGCCGATCGCGAAGTTCGGGTCCTCCAGCCGGTAGCGCCACGTCTTGCCGGTGAAGGAGTTCGACGCGATGTCGAACTCGTTGAGGCGCAGCGTTCCCGGGGCGTCGCCCGCGACCGTGCCCTCCAGCAGCGCGTTGATCCGCTTGCCGTCCGGGGACAGCGTGATGCCCTCGAAGCCCTTGCTGCCGCCCAGGTTCGGGTTGCCCGCCGGGTTCTCGGGCGCGCGCACGCCGGGCAGCGGCACCGGCGGGGCCAGGAGGCGGCCCGCGCGGTCGAAGTGCAGCAGGTACGGGCCGAACTCGTCGCCCATCCAGTAGGTGCCGTCGGCGCCGCGGGTGACCGACTCGACGTCGATGTCCGTGCCGGTGATCACCCGGTCCTGCCTGGTCAAGGGGAACGGGATGTGGCCGTTCGGGTCGGTCAGCGTGATGCCGCCGAGCACGTCGACGGTGTTCTTCGCGAAGTCCGGCGCGATGCGGTGGATGCGCAGCAGGAAGTCGGCGCTGTTGGCCTTGGTGCCGTAGCCGTTGTCGGAGATGGCGTCGAACGTGCCGTCGCTGTTGCGGACCAGCCCGCTGAAGCCCTGGATCGGCTGGTCGGCGAACGGCGGCGTGACCCCGTTGATCGGCGTCGTCCCCAGCGCCGCGCCGCTCGGTTCGCTGCCGGGCAGGAACGTCTCCGCCGGGAGGAAGGCGAAGTTCGTCAGCGTGGCCTGCTTGGGGCCCTTCTGCGCGTTCACCTGCGGGGCGGCGGTCGTGGGCGTGGCCAGCGCCGTCACGGTGAGCAGGGTGAGGCCTACGGCCAGTGTTCTCCTCATGCGGCGACCTTATGACGATCGTTTTACCCGTGGTTCCCGTCGTGGCAACAACTTGCATGAACTCTTGACGTCATGACGACGACCTGGCGCATGCGCTTCGAACTCAGCGACAGCCCCGGCGCGCTCGCCCGCGTCACCGTCCGCCTCGCCGCGGCCGACTGCAACGTGCTCGCGCTGCACGTGATGCCGGTGCCCGGCGGCGTGCTCGACGAGATCGTCGTGAGCGCGGGGGAGGGCGTGCTGCCGGCGGACTTGGTCGAGGCGGTGCGGGCCGAGGGCGCGCGCCGCGTCGGGATCACCCGTGCCGACGTCCGCGACCTGGTGGACGAGTCGACCTCGGTGCTGCGCGCGGCGCGGATGGCGTTGACCGACCCGGCGCAGATGCCCGTGGCGTTGCGTTCGGTGCTGGCCGCGGACTCGGTCGTCGCCGGCGAGGCGGGCGAAGGTCAGGTCCAGTTGGGAGAGTGGGTCGTGCGGCGCGGCTGGGCGTCGTTCACGGATGTGGAACTCACGCGCGCGCAGGCGTTGATCGACCTCGTGACGTCGTCGGGGCCGTCGATGCGGCCGGTGCTGAGCGATGACGGTTTCGCGTTGGTCCTGCGCGCCGGCTCCGCCGAGGACGAGGACGCGGTCGCCGCGCTGCACTCGCGCTGTTCGATGAGGACGATGTTCAACCGCTACCACTCGGGCATGCGCACGGTTCCGCGCCGCTGGCTGCACCGCCTGCTGAGCCCGCCCCGCGGCACGACGGTGCTGGCGCAGAGCGGCGACCAGGTGGTGGCCCTGGGGCAACTCATCCACACCGGAACACCGGAGTGCGCCGAGATCTCGTTGTTGGTCGAGGACGCCTGGCAACGCCGCGGCGTGGGCGCGGCCCTGCTCAGCGCGTTGGCCGCGGACGCTCTGGGAGCCGGATTCTCGGAGCTCGTGGCGTGGTGCCTGCCCTCCGAGACCGCCCTCGTCCGCACCGCCGCCCGAGCCGGACTTCCCGCCACGACACGCCGGGAGGACGGTCTGCTCCGCGTTTCGATCAAGCCCCGCGGACAGGCCCGAACGGCGCCGATCACCGCGGCCGTGGTGGAAAAATCACGATGAACAGCGCGGAAACCCTCCTCGGAGATCGCTTGGGGCTAAGCTCTTAGCGACTCAAAGGTTTTCATCGAGGAGTGGTGGTGCTCGTGTCCAACCACGCGCGTCCGACGTTGGAAGACGTTGCCGCGAGGGCAGGGGTCTCCCGAGCCACGGCGTCACGAGTGCTGAACGCGTCCCCACGCGTGAGCCCGGAGGCGCTGGAGGCCGTCAACGCGGCCGTCACGGCCCTGGGCTACCAGCCGAACCGAGCAGCCCGGGCCTTGGTCACCCGCCGGACAGGCGCCGTGGCCGTGCTGTTCTCCGAGCCCGAGCCCAAGATCTTCGATGACCCGCACTTCGCCCGCCTGATCCGCGCCGGCGCCCGAGCCCTGGCCGACGTCGACGTGCAGATGGTCCTGATGCTCGTCCACTCGCCGGACGACCAGGCCCGCGCGCACCGCTTCCTGGCCGGCGGCCACGTCGACGGTGCCCTGGTGTTCGCGCCGCACCGCAACGACGAGCTCGTGTCGATCGTGAAGAAGCTGCCGCTGCCGGTGGTGTACGCCGGCAAGCCGTGGGGGTCGCTGCGGGGCATGCACCTCGTGGACAACGACAACGAGGGCGGCGCTGTTCTCGCCACCGAGCACCTGAAGTCGCTCGGACGCAAGAAGATCGTCCACGTTTCGGGTCCTTTGGACGAGTTGTCCGCCATAGATCGGTTGAACGGGTTCCGGTCCGCGCTGTCGTTGGACGACAAGGCGACGGCCCGGTCGACCGAGGACGGTGGGTTCACCCGGGAGGGTGGGCGGAAGGCCATGTCCGCGCTGCTGGCTCGGGTGCCTGCGCTGGACGCCGTGTTCGTGGCGTCCGACCTGATGGCCGCCGGGGCGTTGGAGACGCTGGCCGAGGCCGGCAAGCGGGTGCCTCAGGACGTCGCGGTGGTCGGGTTCGACGATCACGTGGCGATCGCCGAGCACACCTCGCCGCCGTTGACCTCGGTGCGGCAGGACTCGGACGAGCAGGTCAAGGTGATGGTCGAGCACCTGATGAAGCTGCTGCGGGATGAGACCGTGAAGAAGAAGCAGCAGATGCTGCCAACCGTTTTGGTGCCTCGCGAGTCCGCCTGATTCTTCGGGTTCCGTAGGCCGGTTCCTGTTCCAGCGGGGTTGGTCGCGTTCCTGGGGTTCCGTCACCTTGCGAGGGTGCTCGCGCAGGTAGTGACGAAAGACCTGGGGTGTGCGATTGGGGCTTGACCTTGAGCCTCTGGCGGGATGCGTTCGCGGCCTCAAAAGCCGGGGTTGAAAGCGCCCCGGCCGGACCGGACAGGTTGGCATCCCGCCCCCTCAAGGTAAAGCCCCAATCGCCTTGAGGGGCGTAACCGGCTCTGTGGCGGGCATCAGCCCGTTCGGGCTCGCCTTCGGCTTCGCGTGCCAGGTTTCGTAGGTGGTTGGCTTTGCGTTGACGGCTGCCGGTTGCGTGCGCGCGCCGGGCTAAGACGGTGGTCGCCTTGCGTTCGCGACTGCGGTGGCACCGCGGCCGGTAGGGGCTAGCCCAGGTTCTTGCAGGTGGGCGGCGGCAGCGGGTTCAGCGGGCTGCACGGCCAGCCGGACGGCGTCGGTGTGGTCGTCGTGGTCTCGGGTGGAGCGGGTGGTGGGGCCTCCGGGTTCGTGGCCGCCGGGGGTGGGGTGGTCTTCTTCGGCTGTTGCTGGGTGCTGGACGGGGCGCTGCTCTCGGCCGAGGACGAGGGAGCGCTGCTGCTCGGGGTGGAGGTGGTGGTGGAGCTGCTCGACTTGGGGGTCGAGCTCGTCCAGGTTGACGCCGGGGTTCTGCTTTGCGGGTCTTCGCCTGCCGCTCCGTGGATCGCCATGCCTACCAGCACACCGAGCAACGCTGACCCGAGCACAGCGGAACCACCTGCGGCCCACAGTGCGCGCACAGCGGTCCTCCTCTAAATGCTCACGTTTCGAAGTCGGGCGATCACGCTCCCGGCACAGTACCGGGTAGACCGGATGCAGGAGAACGCTCGCCCTGATGCCTTATCGGTTCCTTGATGGCCCCGGTTGAGTGATCGCTGTCACTGAACTGTGATCCGGGCGAGCACCAGACTGGCCCCGGAAAGGCCTGCCACCAGCACGGTTCCGGTCAGATGCCACGTCGGAGCGTCACCCGAGCAGGTGAACACCTCGGTGAAGCGTTCCGTGGAGCAGGTGACGAACGGGACCGAGGAAAGGGCTATCGAAGCCGCTGCCACGCCGCCCAGCAGGGCGGAGCCGAACGTGCGCATGAGCGGGAACGCGGCGTTGACGGTGCCGACGGCCGCGATGGCGAAGAGGAGCGGGACGGGTCTGGGGAAGAGACCGGTCAGCGCGCAGCCGACCATGAGGACGCCGAGCACGGCCTGGCCGATCCTCGCCTGTGTCGCCACGGCGAGGACCCTAACAACTCCGTAAGCTCTTTTCGGTCCGGTTTGGGCCAGTATTTTCGGTATGCGCCAGCGTCGTTTCCTGATTCCCGTCTCAGTTCTCGTGGTCGTCGCACTCGGGGTGGGGCTGTACCTCTTCCAGCCGTGGCGGCTGCTCACGGTTCGTGAAACGCACGACGCGTTGCTCGTGCCGCCGGCGGCAACTCAGAGCACTTCCGCGACCACTTCCCAGGCTTCTGCTCCGGCCGCGAGCGCGCCTGCCGAAACGCCGGAGGAGGTCGCCGCGGGCGAGTGGCGTTCACTGGAACACGCGACCACCGGTAAGGCGAGCCTCATCAAGCTGCCGGGTGGCGCGCATTCGGTCCAGTTCGCCTCGCTCGACACCAGCGACGGCCCTGACCTGTACGTTTACCTGTCGCCGCACGCGTCGAGCTCGGCGGAGAAAACCTTCGGTCAGGGATTCACCAGCCTCGGCAAGCTCAAGGGAAATCGTGGCGACCAGGTGTACGAAATTCCCGCGGGAGTGGACGTGTCCGCCATTCGGAGTGTCGTCATCTGGTGTCAGAGGTTCAGTGCCGGCTTCGCCGTTGCACCGTTGGAACAAGCCTGAAACACGGGCACGAGACGATAAGGGACAGGTATTGACTTTCGTGGTCTAGACCACATACCGTCTGCGCCTACAACACAACATCGTCCCTTGCCGACGGGCGTGCGGAAGCCCCGTTGGCGAGGAGTACGGCTCACTGGTGGGCCACACTCGGCGGTGCCGCGACTCCTGCTCTCCCGGGGGTCGCGCCACCGCCGGTGGCGTTTACTGTGGGTCGTGCACTCCAGGACGGTGGCGATCCACTACGTGCGTGCGGCGCTGCGCGCGTGCCCGGAACCGTCCGCCGTGCTGCTCGGCGCGGGGATCCCGGCCAGCCTCCTCGCGGACGACCGGGCGCGCGTCACGCCCGCCCAGTACACGAAGTTCGTCCAGACGCTCTGGGAAGTCCTCGACGACGAGTTCATGGGCTTCGGTCCGCGACCGTCCAAACGCGGCACGTTCGCGATGATGTGCCTGCTCGCCGTGCACTGCCCGGACCTCGAGTCGGCGCTGCGCAGGGGACTCCAGTTCTACGCGCTCTTCGACCAGCCGCTCGACCTGAGCCTCGACGACGGCCGCTTCACGCTCGTCGTGCCCGGCGACCCCGACCACTTCCTCACCGAGTCGCTGCTCGTGCTGTGGCACCGCTTCTCGTCGTGGCTCATCGGCCGCCGCATCCCGTTGCGGGGCGCGGAGTTCGGCTATCCGGAACCCGCGCACGCCGCCGAGTACCACCTGATCTTCGGCTGCCCGCTGCGGTTCGGTGCCGGCAGCACCACGATCGAGTTCGACCCGAAGTTCCTGCGCATGCCGGTGGTGCAGGACGAGGCGGCGCTGCGGCGGTTCCTGCGGCACTCGCCCGCGGAGCTGTTGTCGCGCAGGGACCACGGCGCGGACACGGCGGGGCACGTGCGCAGGCTGCTCGGGCGCGGCACGACCGGGCTGGAGGCGGTGGCGGCACAGCTGGGGGTGTCGGCGCCGACGCTGCGCAGAAGACTGGCCACCGAGGGAACGTCGTTCCGCGAGGTGCGCGAGCAGTTGCTGCGCGACCAGGCGGTCGCGTCTCTGGTGCGCGGTGGCGAGTCGGTGGAGGAACTGGCGCTGCGCCTCGGGTTCTCCGAGGCGAGCGCCTTCCACCGGGCCTTCAAGCGGTGGACCGGTTCGTCACCGGGTTCCTACCGCGCCTAGAACTTGTCGCGCTCCCGCAGCGAGGCCGGCGGACGGAACCGTTCGCCGTAGGTGTCCGCGAGGTAGTCCGCGCGCTCCACGAACGCCTGCACGCCGTAGGAGTTGATGAACTGCAACGTGCCCCCGCTCCACGGCGCGAACCCGAACCCGAAGATCGAGCCGATGTTCGCGTCCGCCACGGACGTCAGCACGCCCTCGTCCAGGCACCGCACGGTCTCCAGCGACTGCACGAACAGCAGCCGGTCCCGCACGTCCTGCTCGGACACCCCCGCGTCGGCCTTCACGAACCGCGTCGTGAGCTCCGGCCACAGGAACTTCTTCGCGCCGTCGGACGGGTACTCGTAGAAGCCCGCACCCGTCGACTTCCCGCTGCGCCCCAACGACACGAGCTCGCGGATCAGGTCGTACGCGGGGCTCTCCGACACCAGCGACGGGTCGTCCGCGAGCGTCTGGTCGTGGATCTTCAGCTGCAACGACAGCGTCACCTCGTCCGAGACGGCCAGAGGACCAACGGCCATGCCGGACTTCTTGGCGACGTTCTCGATCAACGCCGGTGCCACGCCCTCGGCGAGCATCGTGATCGCCTCGATCACGTACGTGCCGAACGTCCGCGAGGTGTAGAAGCCGCGCGAGTCGTTGACCACGATCGGCGTCTTCCCGATCTGCCGCACGTAGTCCAGCGCGCGCTGGAGCGTCTCCTCGGACGTCTTCTCACCGCGGATGATCTCCACGAGCCGCATCTTCGGCACCGGCGAGAAGAAGTGCAGGCCGATGAACCGCTCCGGCGCCGTCACCGCCGACGCGAGCCCGGTGATCGGCAGCGTCGAGGTGTTGGACGCGATCACGGCGTCTCCCAACGCCTTCGCCTCCGCGGCCGGCAGCACCTTGTTCTTGAGCTCGCGGTTCTCGAAGACGGCCTCGATGATCAGGTCGCAGCCGTCGAGGTCGTCGTCGGAGTCGGTCGGCGTGATGCCTTCCAGGCCCTGAGCGCCCTTCTGCGCGCCTTCGAGGCTGACGTCCTTCAGCACCACCTCGATGCCCGCCTTCGCGGACACCTCGGCGATTCCGGCGCCCATCATGCCCGCGCCCAGCACGCCGAGCTTCGCGACCCGACGGCCCGTGGCCGACGCACGGCCGTTGACCTCGTTGAGGTTGAACCAGAACGCCGTGATCATGTTCTTGGAGACCTGACCGGAGGCCAGCTCCACGAAGTAGCGGCCCTCGATCCGCAGCGCCGTGTCGAAGTCGACGTAGGCGCCCTCGACGGCCGTCGCCATGATCTTCTCCGGCGCCGGGTACACGCCGTGCGACTTCTTGCTCAGCACGGCCGGGGCGGCGGCGAGCAGCCCGTAGCTGTTGGGGTCACCGAACTTCAGGTCCGGCACGCCCGCGCCCTGCGCGTCCCACGGCTGCGTCGGCGCCGGGTTGGCGACGATCCACGCGCGGGCCTCGGAGAGGAGCTCCTCGCGCGTCTCCACCACCTGGTGCACGATTCCGGCCTGCAGCGCGCGTTCCGGCCGGAGCTGCTTGCCCTCCATGAGCAACGGCAACGCCTTCTGCACGCCGAGCAGCCGCACCATCCGCGTGACGCCACCGCCACCGGGCAGCAGACCGAGCGTCGCCTCGGGCAGGCCGACGCGGATGCCGTTGTCGTTCAGCACGATCCGGCGGTGCGAGGCCAGCGCGATCTCGAACCCGCCGCCGAGCGCCGACCCGTTGATCGCCGCCACGACCGGCTTGCCGAGCTTCTCCAGCCGCCGCAGCTGCGACTTGAGCTCCTCCACGCCCTCCAACGCCTGCGCGGCGTTCTCCGGCGTGATCGCGATGAGCACGTTCAGGTCGCCACCGGCGAAGAAGGTCTTCTTGGCGGACGTGATGATCACGCCGGTGATCTCGTCGCCCTCGAGCTTCGTGACCGCGTCCCCCATGAGGTCGCGGTACTCGTCGTTCATCACGTTGGCGGAGCCGGACATGTCCATCGTCAGCGTGACGATGCCGTCGGAGTCCTTGTCGTAGTGGAACGGCATGCCTCAGACCCTCTCGATGATCGTCGCGATACCCATGCCGCCGCCCACGCACAACGTGGCGAGCCCGCGGCGCAGGTCCCGGCGCTCCAGCTCGTCCAGCAGCGTGCCGAGGATCATGCAGCCGGTGGCGCCGAGCGGGTGCCCCAGCGCGATCGCGCCGCCGTTGACGTTGACCTTGTCCTCGGGGATGTCCATGTCCCGCAGGAACTTCAGCACGACTGACGAGAACGCCTCGTTGACCTCGAACAGGTCGATGTCCTCGACCGACAGGCCCGCCTTGTCCAGCGCCTTGCGCGCGGACGGCGCCGGCCCGGTCAGCATGATCGTCGGCTCGGTGCCCACGACCGCCACGGACACGATCCGGGCGCGCGGGGTGAGGCCGAGGGCCTTGCCCGCCGCCGCGGACCCGATCAGCATCGCGGCGGAGCCGTCGACGATCTGCGACGAGTTGCCCGGCGTGTGCACGTGCGAGATGCGCTCGACGGTGGGGTAGCGGTCGATCGCGACGGTGTCGTAGCCGAGGTCGCCGTGGAACTGGAAGCTCGGCTTGAGCTTTCCGAGGGACTCCACGGTGGACTCGGGACGGATCGTCTCGTCCTCCTTGAGCACCACCGTGCCGTTCTGGTCGACGACCGGCACGACCGACCGTTCGAACCAGCCGTTCTTCTGCGCCTCGAACGCGAGGGCGTGCGACCGGGCGGCCCACGCGTCGACGTCCGTGCGGGAGAAGCCCTCCAGCGTCGCGATCAGGTCGGCCGAGACGCCCTGCGGCACGAACGACAGGTCGAAGTTCGTGGCGGGGTCGATCGCCCACGCGCCGCCGTCGGAGCCCATCGGCACGCGCGACATCGACTCGACGCCGCCCGCCACCACCAGGTCCTCGAACCCGGACGCGACCTTGGCCGCGGCGAGGTTCACCGACTCGAGGCCCGACGCGCAGAAGCGGTTGAGCTGCACCCCGGCCGGGCGCTGGTCCCAGCCGGCGGCCAGCACGGCCGTGCGGGCGATGTCGCCGCCCTGCTCACCGAGCGGAGACACCACGCCGAACACGACGTCGTCCACCGCGGAGGTGTCGAGGGAGTTGCGTTCGGACAGCGCGCGCAGCACACCGGCGGCCAGATCGACGGGCTTCACGCTGTGCAGCGACCCGCGCTTCCCCTTGCCGCGCGGCGTGCGCACCGCGTCGAAGATCAAGGCTTCGCTCATGACACCACGCTAGGCCCGGTCCGCAGAGCTGGCCATGACCGTGGAGGGTGACCGATTAGCTCACCCGGAACTCCATGTGCTCGGGCTCGTCGACGTCCACGAACCCCAGCCGCCGGTAGAGCCGCCGCGCGGGCAGGTTGTCCTTCCAGACCTGCAGCCGCACGACCTTCCAGCCCTCCTCGGCCGCCCACGTCAGCACGGTCCTGACCAGCGCTTCCCCGAGCCCGCGGCCGCGGTGGGAGTCGCGCACCCACATCGAGTAGAGGTAGAGGCCCTCCGGCTTGGCGGTCGCGGCGACCAGGGCCACCGGCGCGGGGTCGAGCGCGACGAGCTTCAGGCCCTCGCCGGCCCGCTGCCGCCACTCGTCGTCGGTGTAGACCTGCTCGCGGGCCAGCGTCGACCCGAACTCCGCGGGGTCGCTCGCCAGCGCGTCGAGGCGGATGTCGCGCCACAGCGCCCACTCGTCCGGCTCGACCTGGTGGATCTGCATACCGCTCAGTCTGGACGACCGGGGTGGGAATTTCGCTCAGTTTTCCGCTGCTCTGCTGGCGCGGCGGTCATGGCGTGGATCATCGCCCGGTGGTTTCGTGAACGGCATGGCAGAGCGTCGATCGCGGTGGATGGACAGCGACCTGGACCAGTTGCGCCAGCTCGCGCGCACGTTCTTCGAGAAGGAGGTCACGCCGAACGCCGAGCGCTTCGCCGAGCAGAAGCAGGTCGACCGCGACCTGTGGCGCAAGGCCGGTGAGCTCGGGCTGCTGTGCATCAGCATCCCCGAGGAGTACGGCGGTGGCGGCGGCACGTTCGCACATGAGGCCGTGTTGTTGGAGGAGCAGGCACGGGCGGGCGACAGCGCGTGGGGCAACAGCGTCCACAGCGGCATCGTCGCGCACTACCTCAACTCCTACGGCACCGAAGAGCAGAAGCTGCGCTGGCTGCCGAAGCTCGCATCAGGCGAGTACGTCGGCGCGATCGCGATGACCGAACCCGGCGCCGGCTCGGACCTCCAGGGCATCCGGACGAAGGCGATCCGCGAGGGCGACGAGTACGTCATCAACGGCTCGAAGACGTTCATCACCAACGGCGTGCACGCGGACCTCGTCATCGTCGTCGCCAAGACCGACCCGGCTCAGGGCGCCACCGGCATCTCGCTGCTCGTCGTCGAGAACGACATCCGGCGCGGCCGCGTGCTCGACAAGGTCGGCATGAAGGGCCAGGACACCGCCGAGTTGTTCTTCGACGACGTGCGCGTGCCCGCCTCGAACCTCCTCGGCGGCCAGGAGGGGCTCGGGTTCGTCCAGCTCATGCAGCAGCTGCCGCAGGAGCGCCTGATCATCGGCGTCTGCTGCATCGCGGGCATCGAGGCGGCCACGGAGCTGACCCTGAAGTACGTGAAGGAGCGCCAGGCGTTCGGCAAGGAGCTGATCAAGTTCCAGAACACCCGGT
This sequence comes from Lentzea sp. NPDC058450, assembly GCF_042721395.1. NCBI lineage: Bacteria > Bacillati > Actinomycetota > Actinomycetes > Pseudonocardiales > Pseudonocardiaceae > Lentzea > Lentzea sp. NPDC058450. The sequence continues at coordinate 132,406 of NZ_JBHXLO010000006.1, forward strand.
TCAAGCTCGCGGAGTGCGCCACCGAGGCGGCCGTGACCAGGGCGTTCATCGACGAGTGCATCGAGAAGCACCTGCGCGGCGAGCTCGACGTGCCGACCGCGGCGATGGCGAAGTGGTGGGCGAGCGACCGGCTGAGCAAGGTCGTCGACGAGTGCGTGCAGCTCTTCGGCGGCTACGGCTACATGAACGAGTACCCGATCGCGCGTGCCTGGTCCGACGCCCGCGTCCAGCGGATCTACGGCGGCACGAACGAGATCATGAAGGAAATCATCGCGAGGTCCTTGTGAGCGGCCCCCTGGCAGGACTCCGCGTCGTCGAGCTGGCCGGGCTCGCGCCCGCGCCGTTCGGGGCCATGGTGCTGGCCGACCTGGGCGCGGACGTGATCCAGGTGCACAAGCCGGGCAGCCGCTCGACCGTTCCCGGCGACTTCCTCACCCGCGGCCGGCGGTCGATCGCGATCGACACCCGCAGGCCCGAGGGCGCCGAGCTGGTGCTGGGCCTGGTCGAGCGCTCGGACGTGCTGATCGAGGGCTTCCGGCCGGGCGTGACCGAACGGCTGGGCATCGGGCCCGCGCAGTGTCTCGCCCGCAACCCGCGCCTTATATACGGACGCATGACCGGCTGGGGGCAGGACGGGCCCCTGGCCGACCGGGCTGGCCACGACATCAACTACATCGCCGTCGCGGGCGCGCTGGAGCCGCTCGGGCGGGCCGGCGGGCCGCCGTCGTTCCCCATCAACCTGCTCGGCGACTTCGGCGGGGGAGGGCTGCTGCTGGCCCTCGGCGTGCTGGCGGCGCTGTACGAAAGGGAACGCTCCGGGCGCGGCCAGGTCGTGGACGCGGCCATGGTCGACGGGGCCGCGTTGCTGACGACGTTCCTGCACGGCATGCGGTCCGCGGGCATGTGGTCCGGCGGCCGCGGCGAGAACATGCTCGACGGTGGAGTGCCGTTCTACGACGTCTACGAAGCCGCGGACGGGCGGTACGTGGCCATCGGCGCGTTGGAGGAGAAGTTCTACGCCGACCTGGTGCGCGTGCTGGGCCTGGAGGAGGCGCCGACCCGCAACGACCCGGCGAACTGGCCTGAGCTGCGGGAACGCATCGCGGCGGCGGTGAAGACCCGGCCGCGGGACGAGTGGGCGGACCTCGCGCGGGACACGGACGCGTGCCTGGCGCCGGTGCTCACCCCGGCCGAGGCGGCGAATCACCCGTACAACGCAGCCCGCAACACTTTCGTGGACGTGTCCGGTTCGTCGCATCCGGCGCCGGCGCCCCGGTTCGACCGCACTCCCGCGGCGGTTCCGACCGCACCTGTTTCGACCGGAACGAACACGGATGAAGTGCTTGCCGACATGGGTGTGGCGGACGACCGAATTATGGAACTGCGGCGGTCTGGAGTAATTGGATGAATGCTCGGGTGCGCATTAAAGGCGCCACGAAGGCGTGACGGTGCGTGATGGGTCGTGTTCGGCATCCGGGTGAGGCCCGGTGCAACAGTCTCGCTTCCAAGCTGTGGGATCCGAGGGAGTCCGTGTTCACCTCGTGCCCAGGACATCGGCGCAGCTGACGCCCGTCTTTAGCCGCCATTCGGGTGACGTTGGCCGCTGTGCAGGCGTGCGCCGCTGGCAGAACCTGGGGAGAGTTTGGCGTGGTCGTTGTTCATCGGCCGGGTGAATGAGGGACCATGACGGGTGACACGGGCGGACTGCCGCCTGACCGGTGAACCACACGGACGGAGAGGTACCTGTGAACCTCAAGAAGGTGCTAGTGCTGGCGGGCGTCGCGCTGGTGCTGTTCCTCCTGATCACCCAGCCCGAGCAGTCCGCTTCGGCGGTCCAGCAGGTCCTCGGCTGGCTGCGGCAGGGCGCGGAGTCGATCATCACCTTCGTCAGGAGCCTCTTCGGCACGGCCACCCCGCTCAGCTAGTGACGGACGGTGATCCTCGACCGTCTGCGTTGAGCCGGACGGGTGGAATGCGGCCAATCACGCACTGGTAACGGGTGTTCTGGGGATTCAGGGTCTGGCGATTGTCAGACCTACCGAATACCTTCCGCTGCAATGGCCGATCCCCGACCGACGAGGAGGCATTGATGGTCGAGGACTCCGGGGTCCACGAGCTGTTGCAGCAGTGGGCGGCTGAACGGTCTGATGACGCAGAGATGCAGGAGGTGAACCGGATCAAGAACGCGTGGCTCGCGGAGGCTCCCCCCTCGGCGCCTGGCATCCCCGTCCAGCGGGGCGGCAGGAGTGGGTCGCGTGGCTTGGTCAAGGTCGACTCGGCGGATCCGGCCTACGTGGCCGCGATGCGCAAGCGGGCGCCGGAGGCACCCGAGGCGATGCTCGCCGCCGCGGCGAGCTACTGGCAGCTGGTGGGCGACGTCGCCGAAGCCGAGCAGTGGTGGGACGCGGGCATCAGCCCGTTGGACCAGCGCGCGCTCGACTACCGCGCGGCCGGCCTCACGCCTGCCGATCTCGGGAGGCGCCTGGGACCGATGACGGTTCTCCAGCACCTTCGTCGTGGTTCTGCCGCGGCCTGGTGCGTTGCTCGTCTGCGGAGGCAGCGCCGGGACGGCGTGGCGTAGTGGAAACGGGCTGTCGGAGGCGGCAGCCCTGCAACCACTCCCCTCGAAGGGCGGCCTCCGTGCGGGAGGCCTCACCCAAGTAGTGTGGAGGTCGTGCGCGGCCTCCTTACTCCCCAACGTGTGCTGATCGCGTTCGCCTGTCTGGCGGCGCTGATCGTCTGTTGCGGGCTCGCGTACTGGCAGTGGCAGCGCTTCGAGTCCGCCAGCGGCACGTTCCAGAACCTCGGGTACGTGCTCCAGTGGCCGCTCTTCGGCCTCTTCCCCCTCTTCATGGTCTGGCGTTTCCGCAAGCTCGCCCGCGAACGCCGTGACGAGGCTCTCTCACCCGAGCCGGTTGCATCCGCTCCGAGGCCGGAAAGTACGGTTGTCGCCGTCAAACCCGCGCCTGTCGAGCACTTCGACGATGACGAAGACGCGGAGCTCGCGGCCTACAACCGCATGCTCGCGGACCTCAACGCGCGGGACGGTCGTTGAGCGAAGGCGGGCAGATGAAGGGTGCGTTGACCCGGTTCAGGGTCATGGCTTACGTGGTCGGAGTCTTCCTGCTGCTCCTGGTCGTGGCGATGGTGCTCAAGTACGCCGCGGACATGGGTGGCGCGATGAAGGTCGTCGGCCCCGTGCACGGGTTCCTCTACGCCATCTACCTGGTGATTTCCGTCGACCTGGCGCTGAAGCTGCGCTGGTCCATCAAGGGCACGGCGCTGGTGCTGCTCGCCGGCACGATCCCGTTCCTGTCGTTCTGGGCGGAGCGCAAGGTGGTCGAGAAGACGGCGCAGGGCGTGCCGCTGTGACGTTTGGCCTGCTAGCGTCTGGGGCTACCAACTGAACACGGCCGTCGATGTCGCGCGGGAGAGCTCCCTTCGATGGGAGCACCGTAGGAGCAACTCCTCCCCGGAATCTCTCAGGTACAGGTACCGCACGACGAAGGCAACTCTGGAAAGCAGGCTGCTCGGCAGCCTCGCCCACGGTGCAAGTCACGCTCGTCGTGGCGAAGCTCTCAGGCTCATGACAGAGGGGGAGGCTCGCTCAAGTGAGGAGTCTCCGATGGACCGTGTCATTCTTCTGATGCCTCAGCCGGCCGCGTCCGGCTCTTCGGCGCACCCTGGAGGAGCGTTCTGATGTCCCGCCTCACGCCTCTGAACGCCGAGCACGAGCAGCTCGGCGCGATGTTCACCGACTTCGCGGGCTGGCGGATGCCGCTGCGCTACTCGTCCGAGCTCGCGGAGCACCACGCGGTGCGCCAGACCGCGGGCCTGTTCGACCTCACGCACATGGGTGAGATCGTGCTGACCGGTCCGCAGGCGGGGCAGGCCCTCGACTACGCGCTGGTCGGGCACATCTCGGCGCTGGCCGTCGGCAAAGCCCGCTACACGATGATCACCCAGGCCGACGGCGGCGTGATCGACGACCTGATCGTGTACCGCCTCGGCGACGAGGAGTTCATGGTCGTCGCGAACGCCTCCAACGCTTCAGTGGTGGCTGAAGCGCTGGTCGAGCGCGCGGCCGGGTTCGACACCGTCGTCACCGACAAGTCGACGGACTACGCGTTGATCGCGATCCAGGGCCCGAAGTCGGTCGAGATCCTCTCCGGACTCACCGAGACGGACCTGTCCACGGTCAAGTACTACGCCTCGTACCCGTCGAAGGTCGCCGGCGTCGACGCGCTGCTGGCCCGCACCGGCTACACCGGCGAGGAGGGCTTCGAGCTGTTCGTCGCCCCCGCCGACGCGTCCGCCGTCTGGGCCGCGTTGCTGGAGGCAGGCGAGGCGCACGAGCTCAAGCCGTGCGGTCTCGGCTGCCGCGACACGCTGCGCCTCGAAGCCGGGATGCCGTTGTACGGCAACGAGCTCACCACGTCGCTGACGCCGTACCACGCCGGTCTCGGTCGCGTCGTGAAGCTCGACAAGCCGGGTGACTTCGTGGGCCGCGACGCGCTGACGAAGGTGTCGGAGTCCGATGTGGACTCGGTCCTGGTCGGACTGAAGACGCCCGAGCGCCGTGCCCCGCGGCACGGGTACGCGGTCCTGAACGGCGACGACGTCGTGGGCGAGGTGACGTCGGGCGCGCTGTCCCCGACCCTCGGCTACTCCGTCGCAATGGCCTACGTGAACCGGGCCAGTGCCGAGCCGGGCACCCCACTGCTGGTCGACGTCCGCGGCAAGAAGCAGCCGGTCGAGGTCGTCGCCCTTCCGTTCTACAAGCGCGCCAAGTAAGGGAGATCTTCCAGATGTCCGACCAGTTCAACGCTTCCCTCGCGGAGTACGACCCCGAGGTGGCGCAGGCCGTGGCGGCCGAGCTGGCGCGCCAGCAGGGCACGCTCGAGATGATCGCCTCGGAGAACTTCACCCCGGTCTCCGTCCTGCAGGCGCAGGGCTCGGTGCTGACGAACAAGTACGCCGAGGGCTACCCGGGCCGCCGCTACTACGGCGGCTGCGAGCACGTGGACGTCGTCGAGCGCCTCGCCATCGAGCGCATCAAGTCGCTCTTCGGCGCGGGCTTCGCGAACGTCCAGCCGCACTCCGGCGCCCAGGCCAACGCGGCCGCCATGTTCGCGCTGCTCCAGCCCGGCGACACGATCCTCGGCCTGGACCTCGCGCACGGCGGTCACCTGACGCACGGCATGCGCATCAACTTCTCCGGCAAGCTCTACAACGTCGTGCCGTACCACGTCTCCGACGGTGACGGCCGCGTCGACATGGCCGAGGTCGAGCGCCTCGCCCAGGAGCACCGCCCGAAGCTGATCGTCGCCGGCTGGTCCGCGTACCCGCGTCAGCTGGACTTCGCCGAGTTCCGCCGCATCGCGGACTCGGTCGAGGCCTACCTGATGGTCGACATGGCGCACTTCGCCGGCCTCGTCGCCGCGGGCCTGCACCCGTCGCCCGTGCCGCACGCGCACGTCACGACGACCACGACCCACAAGACCCTCGGCGGTCCCCGTGGCGGCGTGATCCTCTCCAACGAGGCCGACATCGCCAAGAAGATCAACTCGGCGGTGTTCCCCGGCCAGCAGGGCGGCCCGCTGGAGCACGTGATCGCGGCGAAGGCCGTGGCGTTCAAGCACGCCGCGTCGCCCGAGTTCGCCGACCGCCAGCGCCGCACGCTGGAAGGTGCGCGCATCCTGGCCGACCGCCTGTCCCAGGCCGACGTGGCCGCGGCGGGCGTGAAGGTCCTCACCGGCGGCACGGACGTCCACCTGGTCCTGGTCGACCTGGTCAACTCCGAGCTCGACGGCAAGCAGGCCGAGGACGTTCTGCACCAGATCGGCATCACGGTCAACCGCAACGCCGTTCCGAACGACCCGCGTCCGCCGATGGTGACGTCGGGTCTGCGGATCGGCACGCCGGCGCTCGCGACCCGCGGGTTCGGCGAGGTGGACTTCACCGAGGTCGCCGACGTGATCGCGGAGGCCCTCAAGCCGGGCGCCGCCGTCGACGAGCTGCGTGCGCGCGTCGAGGTGCTGGCGGCGAAGCACCCGCTGTACTCCACGCTCTGATTCTGACGACGAAGGGGCGCCACCGGGATCCGGTGGCGCCCCTTCGTTCTACCCGGAGCGAAAACGACGGGAACCCCGGCCCCTTCCCCAGGGCCGGGGTATCACCGTGTCAGGGTGTTGTGTCTTTCAGATGGACCGTCCTAACGGGACTGTGGGGTGTTACGCAGCGGGTGCCACGACCGTTCCAGGCGGGAGGCACTCGACGTTGCGCTTGCCGTCGGGCTGGATCACGAACCAGGTGTTGCCGATGCCCTGGCCGGCCCACTTACCGGGAGCCGGGTCCTTCGAGTAGGTGTAGAGGGCCCAGCCGTCGATCGCGACCTGCTTCTTGCCGTCGGCGCGGGTGATCAGCGACACCAGCTTCGAGTCGACGCCTTCGAGCTGCGGAACCGTGTCCGACAGCACCGGCGGCCACGTCACGGCGCACTGGTCGTTGCAGTTGGACTTGCCTTCGGGCTTCGGGACGTCCTTGTCGAAGCGGTAGAGGGTCCGGCCGTCGCCGTCCTGGACCACGTTGCCCATCTTCTCGACGGCCTTGCCCACCAGCTTGATCGAGCTCACCGGCGCTGCGGCCGGGGGCTGCGCCTGCTGCTGCGCGGGAGCTTCCGGGGCCTGCTGCTGCACCTGGGTTTCGGGCGCCTGCGCGGGCTCCTGGAGTACCGGGGGCTGACCCACGTCGCCGTAGTCACCGAGGACGCCCAGGTCGGTTTCGGTCTGTGCCACCGGCTTGGAGTTGCTCGAGCCACTGCCCGTGGCGCTCCAGACACCCAGACCCAGCACAACTGCCAGTCCCGCGGCGAGCCCGATGGCGATGCGGTTACGTCGGATCACACTCATGTCCTCCTTGTCCATCTGTTCGCTCTATCGAGGCCATACGGCCGGGGTTGCGTCTCGGTTCAGAAACGAACCGAACCTCTTGCTGTCTCGAACGTCTGGCGGAGCCAGGTCACGCAGGAGGTGCAAGGTGGTCGTCGCTGGTCAGCTGGCGGGAATGGCCGAACGGGTGCTGGGTGCGCCGTTGCCGATCGGATTTCGGGCGTGGGACGGGAGCGTGGCGGGTCCGCAGGACGGGACGGTCCTCGTGATCCGCTCCCGCGACGCGCTGCGGCGGCTCGTGTGGAGTCCGAACGAGCTGGGCCTCGCGCGCGCGTACGTGAGCGGGGAGCTCGACGTGGAGGGCGACCTCGCGGAGGGGCTCTCGCAGATCTGGGGTCTCGTGCGCCGGGGCGTGACGCGCCGGCCGCGGTTGGCGGAGGTGGCGAAGCTCGCCGTGAAGTTGAAGGTGCTCGGGCCCAACCCGGACGCGCCGCGCGAGGAGGCGCGGCTGCGCGGGGCGTTGCACTCGAAGGGGCGCGACCGTGATGCCATTTCGCATCACTACGACCTGAGCAACGACTTCTACCAACTCGTGCTCGACCCGAGCATGGCCTACTCGTGCGCGTACTTCACGTCCGAGGACGAGTCGGTCGCCGACGCGCAGCACAACAAGCTCGACCTCGTCTGCCGCAAGCTCGGCCTGGAGCCGGGCATGCGCCTGCTCGACGTCGGCTGCGGCTGGGGTTCGATGATCATCCACGCGGCGAAGCACTACGGCGTGCACGCCACGGGCGTGACGATCTCGGCCCAGCAGCGGGCGCACATCCTGAAGCGCATCGAGGCCGAGGGGCTGACCGGCCGGGTCGAGGTGCGCCTGCAGGACTACCGCGAGGTGGCCGACGAGCCCTTCGACGCGATCTCCACCATCGAGATGGGCGAGCACGTCGGCGAGAGCAACTACCCGACGTACGCCGCGACGTTGTTCCGGCTGCTGAAGCCCGAGGGACGCCTGCTGCTGCAGCAGATGTCGCGCGGCCACAACGCACCCGGCGGCGGCGCGTTCATCGAGTCGTACGTCGCCCCGGACATGCACATGCGCCCGGTGAGCGCCACGACCGGCTTCCTGGAGGCGGCCGGCCTGGAGATCCGTGATGTGCACGCGCTGCGCGAGCACTACGTTTGGACGGTGCGCGCGTGGGCGGAGACCCTGGAGGAGCGCTGGGACGACGTCGTCGCGCTCGTGGGCGAGGGCCAGGCGCGAGTCTGGCGCCTGTACCTCGCGGGTGGCGCGCTGACGTTCGAGGAGGGACGGATGGGCGTGGACCAGATCCTCGCGGTGCGCCGCAGCGAGAACGGCCGCAGCGGCATGCCGCGCGTGCGTCGTGAGCTGGTGGCCCGATGAGCTACCTGATCACCCTGCTCGCCGTTCTCCTGTTGCTGAGCGGCCTGTTCCTGTACGCCGACTCCCGCAAGCGCTACGACCTCATCGACTCCGTGTGGGGCCCGGGCTTCGCGGTGATCGCGGTGCTGACGCTCCTGTTCGCGGACGGCGACCTCGTCCGGCAACTCGTCGTCACGGCACTCACCGCCGTGTGGGGCGTGCGCCTGGGCGTGCACATCCACTCCCGCAACCGGGGCAAGGACGAGGACCCCCGCTACCAGGACATCCTGAGGCGCGCCAAGGGAAACCCGCGCCTGCGGATGTACCGGGTGTACCTGCTGCAGGCCGTCCTGATGTGGATCGTGTCGCTGCCCGTCCAGGCCGCGCAGCACTTCTCGGCGCCGTTCGGCTGGCTGGACTGGCTCGGCGTCGGCGTGTGGGTGGTCGGCTTCCTCTTCGAGGCGATCGGCGACTACCAGCTCTCGCAGTTCCGGGCGGACCCGGCGAACAAGGGCTCCGTGATGGACCGCGGCCTCTGGCGCTACACCAGGCACCCCAACTACTTCGGCGACTCGGTCGTCTGGTGGGGACTGTTCCTGTTCGCCCTGCACTCGTGGCAGGGGGCGCTCACGATCATCGGCCCGATCGTCATGACCTGGCTGCTGGCCAAGGGCAGCGGCAAACCGCTGCTGGAGAAGGACATCGTGTCGCGCCGCCCCGGCTACGCGGACTACGTGCAGCGGACCAGCGGCTTCTTCCCGCTGCCGCCGAAGAGCAAGGTGGGCTGAACCCGGCACGGGCTGAGCCGGGGCGCACCTCGGCTCAGCCCGCCCGACGCCCCGTGCCATGGGCCTGCGCGGGTTAGTGTGGCCGGGTGGGCAATGACATCTCGTTTCCGCGCCAACAGGCGCGCACCCAGCGGTTCACCGTCGGCGCACCGAGGACCTTCGCGGTGTCGTCGGACGGTGGCCGTGTCTTCTTCCTGCGTCCGGCGACGGCCACGAGCCGTGCGAACGGGCTGTGGGAGCTGAACACCGAGACCGGCGTCGAGCGGCTGCTCGCCGACCCGGCGGCGCTCCTGTCCGATCCCGAGGACCTGCCGGCCGAGGAGAAGGCCCGGCGGGAGCGGACCCGGGAGTCCGGGGCGGGCATCGTGGGGTACGCGTTGTCGCGCGACTCGTCGGTGGCCTCGTTCGCGTTGTCGGGCAGGCTGTTCGTGGCCGACCTGACCGAGGGCACCGCCAGGGAGCTGCCCACGCAGGGGGGTGTCATCGACCCCCGCGTCGACCCGACGGGGCAGCGTGTGGCGTACGTCACGCGCGGCACGCTCAGGGTCGTCGAGCTCGGCACGGGTGACGACTACGCGGTCGCGGTGCCGGACGGTGAGGACGTCACGTTCGGGCTGGCCGAGTTCATCGCGGCCGAGGAGATGTCGCGGTACCGCGGGTACTGGTGGGAGCCGAACGGCACCCGGCTGATCGCCGCGCGCGTGAACAACTCCGAGGTGCGGCGCTGGTTCATCGCGGACCCGGCGAACCCCGCCACGGCGGCCACCGAGATCGCCTACCCGGCGGCCGGCACGACCAACGCCGAGGTGTCGCTGCACGTGGTGTCGCTGGACGGCACGTTCGTGCCGGTGCTGGTGGAGTTCGACTACCTCAACGACGTTCATTGGTCGTCCGGCGGTGCGCCGCTGATCGTCACGCAGACCCGTGACCAGCGCACTCGGCGCATCTACACGCTGACGCCCGACACCGGCGCGGTCGCCGAGCTCGTCGAGGAGACCGACCCGGTGTGGCTCGAGGTCACCGACGGCGCCCCCGCCTGGACGCCGGACGGCCGGCTCGTGCGGATCGTCTGCGAGGGCGACGAGTACGCGCTCCAGGTCGGCGACGACGTGGTGACGTCCGGCCTGCAGGTGCGCCGGGTGCTCGACGTGCGGGACGACTCGATCCTGATCGCCGCCTCCGAGGACGACCCCACACAGACGCACGTCTACGAGGTCGGCGGGAAGACCGAACGACTGTCCACAACGGACGGTGTCAACTCGGCGATCCGGGGCGGCCGGACGGTTGTGCTCGTTTCGGCCACTTTGGACACTTACGGGGCCAGGGCGACGGTCGGCGACCACGTGATCGAGTCGTGGGCCGACACGCCGGTCATCAGGGCGCGGCCGAAGATGCTCGTCCTGGGCGAGCGGGAGCTTCGCGGCGCCCTGCTGCTGCCGAGCGACCACGTGCAGGGCACCAAGCTGCCGGTCCTGATGGACCCGTACGGCGGTCCGCACGCCCAGCGCGTGGTGTCGGCCCAGAACGCCTTCCTGGCGTCCCAGTGGCTCGCTGACCAGGGTTTCGCGGTCCTCGTGGTGGACGGTCGCGGCACGCCCGGCCGCGGGCTGAAGTGGGAGCGCGAGATCGCGTTCGACTTCGCCGGAGCCACCCTCGAGGACCAGGTGGACGCGCTCGAAGCGGCCGCGAAGATCGAACCCGACCTCGACCTCACCAGGGTCGCGATCCGCGGCTGGTCCTACGGCGGCTACCTGTCCGCGCTGGCCGTCCTGCGCCGCCCCGACGTCTTCCACGCGGGCATCGCGGGCGCCCCGGTGACCGACTGGCGCCTCTACGACACCCACTACACCGAGCGCTACCTCGGCCACCCGGACGAGAAGCCCGAGGTCTACGACACCAACTCGCTCATCGATGACGCGGACAAGCTGTCCCGCCCGTTGATGATCATCCACGGCCTCGCCGACGACAACGTCGTGGCCGCGCACACCCTGCGCCTGTCCAGCGCCCTGCTGGCCGCGGGCCGCCCGCACACCGTGCTGCCGCTCTCGGGCGTCACGCACATGACCCCGCAGGAACAGGTCGCCGAGAACCTGTTGCTCCTCCAGGTCGACTTCCTCAAGCAGTCGCTGGCGTAACGAGAACGGGGCGCTTCCCCCGAAAGGGAAGCGCCCCGTTCACCAAGCAGATCAGGCCAGCGACTGCCGCACCCGGTACGGCGGAATGCTGTTGCCCACCAACGCCAGGTCGTCGATCGACTCCGGCTGGTAGCCGGCCGTCTTCAACCGCTCGACCATCAGCGCGGTCGGGTCCTCGACGACGTCCGCGCGCCCGAACAGGTACGCCCACTCGTGCTCGTCGGAGCCGTAGTACGCGACCGTGTCGAACACCTCGTTGAACCGCTGCCACGAGCGGATCAGCGTGGTGTTGCGCCACATCGTCTGGCAACCGGACTGGTTGACCACGACGCCACCGGGACGCAGCAGCGCCTTGCACATGCGCAGGAAGTCGGCGCCGTACAGACGGTTGTGCTGCGCCTCCTCCTCGCGCTCGTCGGGCAGGTCCACCAGCACGATGTCGTACTTCTCCGACGTCGTGCGGATGTACTCGAACCCGTCGATGTACTGCACCCGGATCGGGCCGTCGCCCTTCTCGGCGAGCGCCAGCTCCTCCAGCGTGTAGCCGTACGGCAGGTGCTCCGCGCACAGCTTCACGGCCTGCTCGTCGATGTCGATGTGGTCGACGACCGACGCGCCGTGCTCGACGGCCATCTGACACACGACACCCTCGGAGGAGCCGATGACCAGCACGCGCTCGACGGTGTCGGCCAGCAGCAGCGCCGGCACCATCAGGGCCTCGTGGTAGGTCAGCTGGCTGAACTCCGTCGACTGGCGGTCGTCGTCGCAGAACAACGACAACCCCTGGGCCGTACGGGCGATCACCAGGTGCTGGAAGTCGGTCTTGGTGTCGACCAGCACCTCGTCCACGCGCCAGTGGCGGGTCATGCCCTCGGCGAGCGGCTCGTTGATGACGTTCACGCGGCGTGCTCCTTGATGCCACGAGTGACGACATCCGTGCTCACATGAGCGGCGCCCAGGGCGTCAGCGAGTAGCTGGACGGCGAGTGCGGGTTTTGCACGGGTACCGCAGGTGAACACGTCGACGAACACCGACCCCACTTCGGGATAGGTGTGGATCGACGCATGGGATTCCGACAGCAGGGCCAGCACGGTGACTCCTTGAGGATCGAACTTCTTGGAGATCACCTCCAGCACGGTTGCGTCGGCCTGCGTGAGAACCTCACCAAGGGCGTGCTTCAGGAACTGCTCGTCATCGAGTAGTTCCGCACTCACGCCCGAGAGCTCTGCAAGTACGTGCTGTCCCGCGAACAAACCGACGGTCTCCTCGGTCTGACAGGGCGCTTCGGACATCAATCACTCCAAACTATGTGAATTTCAACGGACTTCAGACGCAGTACGTGGCCAACGGCGGGAAGCCGTTGAAGCACACGGACGAATAGGAGGAGGTGTAGGCGCCCGCGTGGAGGATGTCCACGTGGTCACCGGCCACCAGGTCGAGCGGCAGGTCGTAGCGGGTGTGCTGGTAGATCACGTCGTCCGCGTCGCACGTCGGACCGGCCAGCACGATCGGGCCGACGGGGCCGCCGTCGCGCGAGGTCCGCAGCGCGTACGCGATCGCCTCGCCCTCGGTCTCGGCGAGTCCCTGGTAGCGGCCGATGTCGATGTACACCCAGCGGCGTTCGTCCGAATAGGACTTCCGCGACACCAGGACCACCGAGGAGCGGATCATCCCGGCCTCGGCGGAGATCGCCCGGCCCGGTTCGATCATCACCCTGGGCCGCACGGCGCCGAAGTGCCGCGCGACCGAGGCCTCGATGGCGTCGGCGAACGACTCCAGCGACGGCGTGGACTCCTGGTACACGGCGGGAAGCCCGCCGCCCAGGTTCACCGTCGACGTCTCGATGCCCTCCGCGCGCAGCTTCGCGGCGATCAGGGCGGCGTCGGCGATGCCGGAGTCCCAGCCCTGCACGGAGAGCTGCTGCGACCCCGCGTGGAACGCGACGCCGAGAGGAACGAGCCCCAACCCGTGCGCCAGCCGCAAGAGATCCGTCGCCATCTCCGGATCGCAACCGAACTTGTTGCCGAACGGGTAGGTGGAACCCTTGCTGTGGACGAGAATCCGCACCAGCACGGACGAACCGGGCGCGTGGGACGCGACGAACCGCACGTCCTGCTCGCTGTCCGACACGAACATCCGCACACCGCGCGAGTACGCGTACGCGATGTCGGCGGCCTTCTTGATGGGGTTGCTGTAGGAGATCGACGACGGCTCGGCGCCGCGCGCCAGGCACAGGTCGATCTCCGCGGGCGACGCCACGTCGAAGTGCGACCCCTGCTCGACCAGCGTGCCGACCACGTCGGACTCGGGGTTGGACTTGACCGCGTAGAAGATGTCGACGGACGGCATCGCGGCGTGAATCGCCTGGTAGCGCGCGCGAATCGTCTCGAGGTCGATCACCAGACACGGTGTCGACGGGTTCTCCTGGTCCAGGAAACGCCGAATACGAGCCTCTGCCTCGGTGCGCCGATCAACGGCGAAGCTCTCGGTCATTTCCCCAGGGGTCCCCCTTCATCCGCCTCGCGTTCCGTACGCGGGCACGGCCGTCCACTCTACGGCCTGGACACCGAAAGTGCGCAAGCCAGTCCAGGCGAGTGTGATTTACCCAGCAGAACGCAGCTCGATCATCGTGATGTCCGGCGGGGCGCCGACGCGCACCGGCGGACCCCAGAAACCCGCGCCACGACTGGTGTAGAGCCACGTGTTGTCCACCTTCGACAACCCGGCGGTGCTGGGTTGCTGGAGCGGCACGAACAAGTTGAACGGCGCCATCTGTCCGCCGTGTGTATGACCGGACAACTGGAGGTCGACGCCGTGTGAAGAGGCGTCGGTGACCTGCACGGGCTGGTGCGACAGCAGGACGACCGGGTTGTTCCGGTCGCGTCCCGCGAGCGCCCGGCCGAAGTCCGGGCCGTCGTCGTAGGTCTTCCCCGTCACGTCGTTCACACCCACGAGCTCGATGCCGCCGGCGACCGTCAAACCCTCGTTGCGCAACGGGTTCACGCCGAGACGTTCCAGTTCCGCGATCCACTGCTCGTGGCCGGAGAAGTACTCGTGGTTGCCCGTCACGAAGAAGCTGCCCTGCTTCGAGACCAGGTCCCGCAACGGCGCCGCGGCCTCGCCCAGTTCGGCGACGGTGCCGTCGACCAGGTCGCCGACGATCGCGACGAGGTCCGCCTCCTGCTCGTTGATCATCCGCACGATCCGCTCGGTGTGCGAACGGCCGAGCAGCGGCCCGAGGTGGATGTCGCTCACCACGGCGATCCGGAAACCGGAGAGCGACGGCCGGAGCTTGTCCATCGTCACCGGCACGTTCAGCAGCTGCGGGTCACCGAGCGCCTGCGTCATCCCGTATCCGACGACACCGCCGGCGGCGACCCCGGAACCGATGGCGACCGACCGCGCGATGAACAGCCGCCGCGACGGGTCGGGCACGACCTCGACCGGTTCGACGGCCTCGGCGCCGACGCCGACGGGCACCGGCGCGGCCGCCACGCGCTTGAGCAGGATCCGCCGCGGGATCTCCGCGATGCCCAGCGCGATCGCGAGGTAGAACAGCACCGCGAGCCAGATGAACCCGGGCCAGGCGAAGAACTTCCCGTACTCCGGCGGCACCCTGCGCGTGACGACGAGAGCGCTCATCAGCATCAGGAACGCACCGATGATCGCCACGGTGCCGATGCGCCGCGCGAGCGTGCGGGGGCGCGTGGTGTCCACGACCAGCCGCCGCCACAGGTACAAATGGCCCAACGCGACGGGGACGCCGAGGAGCAAAAGGAAAATCACGACATCAGTATGCGTTTCTCGAACTCCGTGCAACCCGGCAGGCCCGTGGTGGCGTGAGTAACCCGGCATCGCAGACAGGGGGAAACCTGATGAGTGACCGGGACGCCGCGTTCCAGGAGTACTTCGCGGCCCGTTCCGACGCCATGCGCGGCACGGCATACCTGCTGTGCGGCGACTGGCATCGCGCGGAGGACCTCGTGCAGCAGGCCTTCACGAAGCTGTACCTGGCGTGGAGACGGGTCGAGCGGCACGAGGCGCTGGACGCCTACACCAGGCAGATCCTGGTGCGGACGTTCCTGTCCGAGCGGCGGCGCGGGTGGTTCCGGTTCGAGTCGGCGACCGACGACGTGGCGGACGTGGCCGCTCCGCCCGGCGTCTACCCCGAGGAACGGATGGTGCTGCTGGAGGCGCTGGCGAAGGTGCCTCCGAAGCAACGCGCGTGCCTCGTCCTGCGGTACTGGGAGGACATGTCCGTCGAACAGACGGCCGTGGTCCTCAAGTGTTCGGAAGGAACGGTCAAGAGCCAGGCCGCGCGGGGGCTGCAGACGCTGCGCGGTCTGCTCTCACAGCAGGAGAGGGTTCGATGAACGAAGAGGACCTGAAGCGAGCTTTCCAGGAAGTGGTGGTGGCGAGCAGCCCGCCTCCCTCGATGGATCCGGGCATCGCGCTCGACAGGGCGCACAAGGCGCGGTCCAACCGGCGGGCGTCCGTCACGGGCGCGGTGGTCGCCGTGCTCGTGGTCGGGGTGGGCCTGGGGACGGCGTTCGCGCTGAACCCCCAGGGCACCAAGGACTACATGACCGGTGCGGGTCCGAGCAGCAGCTCGAGTTCGGCCGGCACCCAGTGGGGCGACCAGTGGCCGCTGGGACAGTCCGACCGCACGGCCACCAACGGCCCGCAGGCGGATCGCGGCAAGCTGTTGCTGGAACTGGCGAAGGACTCCGTGCCGGCCGGGTACGAAGCCGCCGACCTGCAGTTCAAGGAACAGGGCATGTCCATGGGCATGCTCCGCGCCCAGGCTCAGATCTCGTCGAACAAGGGCGACAGCCCGGAGATCTGGGAGTACACGGCGTACGTGCCGGTGCGCAAGGGTGAAGGCGTCGGTGAGCTCACGGTGACCGTGACGACGCCGAACCCGAATGCCCCGGCGGACCCGTGCGCGTTGTTCACGCGGCAGCAGGACGGGCAGACACCCAGCTGCAAGATGTACGAGGTGGAGGGCAAGCAGGTCGGGGTCGTCTCTCCCGTGACCCCCGGCCAGCCCGCTGAGACCTGGGCCGCCTACCGCGCCGCCAACGGGTGGACGGTCGTGGTGAAGCAGGCCGAGGACTACCGGTACAGCGGACATCCGAAGCTGGACCGGCAGCCGTTCTTCGCGCCGGAACTGGCGGCCGTCGCCGCCGACCCGAAGTTCCTGCTCGGCGGCTGAGTTTTCGAAAAGTCGGACGAGGGCGGTCACGATTCGTGACCGCCCTCTCTCATTGGTTCTTTCGGGTGTTTTGCCAGGTAGAGTGCCGCCTCGGAATGCGCACACTGCTCATCGACAACTACGACTCGTTCACGTTCAACCTCTTTCAGCACCTCGCCGAGGTGAACGGCGCCGAGCCCGTGGTCGTCCACAACGACGACCCGCGCTTCCGGCTGTCCGCGCTGAGGTCGTTCGACAACGTCGTGATCTCGCCAGGACCCGGCCGGCCGGGAAATCCCGCCGACTTCGGCATCTGCCGCGCGGTGATCGACCACGCCGAGATCCCGTTGCTGGGCGTGTGCCTGGGGCATCAAGGACTTTGTCTGTCGTACGGCGCTGTCGTGGGGCCTGCCCCTGTGCCGCGGCACGGGATCGTTTCGCCGGTCACGCACACGGGCGTCGACGTGTTCGCAGGGCTTCCCTCGCCGTTGAACGTCGTGCGCTACCACTCGTTGGCGGTCACCGAGCTGCCGTCCGCGTTGGAACCCATCGCGTGGAGCGACGACTCCGTCCTCATGGGTGTGCGCGCTGTGGACAGACCCGCGTGGGGACTGCAGTTCCACCCGGAGTCGATCTGCACGGACATGGGCCGCGAGATGCTCGCGAACTTCGCCGCGCTCACGCCCACGCGGACCGCCGCCGTTCCGGAACCGCCGCAGGTTCGCCAGACGCCTCAGAAGCGCCCTGTGCACGTGCGGAAGCTCGCTGTGGCCGTCGACGCGGAAGAGGCGTTCGCGGCGCTCCACGGGGCTTCTGGGGCCGCGTTCTGGCTGGACAGCGGCACCGGGGGCAGGTTCTCGTTCCTCGGCGACGCCTCCGGGCCGCTCGCGCGCGTCGCGCAGTACTCCGTGGCGGACCGGGTGCTCACGCTCGACGGCGTTCCCGAGCCCTGCCCGTCGTTCTTCTCCTGGCTCGACGAGGACCTCGCGGGATGGGCGGTCGAGCAGCCCGACGTGCCGTTCGACTTCGCGCTGGGCTGGGTCGGGTACCTCGGCTACGAGCTGAAAGCGGAGTGCGGCGGCGACTTCGCCCATCGCGCGGAACAGCCCGACGCGTCGTTCGTCTTCGCCGACCGGGCCGTCGTCCTCGATCACGCCGATGATTGCGTCTATTTGCTGTCGTTGACCGAGGACGAGTGGTTCGACGACGTTTCCGCACTTCTGGTTCGTCTGTCGCCATTGACCGAACCTTCGGGGCCGGTCGTGTCCGAGGTGACGTTGCGGCATCCGCGTGCGCACTACCTGAAGCTGATCGCCGCGTGCCAGGAAGCGATCACCGCGGGGGAGACGTACGAGGTGTGCTTGACGAACATGATGTCGTGGCGTGCCTCGCTCGACCCGTGGGACACTTATCGGCTGCTTCGCGCCGCAAATCCCGTTCCGTTCGGGGCGTTGCTGCGTTTCGGTGACCTCTCCGTGCTCAGCACGTCACCCGAACGATTTATCCGGGTGGGCCGAGATGGCGTCGTGGAGTCATCGCCGATCAAGGGGACCCGCCCCCGAGGCGTTGATGAGGCGTCCGACGAGATGTTGCGCACAACGTTGGCGCGATCGGTCAAGGACCGCGCGGAGAACCTGATGATCGTGGACCTGGTCCGCAACGATCTCGGCACGTGCGCGGAAGTCGGTTCGGTCGAGGTGACGCGGTTGTTCGACGTCGAGAGCTACGCGACCGTACACCAATTGGTGAGCACCGTGCGGGCCAGACTTCGGCCGGACAGTTCTGCCGTCCGATGTGTTCGAGCAGCGTTTCCCGGTGGTTCCATGACCGGCGCGCCGAAGATCCGGACCATGCAGATCCTTGATGGACTGGAAGCCGGTCCACGTGGGGTGTACTCGGGAGCGCTCGGATACTTCTCGCTCAACGGAGCCGCCGACTTCAGCATCGTCATCCGAACCCTGGTCACGAACACCGGCCAGGTGACTTTCGGGGTGGGCGGAGCGGTCATCTCGCTGTCCGACCCTGACGAGGAATTCGAGGAGACAGCGGTCAAGGCCACTGCCGTGTCACGCCTGTTCGGAGCGCACTTTCCCGACAGCTGAACCAAGCGTTCCGGGGATAGTGTGAACGAACCGGGATGTGGTGGGATCAAGGGGTTAACACGTCGGCCGGCGGCCCGGCCGACGTGTGGAAACCTCGCGAGTTCTCGCAGGTCAGGAGGCGTGTGCTTCCTGGAACTGCACGACCAGGTTCTGCGGAATGCGACCGCGGTCCGAGATCTGGTGACCCTGTGCGCGAGCCCAGTCGCGAATGCGCTGCGCCTCTGCCTTGTCGGTCGCCTTCACCGTGGACTTGCCGGTGCCCTTGCGCTGCTTGCGGCCGCCCGCACGACGAGCCTTGGCGACGAAGTCCGCCAGCGACTCACGAAGCCGCTCCGCATTTCCCTTCGACAGGTCGATGGCGTACTCGACACCGTCAAGTGCGAAGGTCACGGTCTCGTCGGCTTCTCCGCCGTCGAGGTCGTCGATGAGTTGGACGACGGTCTGCTGTGCCACTGTTCCTCCGTTGGGTACTCACATAGCACGCGGATCCTCGACGTAACCACGTGCTTCGACAACACCATAGTCCACACGACGAAAAACGGCGAACCTTTCGCCGCTAAAATGTGACCCCAACCGCCCGGTCGGGGCATTTCCGGGGTAAACCACACGGGTGTTATGGGTCCAAAATGACCGGCTAGTCGTCTCACTTCGGCCCGTTGCTGGGCTTGCCGGACGCTTCCCCATTCCCGCTGACGGAGCAGTGGTTGCACATAACGCACCGCCAACCGGTGCGGGTATCCTCGACATACCCGCACGGGGTAGGGAAGGTCAGGAGCCGATGCACGGGTACACCGCGGACAAGGACGCATACCTCAAGCGACTGCGCCGCATCGAGGGACAGATCCGCGGTCTCCAGCGCATGGTCGAGAACGACGAATACTGCATCGACGTCCTCACCCAGATCTCCGCGGCCACGAAGGCCCTGCAGGCGGTGTCGCTGGGGTTGCTCGACGAGCACCTCAAGCATTGTGTGGCGCAGGCCGCCGCGGAAGGCGGGCCGGTGGCCGAGGAGAAGCTCGCCGAGGCGTCGGCGGCGATCGGCAGGCTGGTGAAGTCCTAGGGGGTCCCTGGACAAACCCCTTGGCCTGATCCGCTACAGTTCACCCTGCTACGCCCCCGTAGCCCAATCGGCAGAGGCAGCGGACTCAAAATCCGTCCAGTGTGCGTTCGAGTCGCACCGGGGGCACGAACTTCGGGCGAGGTATGTCTGCGAAACCGCGGACGTGCCTCGCCCGTGGCGTTTCCGGGCTCCGGGCTCTCGTTGAACCGCTGTGTCCCCGTCGTCCACCCGATTCCACTTTGGAATCACTGAATCACTGTTGCTCGGCTCAGGTGTGCGTGTAAGGCTCCAGACGCATTGATGTTCGTGTGTTGTCGGGGGGCGCGCGCGGATCGCTTGGGGGAGTTCGTCGTGAGACGTCTGTTCGGCATTGGTCTGGGGTTGGCTTTGGTGGTGCAGGGGGTGTTGGCCCCTGTGGCGCTGGCTGCGCCGGACGCGCCGGTGGTGAGTTCTTCGGTTTACAAGGCTTCTGGGTGTGCGCCTGACGGGTGTGGTGGTGTCGGGGTGGAGGACACGTTCGTGTTCTCGAGTTCCGCCGACGTCGTGAAGTTTCGGTGGGGGTTCACGGACCCGCCGTCCACTGAGGTCGCGGTGGGTGTGCCGGTGCGGTGGGCGCCGGAGAGCGGTGGGCCCAAGACGTTGTTCGTCGAAGCCGTCGACGGGGCCGGGGTGCCGACGCGCACCCTGTTCCAGTTCACCGTGAAGTCGCCGACGCCTGCGGTGGCGAGCTGGTTCGCCGGGGACGATCCCTCGTTCGACAGCACTGGCAACGGGCACGACCTCGTGCTGAGCGGGGTCGACGTCGCTCGGGCCGGGCGCACGGTCGGCGGGTCGGGTGCGATCGGGTTCGATGGCGTGGTGTCCACCGGGGCTGTCACGGGGAAGGTGCTCGACACCGCTCGGGGGATCACGGTCAGCGCTTGGGTGCGGCTGGGTGGCGGTGCTGTCGACCGGACCGTGGTGAGTCAGCAAGGGGGCGTCGAGTCGGCGTTCCGGCTCGGGTTCGACGCGGACACGCGGCGGTGGACGTTCGCGGTGGCCGAGAAGGACGCGGCCGGGTCGGCTCAGCGGACCGTTCGGTCCCAGGGGCTCGCCGTGGTCGGTGCCTGGACTCATCTGACCGGCACCTACGACGACGTGAGCGGTGAGGTTCGGCTTTACGTCGACGGTGCTGTGCAGGAGCGGGTCCCGGTCGTCAAGAAGGGCTTCTCGGCGGACGGGGAGCTGTGGATCGGCAAGGCGTTGCGCGGCGGCGTCGCCGCCGAGGCCTGGCAGGGCGACCTGATGGAGATGCGCGCCTGGAACCGGGCCGTCACCGCGCAGGAGGCGCGGGAGATCGCCGCCGGTGTCGAGGTCGGGCACTGGATGTTCAACGAGGGCAACGGATCGACCGCCATCGACTCCTCGCCGTACGCGCACGACATGAGGCTGACCGGGGCGACCTGGTCCAGTGGGGCCGTAGGTCCCGGCGTTCGGTTCGGTGGTGCCGGATCGGCGAGCACCGGCGAGGCCGTGCTGTACACCGACCAGTCGTTCACGGTCGACGTGTGGGCCAGGGTCGATGCTGCCGGGACGCCGGGAACCGTTGTGGCGCAGCGAGGTCCGTCCGGTGTGGAGCCGTTCGCGCTGCGGTACGACGGGGTGCGGTGGAGCGCGGAGATTCCTGACGCCGCGGTGAACCCGACGAAGGTGTGGCGGGCCAAGGGGGATGCGGTCGCGGGTGTGTGGACGCACCTGGTGGCGACGTACGACGCGAACGCGCGCACGTTGTCGTTGGAGGTCGGTTACCGGGACACGGCTGAGGTGCGGAAGAGCACTGTGGCTCGGGTGAGCGGGTGGAACTCCGACGGCGTGCTGACCGTCGGGCAGGGGCTCGTCGGCGGTGTCGACGAGCTGGAGATCGTGCAGGGGCCACGACTGTAGGAGCCGAGCCGCTCACGTCCGCCGTTGATCAAGGCCGAACGGCGGATGTGAGCGGCGCTCGGAGACCGCTAACGTTCGTGCTGGATTGCATGAACGTGTGCGGGAGTCCCTGGTGTTTCGGAAGTCCTTGTCTTTTCTCGTGGTTCTGCTGGCGTGCGCGTGCACGACCGAGAGCCCGTCGCGTCCGGTGTCGGCACCAGTGCAGCTGCAGGTGCCGACGCTGATCAACGACTCGCGCGGTGAGGTGTCCGCCACCGTCCGCGCCGTGGTCGACGGCCGCACCATCGAGCTGGACGGCGGCGAACGCGTCCAGATCTCCCTGCTGGCCCAGCCGGCCGACTGCTGGGCGGCGGGCGCTCGCACGTTCGCCGAGAAGTGGTTGCTGGCCAAGCAGGTCCGCGTCAGCGCCATGACGCCGGGCGAGGTGAACCTCCGCCTGGACGACGGCACCGACTACGCCCTCCTGGCCGTGAAGGAGGGCGTCCTGCGGGCCCAGGACGCCGCGGGGTCGCTGGCGGAAGCCGAACTGGCCGCCGCCCGCGACGACCGAGGCCTGTGGGGTGCGCCCTGCAACGGCATGGACGCGACCCCGTCCTCCTCCGTCGCGACGACCACCCCCACGAGTCAGGCGCAACAACAGGCCGAGTCGTCCACGCCGGCGGTCACCACGACCCAGCAACCCCCGGTGGTGGTGACGACGACCCAGCCGCCGGCACCCCCGTGCGCCGTGAGCTACCGGCTGGACAGCCAGTGGCAGGGCGGCTTCCAGGCTCAGGTCACCATCAGGAACACCGGCCGCACGCCCGTCAACGGCTGGTCGCTGCGCTGGACCTTCGCCGACGGCCAGACCGTCCGCGACATGTGGAACGCCTCCGCGTCCCAGCGAGGCTCCGCGGTGACCGCGACCGCCAACAACCACAACCAGACCATCCAGCCGGGCGGTGAGGCCTCGCTGGGCTTCCTCGGCTCGGTCCGGGGCCGCAACACCCCGCCGGACGCCTTCACCCTCAACGGCCAGGCCTGCAGCACGATCTGACAGTTGGCCCAGCGGCCACCCCATGGCAAGATAAATTAGTAATTAACCACTAATTGATCACGCCAGGGATGAACCGTGCAGGTCACAAGGGTTGTGCCGCTGTACGCCGAGGTGGACCACCGCCTCGGCGGCCGCTGGACCTCGCTCCGCACGGCCCACCGGGAGTGGCTGTGGCACCGCCCCGACCCCGCCCGCGCCGAGGTGACCCCGGCCTCCGCCTTCGTGGACGCGGGCGGTCTCGAAGAGTGCGTCCCCACGGTCCGAGGCCTTCCCGACCACGGTGACGCGTGGGCCCGTCCCTGGCGCGAAACCCCTGCCGGGGCACAGGTGGACTGTCCCGACTTCAGCCTCACGCGCGCCCTCGGCTCGGAGGCCGGCGCGGTCGTCGCCGACTACGAACTGCGCGCCGCTCCCGGCTACCGCTTCGTCTGGGCCGCCCACGCCCTTCTCGACGTGGGCCCGTTTGCCCGTTTGGCCGCCCCGCCCGGCACTTCCGTGCTGATCACCGATCCGGTTCCCAGCGCGCACCTCTGGCCCGAGGGCCTCGACGCGCTCGGCCCCGACGACGGCACCGCCACCGGCGCGATCCTCGAACGTGGGCAGATCCGCGTGGTGGACGGAGATCACCGGCTCGACCTCCGCGTCGAGTGCGCCGATCAGCCGGTCTCGATCGCGTTGTGGCGCAACCTGAGGGGCTGGCCGGAAGGCGACCCGTACCGCAGCATCGGCGTGGAACCCATGCTCGGGCGCACCTTCGACCGCGCGGACACCAGCCGCCCGGTCGCGGTGGTACCCGCCTCGGGATCGGTGCGCTGGCGGCTGACGATCACCGCTCTCGTGGAAGGAGCTGCATGACCGACGTGCTCACCCTGGGCGAGACCATGGGGGCGTTCCGCGCCGCCGGTCCGTTCCGCCTGGGAGGGACCGCCGAGCTGACCGTCGCCGGTGCCGAGTCGAACGTGGCCATCGGTCTCGCGCGCCTCGGTCACGCCGTGCGCTGGACGGGGGTGACGGGCGCCGACGAGATCGGGTCGCTCATCCGCCGCACGCTGCTCGCCGAACAGGTGGACGTCCAGGCCGCCCGGATCACCCCGGACGCGTCGACGGGCCTGATCCTCTTCGAACCGCGCACCGCCGACATCACCCGGGTTCTCTACTACCGCAAGGGATCCGCGGGGTCGCGACTGTCCGTTGAGGACGTCCGGCGCTCGTTCGACCTGGGAGTGCCGCAGATCGTGCACGTCACGGGCATCACGCCCGCGCTGAGCGAGTCCGCGCTCGCCGCCGTGACCGAGGCGGTCGAGCTCGGCAGACAGGCCGGCAGCACCATCAGTCTCGACGTCAACTTCCGCGCGAAGCTCTGGACCGCGGCCCAGGCCGCCGAGACCCTGAGGCCACTGCTCAAGAACGTCGACGTGCTGATCGCGTCCGACGACGAGCTCCCGATCGCCGGCGACCACGAGGTCCCCGAGGTCGTGGTGAAGCACGGTGCGGATGGCGCGACCGTGCGCGTGCGGGACAGGTCGTGGTCGGCCGAAGCGCACCGCGTCACCGTCGCCGACACCACCGGCGCGGGCGACGCGTTCGTGGCCGGCTACCTGTCCGCGCGCCTCGACGGTCTCGACCCCGGCGACCGGGTGCGGCGCGGCAACGCGGTGGCCGCGTTCGCCGTCGCGACGCCGGGCGACTGGCAGGGCCTGCCCACCCGGACCGACCTGGAACTGCTGGACCTGCAAGCGGGGAGCACCGTCCGATGACGTTGACGCAGTGGAACTTCGAGCAGCTCGAGCTCGGCGAAGGCGCTCGCTGGATCAACGGCAGGCTCGTCGTGGTCGACCTGCTGGCCGGCCGCGTGCTCGAGACGAGGGGCGACGTCCCCGCGCCGTTCACCGAGGTCGCGGCACTGCCCGTGCCCGTCGGCGCGGTGGCACCCGTGCGCGGCGGTGACGAGCTGATGGCCGCCTCCGGCACCGGCGCCGGCCTGCTCCACGGCCCGCGGCAGGAGTTCGCCGGCGAGGGCATGAGGGTCAACGACGCGGTCGCCGATCCGCACGGCCGCTTCTGGGTCACGACGATGGCCTACGACACCGAGCCGGGAACCGGCGCCCTGCACCGTCTGGGATCGCCCTCTCCCGTCCTCAAAGGACTGACGATCCCGAACGGCCCGGCGTTCTCCCCCGACGGCGAGTACCTCTACCTCGCCGACAGCGCCCGCGGCACCGTCCACCGCTTCGACGTGAGCCGGGACGGCGAGCTGGGAGCGCGCCGCGTCTTCCTGCACACCCCCAACCACGCCCCCGACGGCATGACCACCGACGTGATCGGCAACGTCTGGATCGCCTTCTGGGGAGCGTCGGTGGTGCGTCGTTACCGCCCGGACGGCCGCCTGGACCGCGAGGTCACCCTCCCCGCCCGCCAGCCCACGAGCGTCAGCCTGGGCGGTCCCGACCTGACCCGCCTGTTCATCACCACCGCGAAGTACGGCCTGCGCAGGCCGAGCCTCCACGACGGCGCGCTGTTCGCCGTCGACGTGGACGTGCCAGGCCGGCCGGCGGACGAGTGCGTTCACCCCGCCGAGTACCAGGGCGGCGCGGAGTAGGTCCTGGTCTCCGCGGCGCACACCCACGCGGCCGCCCCGGAGTCCTCCGCGCGCACCGCGATCGCCTGGTACCGCGTGGGATCCGCGAACCCGGAGGCGTGCCGGATCACGGTCTCGAAGACCTGCGACGACACGATCACGGCGATGTCCGTGTCGGTGCGGCACAGGAGGGTGGTCAGTTCCGGCGAGGCGAGGAGCTGCGCCGCCGTCGTGATAGCCGGTCCGGAGAGGCCGTCCGGCCCGGCGACGACGATGCCGACGTGCAGGGCCGCCCTGAGCTGAACGCGCAGGGGCGCCGCCTCGCGGTTGTACCGCCGCAGGCCGTCCGTGATGCGGGAGATCAGGCGGTCGACGATCGTGGCGGTGGAAACGCTCGGCGGAACGACGACGAGAACGCCGTCCGGCCGTTCGGCGTGCCGGCAGTTCCCCCACGAGATGTCGGAGTCGGCGAACGCGTCGCGCAGCACCCTGTGCAGCGGAGCCCTCGCCGACCGGCGGTCGCTTTCGGTTCCGCCGGGACCTGCCGGAAACGCTATTTCGAGGAACAGGATGGAGTGGTTGGCTTGGTCCCAACGGCCTGTGGGCCGAGCGGACCTGTCCGGCGAGGCGGTCATGGTGGGCCCCCTTGCGAATCGTCTTGCTGGCGTGAAGTGTGGCGCCAGGACCAGGTTAAATTCGGTGTGAGTTAGCGACAATCAATTCTTTGGGAAAGGCATGATCGTTTGACGTGACCGAGTGATCACGTCAAATTCAAAGAGTCGGCTTCTTCAGATCGACGGCACGGTCCACGTTGAGAGCGAACGCCAGCGCGCCCTGGGCGCCCGCCTGCAGGCCGAGCTCGGACGCCTCGACGGTCATCGGCGCCACGTAGTTGAACATGCCGCCCAGCGCGTGCTGGCGCATCATCTCGGTCGCGGGCTCGATCAGGAGATCGGCCGCCCTGCCGAGTTCTCCGCCGACGAAGACCTTCTCCGGGTTGAGCAGGTTGCAGGTCCGGGCGAGGGCCATTCCGATGCCACGGCCGGCGTCCTGCAACACGCGACGGCAGAGCAGATCGCCGCTCTTGGCTCTTTCGACCACGTTGGCAAGGCTCGTGGGCAGGTCGACGCGGTAGCCGACATAAGCCCGCCGGACCTGTTCGACCAGTCGCGCACCGCCGACGACGGTCTCCAGACAACCGCGGTTCCCGCACTGGCAGACGGAACCCTGCGGGTCCATCACGAGGTGGCCGATCTCGCTGGCGAGGCCGTGCCGGCCGCGGTAGATCAGGCCGTTGGTGATCAGACCCGCGCTGACACTGCTGGACGACTTCACGAACAGCACGGTCTCGGTGTTGCGACCACCTCCGTAGAGGTATTCGCCGTACGCCGCGAAATTCGCCTCGTTGTCGACGATCACCGGAATGCCGGGAAAGTGTTCGCGCAGGCCGGCGCCGGGATCCATGCCGCGTTGCCAGTCGAGTGCCCAGGCGACCTGGGAGACGGTGCCGGTGCGCGGTTCGATTCCGGCGGGGACGCCGAGACCGATCGAGACGATGTCGGACTCGCCGAGGCCGGTGCGTCGCACGACGTCCTTGATGAGCTGCACGCACTCGCGGATCCACGCCTGACTGCCGTGTTCGGCACCGCGGCTCGAACCGTCCGCCTCGACGTGCGGGCCGTCCACGCGGCGGGCGGCGACGACGATCGAGTCGTAGCTGACCTCGACGCCGATGGCCACACCGCGCACCGGCGTGAGGCTGACCTTCTTGCCTCGTTCGCTGTCGGTGCCGTCGACCACGACGATGCCGTCGCGTTGAAGCTCTTGGACGATTCCGGAGACTGTTGCCTGCGAGAGATTCGTGAACTTGGCGAGCTTCACCTGGGTGGCGGGGGAGACCATGATCGCCCGGAGAACGCGTCTGCGGTTGTGCCCGCGGAGGGCGTCGGAAGAAAGGCCCCAGATCAGGTCACGGGCATGCCTGTCGCCGCTCGGCACCAGATGCCTCCCCACCCTCAGCTTCGAATTGAAGGGCCAGGCAATCGTAGCGGCGTCCAGGGCGTCAGACGGAAGCCGCCAAGCGTGCGGTTCGCAGCGTCAACCGGGGATTTGTTTCGCGCTCGGATGGATTTTCGTTCGGGTCGAACCGGACCGCTTCGGCCCGAACATATCGTCTTGGTGACACTGGTGAGTTGGCTTTGCCCGGTGCTGGCAACGAAGTACTCTCTCCGCTTTGGATCCTCCTCTGGAAGGCTGTTCGTGAACGACGACACCACCCACGGCGCTGCGGCCGAGCCGGATTACGAGCCTCCGGTCCTGTTCGACCTGGGTTCCGTGTACGACATCACCTTCGGGAGCAGCAACGGTGGCGGCGATGCCTCCGGCCAGGGTTACGCGTAGCGTTTCGGGCGCTGCTTCCCCCGGTTCTCTGGAAGTTTTCGGGCAATGTCTTGCCGACGACGCAATTCTTGTGCGCGCACTGGATTTCGCCGCCGAAACGGGTGACCACCATCAGGTGACAGACCAGCTCGGCTGCTATTCGGCGGTCGTGCGACGGCCGGGTGAGACGACGTTGTTAGCCGATCCGGTGGCGCAGTTCCCGCTGTACTACGACGGTGCCGGGCGCTTCGCCGCGCGTGCGGGTGATCTCGGCACCGAACTCGACCCCGTCTACCTCGCGACGAGGCTGGCGTGCCTCGACGGAGCCGGCCTCCTCGAGAACCGCAGCCTGTTCGCGGGTGTGCGGCGGGTTCATCCCGGCCACGCGCTGACGATCAGGGACGGCGTGCTGACCGAACGTCCACACGCGCCGTTGCGGGTCGATCCCGCGCTGGGCGCGGCGGACGCGGCCCGGATGTTGCGCGACGCCTTGGTGGCCGCGGTGCGCGCACGGGCCGCGTCCGCGCGCCGGTTGACGGCGGACTTCAGCGGTGGGCTCGATTCCACGTCGCTGGCCTACCTGGCGCTGGACGACGTCGGCGAGCTTCCGGTCCTCACGCACTACCAGCGGGATGCGCCGGTCACCGACGACCTGGACCGGGTGCGTGCGTACATCGCCTCCGAACGCCGGTTCGCGCCCGTGGAGGTCGCTCTGCCGGAGGACAGCCTTCCGTACCAGGACCTGGTGTCGCTGGGCGATGAGCCGCACCCGGCGTCGATCGCTTGCGGCCCAGCGCGTTTCCGGTTCGCGGCCGCGGCCCGGCACGGTGCCGACGTCCACCTCATGGGTGATGGTGGGGACGCCGTGCTGTGGGTGACCGGCGCGTACTTCATCGACCTGGCCCGGCGCGGTGACCTCGTGACGCTGTGGCGGCACTGCTTCGCGTGGGCGCGGTTGCGGCACCGCTCGCCGTTGAGCGTGTTCCGGCGGGCCGTGGTCATGGCGGGGGCGGGACGCCGGCGTGCGTTGGTGCGGCTCGCGGAGACCTTGGAGCGCGGGCTACCCGTTGGCGATCTTCCCTGGGAAGTAGCGGTGATCTCGCGCTGGGACGTGCCTCAGGTGGACTGGCTCGCGCCTACTGCCCGGCAGTTGCTGGCGGAGCAGGTTCGGCTGGCGGCCTGCCGTGAGTCCGATGTGGACGCCGGTGAGTCCGTTGTGCACGATCAGCTGCGGTCGCACGGGCTGACGCAGCGGGTGCACCGGGAGGTCGGCGAGATGGTCGGGATCGACGTGCACGCGCCGTTCCTCGACACCGCCGTGGTGCGCGCGGCGATCGCGATGCCCGCCCACCGGCGTGCCGACCCGTTGGTGGCCAAGCCCCTGCTGCGCAAGGCGTTGGACGGGCTCGTGCCGGACCGCGTGCTGGCGCGGCAGACCAAGGGCGACTACACCCGCGAGGCGTACGCCGGGCTGCGGCGGGCGGCTCCGGTGTTGCGGAAGTACCTGAACGACTCGGCGGCGGAGGCTCACGGGCTGATCGATCCGGTGCCCGTGCGGCAGGCCCTCGAAGACGCGGTGAACGGGTTGCGCGTGCCTTGGGGCGCGCTCAACCAGGTGCTGGCCGTCGAGGTGTGGCTTCGCGAGAACGCTAGGGAAGTGGCTGCGACATGACGCGTTTCGTGGTTCCCGGCTCGGTGCACGTGACCGCCGAGGCCGATGGCGGTCTCATCCTGTTGAACGTGTCGACGGGGCAGTGGCACAAGCTGAACCGCACCGGCAACGAGCTCTTCTCGGTGATCCGCGACCACGGGGTGGACACCGGCGCCGAGCTGTTCGCCGACCGGTATCCCGCCGTGCCGCGCGAGGAGATCCGCCGGCACGCCGAGACGTGTGTGTCCGGTCTGGTGGAGCGCGGCCTGCTGGAGCCGGAGAACCTGGCCCGCGGCAGTGGCGGCGTGCCGATCGCCCTGGTGCCGCGTGGGTCGGTGGCGCTGCGGCCGAAGCTGGTGGCCGCGGTGGCGCTCCCGCTGGCGCTGGTGTTGCTGAGGCTGCCGTTCCGCCGGACCCTGAAGGTCTTCAAGCTGGTGAAGCGCGTCCGGACGAGGCGCGCGGCGACCCGTTCCCAAGCCCTGCAAGCGCTTGCGGCGGCCCAGCGGGTGAGCCGGTTCCACCCCGGCCGGGTGGCGTGCCTGGAGCTCTCGCTGACCGCCGCGCTGACCGCCGCCTTCCGCGGCGGCGAGGTGCAGTGGTGCCTGGGGGTGGCGAGCGACCCGCAGTCGTTCCACGCCTGGATCGAGGCGGAGGGCGAACCGGTGACCGACCCGTTCGACGACCCGATTCCACCGACCTATCGACGAGTGCTGGAGATCTGAGAGCGCTGCTGTGGGCTGATCTGCCGTCAGCAGAGAAAGCGGCGAACCCGCCGCGTCGTTCGGCATCGTCGACCACATGACGACCTCCGAGAAGCTCTTCAGCCCAGGGCTGCGTGAACGGTTCTTCGGTCAGCGGGTGCTGATCCTCGACGGCCCGCTCGACGACGACAACGGCACCGTCCTCATGACCCAGATGCTGTCGCTGGCCAGTGAGGACCCGCGCCAGGACATCGCACTGTGGATCCACTCGCCGGGCGGCTCGGTGCCGTCCATGCTCGCCATCCGCGACGTCATGCGGCTGGTGCCGTGCGACGTGGCCACGCTGGCGCTCGGCCTGGCGTGCAGCGCGGGGCAGTTCCTGCTCTCGTCCGGCACGCCCGGCAAGCGGTTCGCGTTGCCGCACGCCCGGATCCTGATGCACCAGGGCAGTGCGGGCATCGGCGGTTCGGCCGTGGAGGTCGAGGTGCAGGCCGACGACCTGCGCCACACCAGGGACACCGTGCTCGGGCTGATCGCCGAGGACACCGGCCAGCCGTTCGAGCGGATCTTCACGGACTCGTTGCACGACAGGTGGTTCACCACCGGGCAGGCCCTCGACTACGGCTTCATCGACCACGTGGTCAGCGATCTCGGCCAGGTCGTTCCCGTCCGCACGCACAAGCTGGGCCTGCACTCAGGAGCCGTCGCATGAGCACCTACACGATCCCGAACGTCATCACGCGCGACGCCCGCGGTGAGCGCGTCATGGACGTCTACTCGCACCTGCTGTCCGAGCGGATCGTCTACCTCGGCACCGGCATCGACTCCGGGGTGGCCAACGCGCTGATCGCCCAGCTCTTCCACCTGGAGGCCGACAACCCGGACCTGGAGATCAACCTCTACATCAACTGCGAGGGCGGCGACCCCTCGGCGATGCTCGCCCTCTACGACACCATGCGCTACATCAAGGCCCCGGTGGCGACCACCTGCGTGGGCCAGGCCGTGGCGGCGGGCGCCGTGCTCCTCGCGGCGGGCGCGGAAGGCCGGCGGTCGGTCCTGCCGCACTCCAGGGTCGTGCTGCACCAGCCGGCGGCTCAGGGCAGGGGCACCATCCCGGACCTGATCCTCGCGGCGGACGAGGTGGTCCGCGTGCGCACGCAGCTGGAGGCCATCCTGGCGCGTCACACCGGCCGGACGCCGGAGGAACTGCGCCACGACACGGACCGCGACCGGGTGTTCGACGCGCCGGGGGCCGTCGAGTACGGCCTGGTGGACCGCGTGCTCGACCAACGGCCGTGACCGGCGCGTTCAGGGCCGCCGGCATGCCACCCGGCGGCCCTCACGCTAGGCGGCCAGCAACGCGCCGACCATGGCCACCGGGCCGGACGGCCGTCCCATCGGCCGCGAGGTGCGGAACTGGTTCCCTCCGACGAGCCCGCCGGCCCGCAGGGTGCGCATCTGCCCGGCGATTCCGATCAGCAGGTCCGCCAGGTCGATCCCCAGCGCCCCGGCCACCGCCGCGATCATCTCGCTGGACGGCTCCTTGCGGCCGCGTTCGATCTCCGACAGGTACTGCACCGAGATGCCGGCCCGATCGGCCACGTCGACGAGGCGTTCGCCGAGCTCCTCCCGCGTCTCGCGCAGCTTGCGGCCCAGGGCCTCCCGCCACAGGGGTTCCGGGGTGCGCTTGAAGTCCAGGATCTCCGCCATGTCGCCATGGTGACAGCACCCCGGCCACCCCCAGCCGCCGTTCTGCTACCAGCAGAAAGACCGCCCTAAATCCACTCGAAGGTGACCGAAAGACCGCTGAGCAGGCTGTTCCCCGCAAGGTCAAGGCAATCCAAGGGGAGAACATGAGACTGCTCATCGGTCTGGGCGCCGCCGCCATCGCCGCCGTCGCGCTGCCCGCCGTCGCGCACGCCGCGCCGCACACGACCGTCTACGTGTCGAACAAGGTCCTGATCGTCGAGGCCGAGCCCGGCAAGACGAACAACATCACCGTCGGCCTCGACCCGGTGCTGCACCGCCTCACCGTCACCGACTCCGGCGACCTCATCGCGGTCGGCGCGGGCTGTTCGCTCGGCGGCGCCAACGCCAACTGCGTCTACGAGTCGGGCGCGACGAAGCTCATCACGTCGATCCAGATCCGGGCGAACGACCTCAACGACCGCGTCAACATCGCCTACGACAACACGAACGCCGACGCGATGCCGGCCCACGTGTACGGCGAGGCGGGCAACGACGTCATCGAGACCCGTGCCAGGGGCACGATCAGCGGCGGTGACGGCGTGGACGTGCTGCGGCCCAAGCGCGGTGGCGTGAACGTGTACGGCGGCGCGGGCGTGGACCGGGTCGACTACAGCATCGGCAGCTCGCTGCACCCGAACTCGGGGGTGTCGGTCACGATCGGGTCCGGCACCGACGACGGCTACGACACGCTGGCGCTCAAGGACTACGTGGCGGGCGACGTCGAGAACCTGACCGGCACCAACTTCGTCGACCACCTCGTCGGCAACGCGCTCGCCAACAGCATCTCCGCGTTGAACGGCAACGACCTCATCTGGGGCGCCGCGGGCAACGACACGCTCAACGGCGGCCTCGGCGTGGACACCTGCCTCGACGCCGAGGCGGGCGACACGCTGGTCAGCTGCCCCTGACCTTAAGGCGGCTTTAATCGAGCGCGGCATCCTTCAGGTCCGCGGGCCCCGACGGCCCGCGGACCTGAAGGGGGATGGACGTGAAGGTGATGAGCACGGCCCTGCTCGTGCTGAGCATGGCCAGCCCGGCCACCGCGAGCACCAACGACCCGGTGGCCGTGCAGGCCACCAGCCCGGCGTCGTCGGTGGCCAAGACCGTGCAGGTCAGCTGCCCGGCGGGCACGAAGGTCGTCGGCACGGGCGGCGCGGTCACCGGCGAGCGCACGACGATCACACGCCTGCGGCCCGCCGACGACCTCACGAGCGTCGAGGTCACCGCGGTCGAGCACGGCGCGGGCACCAACCAGCAGTGGACGGTCACGGCGCGGGCGACCTGCGCGGCCGGTGACTTCACGCTGGTGTCCAAGAGCGGTGACAACAGCGCCGAGGCGGCCTGCCCCGGCAACCAGAAGACCCTGGGCGTCGCGGGCGAGACGATCGGCCACTTCACCAAGATGGCGCCCAAGAGCAACCTCAAGAGCGCCCTCGTGGAGTCCACGAACGACGTCACGGCCTACGCGATCTGCGGCACGCGGCCGGGACTCACGCTGCGCGGCGGCACCACGAGCGTCGTCATCACCAAGACGGCGGCGAAGTCCGTTGCGTGCCAGGGAAACGAGCAGGTGATCAGCGCCGGCGGTGCGGTCGGCGGCGCGATCATCGAGGACGTCACGACGAACGGGCCCGGCGCGACCGTCACCGGTGAGGGCACGGACGCGCAGGGCCAGGCCATCCGCTGGTCGATCACGCCCTACGTCGTGTGCTCTCCCTGAGCACGCCGGGGAACGGGCGCGGGTCGACGTCGATCTCCCGCATCCGCGTGACGTAGGTCTGGTAGCTCCTCCGAGCCTCGCCGTGACTCCCTGCCGCGGCGAGGACGCGCACCAGCATCAGGTGCGCCGGCTCGTCGTACGGGTCGCGTTCGAGCACGCGCAGGCAGTACCTGCCGGCCAGCGCGTGCTCCCCACCCGACTCGGCCCGTGCGGCGAGCACCGCCACCACCTGCAGGTAGATCAACCGCGCCTCCTCGCGCAGCCGCGCCGCCCAGTCCTCGTACGGGTCCTCCTCCAGGAAGTCCCCGTGGTACGCGGACTCCGCCGCCGCCAGCAACGACCGCGCCTCCGACGATTCCCTTGCGGCAGCGGCGAGTCCGGCCCGTGCGTCGGCCAGGAAGGCGACGACGTCGACCGGCAGCACGTCCGGGTCGAGCCGGACCGCGTCGCCCTCGGCCACGATCCCCGTGCCCGCCCGCAGCACGCTCCGCGCCGTCGACAACGCCACCGCCAGCCGGTTCGCGACCTTCTCCGGTTCCTCGTCCGGCCACAGCAGGTTTCCCAGCGCCTCCCGGGTGATCGGCCGCCCGCGGCGCGCGATGAGGATCTTCACCAGGTCCCTCGCCTTGCGCGACTGCCACGCGGCGGGCGGCAGCGGTTCGCCGTCGCGCAGCACCCGGAACCCGCCCAGCGTCTGGATGAACAACGCGGGCCTGCTCGCCCTGCGGCACGTCTCGGCCACCGCCGCCGCGGCCTCGGCGAGCACCCGCGCGCCCAGGTCCGCGGCCTGCCGGCGGGCGTCCAGCGCCAGGTGTTCCCCTGCCGCACCACCGATCAGCGCCGCCTGCGCCGTCAGCACGCCGACCTCGCCGAGCGGGTTGCCGATCTCCCGCCACAACGTCAGCGCCTGGTCCAGCAGCACGGGGTCGCGTTCGAGCTCCCCGCGCAGCCGCAACGACCGCGCGAACCCCGCCCGGTCACCGCGCCGGGTCGCGATCTCCGCCGCCTCCTGGCACAGGTCCTTCGCCTCGTCGAGCCGTGCCAGCACCAGCAGCGCCGCCACGCTCTCGCCCAGGTCCAACGCCGTGCGGGCGTGCGCACGAGCCGAGTCGGGATCGTCCACCGCGTTCAGCTCGGCCAGCCCGACGTGCGCCAGCACCAGGTGCGGCACCGTGTTCTTGGCCGACGCCAGCCGCAACGCCTCCTGCAACGCGAACCCCGCCAGCGCCCGGTCGCCGCGCAACCGGTGCACCTCGCCCAGGTACACCAGCGGTGCCGCCGCCAGCCAGCTCCCGGCGGCGTCGAAAACCTTTTGCGCCGCGTGGAAATCGGCCGCCGCCTCGTCCAGCCGCCCGAGCCCGAGCAACGCCTCGCCGCGGTTGTGCAGCCCGATCGCCCGGTAGGTGGCGAACCCGGTGACGTCCGCGAGCGGCAGCATCTCCTCGATCTCCCGCAACGCCGCCCGGTGCTCGCCCGCCTCGACGTGGTGCGACGCGCGGTTCGACCGGATCCGGATCACACCGAGCACGTCCCCGGCCTTCTGCGCGTGGTCCAGAGCCAGGTCGTAGTGCTCGGTCAACGCGTCGCGCTTCCCTTGTGCCGCGGCGACCATCGCCAGCACGGTGTGTGCGGTGCCCGTGCCCGCGTCGTTCGTCGCCGTCTCCAACGCGGCGGAAGCCTTGGCAGCGGCCGACTCCAGGTCTCCCAACGCCCAGTGCGCGCTCGCCGCCGTGCTCAGCACCATCGACTCCGCCGCCGGATCGGACCCGTCCGGCACGTACCCGTCGCAGATCTTCAGCGCGTCCTGCGGACCGCCGCGCAGGTGCTGGATCCACGCCATCCGCCAGGCCAGTTCGGCGGTGAGGCCGTCGGACGTGGCCTGGGTGAACCGGTCCGCCGCCGGCAACCACTCCCCGCGCAACTGGTGCGCCACGCCTTCGAGCTGCCACACCTCGGCCGTGCGCGCGGCCTCCGGCACCAGGCGCGTCGCGGCCAGCACGGCGTCCGCGCCACGGGTCCGCAGCACGTCGCCGAGCAACGCCGTGACGCCGGCCCAATCCTCCAGCGCCGCAAGGGAATCCACCGCACGCACGTACTCACCCCGGGACACGAACCAGCGCGCGGCATCCGAGTGCACCCCGGCGGCCGGTTCCAGGAACTCGCGCGCCAGCGGCACGAGCGCGAACCACCCCGGCTCCGCGCGGACGTGCTCCACGAACAACCCGCGCCGCGCGAGGTCCGGCAGGATCACCGGCGCCCGGTCGTGCCCCAGGCACGTCAGCAGGTCGATCGTGAACCGGTCGAACGCGGCCGCCGTCCGCAGCAGCTCGCGGGTGGCCGGCGGCTCGCGCCCCACCACCTCGTCCACCAGGTCGCCGAGCTCCTCGACCGTCCCCGTCTCCGCGACCAGCCGCACCGCGATCGGCCACCCGCCGGTCACGTCCTGCACGTCGTGCCCCGCGACCGCCACCGTCTCCTCCGCCGTGAACGCCAGCTGTGCCGCGGTGATCTCCGTCAGGTCCCCGTCGACCTTCAGGCGCCGCAACGAGAACGGCGCGGGCGCGCGCCCGGACAGCACGAGACGCGCGCTCGGCGGCAACTGGAGGCAGAGCGCCTCCAGCAGCTGAGCGGCCGAATCTCCTTGTCCGAGAACATGAATGTCGTCGAGCACGACCAGCACGTCCGGCGGCCAGGCGTCGGCCAGCAACGCCGCGAGGGCGTGCGCGCGCCCGGCATCGTCCTCTCCGGACACCGACGGCACGCTCGTCCAGCCCACCGCCAGGGCGGCGGCCATCGGTTGCAGCAGGCGATGGCCTTCCTGGCAGGTGTGCCACACGACCGGACGGTCGGTGTGCGCCTGCGCCAGCAGAGTCGTTTTGCCGTACCCGGCGGGGGCGACGAGCGTCGTGAGCCTCGTCGCGCAGAGCAGCCCCTCGAGCCGGGGCCGCCGGATCACCGTTGTCCTCCCACGCCCCAAGATCGTGCCTGCCGGGGCAACGTTACCGATGAATTCGGGCAGAAATAGACAGTGTGGCAGTGACTGCCAGACTGGCGTACGGTGTCGGCATGGGAGTCGACTACGGGAAGCAGACGGTGCTGGTCACCGGAGCGAGTTCGGGCATCGGCGCGGAGTTCGCTCGGCGCCTCGCGGCACGAGGAGCGAGCCTCGTGCTGGTGGCGCGCCGCAAGGACAGGCTGGAGGAACTGGCCGCCGAGCTGCGCGGCAGACACGGCGTGACCGTGCACGTCGTGGCCGCGGACCTTGCGCAACCGGGCGTCGGCGCACGCCTGGCGGACGAGACCGCGGGGTTCGGTGTCACGAGCCTCGTCAACAACGCCGGGTTCGCGAACTTCGGGGCCTTCCACGAGGAGGACCCGGAACGGCTGCGGCAGGAGGTCGCGGTCGACGTCAACGCGGTCGTCGAGATCAGCAGGGCGTTCATCGAACCGTTGCGCGCCAACGGTCACGGCTTCCTGATCAACCTGGCGAGCATGGCCGCGTACCAGGCGACGCCGTGGTCGTCGGTCTACGGCGCCACGAAGGCCTTCGTGGTGAGTTTCACCGAAGGGCTGTGGGTCGAGTCCCAGGGCACGGGTCTGCGCGTGATGGTGCTCTCACCCGGCGCCACGCGCACCGAGTTCTTCGACGTGGCCGGCGAGGAGATGGCGGGAGGGCAGCGGATGCAGACCGCGGGCGACGTCGTCACGACGGCGTTGAAGGCGCTGGACCGCCGGGTCACGCCGGTCGGCGTCATCTCGGGCCGGATGAACCGCCTGCTGGCGTTCGTGGGACGCCACTTCACCTCGCGCGCGATGGGAGCCAGGATGATCGGCCGGATGGTGCGCCAGAGCTAGAGTGGGTCGCATGGAGAAGTCGGCGTCGCTGTGGGAGCGGTCGCGTCAGGCCGCGGTCGCCGAGATCGTCGACACGGCGCTGACCCTGTTCGAGCAGCAGGGCTACGAGGCCACGACCATGGCCCAGGTCGCGAGCAAGGCCGGGGTGTCGCAGCGGTCGCTCTTCCGCTACTTCGGCACCAAGGAGGACCTGGTCTGCAGCGACCAGGACGCCCTCGGCGACCTGCTGGTCAGCACCGTCGCGGCCCAGCCGGCCGACCTGTCCGCCTGGGACGCACTGCGGGCCGGGTTCACCACGATGCTCGCCGCCTCGAACCACACCCCGCAACGGGTGCTGGAGATCTCCCGGCTGATCTTCACCACCGCGTCGCTGCGCTCCCGCTACTTCGAGAAGCGGCTGCGGTGGCAGCACGCGCTGGTGCCCGTGATCGAGCGGCGGATGGGCATCGACTCCGGTGACGTCCCGGACGCCCGCGCGATGGGCGTCATCGCCACGGTGTTCGCGTGCGTGGACGCCGCGACGGAACTGTGGGTCCTGCACGGCGGCAAGGCCGATGCGTTCGAGCTGTACGAACAGGCGCTTGCCGCCGTGCGGGCCTAGACCTTCACCTCGGACTTCCTGCGGCGCAACCGAAGCACGACCGTCACCGCCAGCAGCACGACCAGGATGCCGTAGGCGACCGCCGCGAACGGGCTGGTCACCAACGCGCTCAGGTCGCCCTCGCTGATCTGCAACGTGCGCCGGACCTGCTCCTCCGCCATCGGCCCGAGGATCAGGCCGACCACGAGCGGCGCGACCGGATAGCCGTGCCGCCGCATGAAGAAGCCGATCACGCCGATCACCAGCAGCACGATCAGGTCGTCCGTCACGAAGTTCACCGCGTAGGTGCCCAGCGCGGCGAACAGCAGGATGCCCGCGTACAGGTACGGCCGCGGGATCTGCAGCACCTTCACCCAGATCTTCACCAGCGGCAGGTTCAGCACGAGCAGCATCACGTTGCCGATGTACAGCGACGCGATCAACGCCCACACCATCGGGCCGTTGTTGGTGAACAGCAACGGACCCGGCTGGATGCCGTAGCTCTGGAACGCCGCCACGATCACGGCCGCCGTCGCGGTGGTGGGCAGGCCGAGCGTCAGCAACGGCACCAGCACACCCGCCGCGGCCGCGTTGTTGGCCGCCTCCGGCCCCGCGACGCCCTCGATCGCGCCCTTGCCGAACTCCTCGGGCCGCTTCGAGAGCTTCTTCTCCGCCGCGTACGACAGGAACGTCGACACGTCCGCGCCACCGGCCGGCACGGTGCCGATCGGGAACCCGATGAACGTGCCGCGCAGCCAGGGCTTCCACGAGCGCTTCCAGAACTCGCCCGTCATCCACTTGCCGCCGATCGGCACGACCTCGATGGGCCCGTGCCGCAGCCGCGACGCCACGTACAGCGCCTCACCGACCGCGAACACACCGACCGCCACGACGACCACGTCGATGCCGTCGGCCATGGTCGTGATGCCGAGCGTGAAGCGCTGCTGCCCGCTCAGCGTGTCGGTGCCGATCAGGCCGATGAACAGGCCGAGCCCCAACGACGCCAAGCCGCGTACGGGGGAGGACCCGAGCAGCGCCGCGACCGTCGTGAAAGCCACGACCATCAGCGCCACGTAGTCCGCCGGGCCGAGCTGCACCGCGACGTCCGCGATGGTCGGCGCCAGCAACGTGAGCAGCACCGTGGCGATCGTGCCCGCCACGAACGAGCCGATGGCCGCCGTCGCGAGCGCGGCCGCACCGCGCCCGGCCTTGGCCATCTTGTTGCCCTCTAAGGCAGTCACGATGGACGCGGACTCGCCGGGGGTGTTCAACAGGATGGACGTCGTCGAACCGCCGTACATGCCGCCGTAGTAGATGCCCGCGAAGATGATCAGCGCGGCCGTCGGGTCGAGCGTGTACGTCAGCGGCAGCAGCAGTGCCACCGTCATGGCCGGTCCGATGCCCGGCAGCACGCCGACCGCGGTGCCGAGCGTGACGCCCAGCAACGCGTACAGCAGGTACTCGGGCTGGGCGGCGGTCGCGAAGCCCTCCATCAGCATGGTGATGCTATCCATCGAGGAACGGCACCCCTTCGAAGATCCCGGCGGGCAGCGAGAGGCCCAGGCCGTACGCGAACACCACCTGCACGACCAGCGCGAGCACGATCGCGATCGGCAGCGCACGCCACCAGGTCGCGCCCAGCGTCCAGGCCGCGCCGAAGAACAGCAGCGCCGCCGCGACCGGCCAGCCGACGAGGTCGATCAGCACCAGGTGCGCGATCAGCACCGCCACGAGCTTGCCCACGGTGATCCAGTCGGTGCGGACGTTCTCGTCGACGTCCTCACCCTCCTCGGCCTCGCCGAGCTTGCCGCGGGCCGTCGCGACGATCGCCACGATGCCCGTCACGATCAGCAGAACTCCCACGGCGTAAGGAAAAGCGCGTGGTCCTACGACGTTGTCGTCGCGCGCGGCGATCGTGGTCGCGTCGACCAGGGTGAAGACCCCGATCGCCGCGACCAGACCGCCGAACGCGAACTCCTCGATTTTTGCCGAGATCACTTCACGAGCCCGATGTCCTGCAGTGCGGGCTTCACGCGGCCGATCTCCTTGGCCATGAACGTGGAGAACTCGCTGCCGGTCAGGAACGTGTCCGTCCAGCCCTTCTTGGTGAGCTCGTCCTTCCACT
The DNA here is from genome assembly GCF_042721395.1 of Lentzea sp. NPDC058450. NCBI lineage: Bacteria > Bacillati > Actinomycetota > Actinomycetes > Pseudonocardiales > Pseudonocardiaceae > Lentzea > Lentzea sp. NPDC058450. The sequence continues at coordinate 172,253 of NZ_JBHXLO010000006.1, forward strand.
GCTGGCTCGCGTGCATGTCCGTGACGAGCTTCGTGAGCCGGGTCTTGGCCTCCGCCGAGATCGACGCGGGCGCCACGACGCCACGCCAGTTGATCAGCTCGACGCCCAGGTCGCTGAACGTGGGCACGTTCAGGTCGGGGACGGGGTTCGGGCCGGAAGTGCCGAGCGCGCGCAGCTTGCCCGCCTTGATCTGCTCCTTGTACTCGCCGACACCGGAGATGCCCGCGTCGACCTTCTTGCCCAGCAACGCCGCCAGCGACTCGCCACCGCCGGAGTACGGCACGTAGTTCAGCTTGTCCGGCGCGATGTTCTTCGCCTTGAGCAGCATCCCGGCGAGGATGTGGTCGGTGCCGCCCGCGGAACCGCCGGTGATCGAGACGCCCTTGCCCTTCTCGTTGACGGCGGCGAGCAGGTCGTCGATCGTCTTGTGCGGCGAGTCCGCCGGCACCACGACGACCTCGTCCTCGGCCGTCAGCCGGGCGATCGGGGTGGTCTCCTCCAGCCGGGCGGGCGACGCGTTGGTCTCCACCGCGCCGACCATGACCAGGCCGGTGATCATCAGGTACGTGTCGGAGCGCTCGTTCAGCAGCTTCTGCAGACCGACCGTGCCGCCGGCGCCGCCGACGTTGGTGACCTGCACCGAGTTCGCGAGCTTGGCCCCCTGCACGGCCGACTGCATCGACCGCGCCGTCTGGTCCCAGCCACCACCGGGGTCGGCGGGCGCCATGATCTCCAGCTTCGCGATGGAGTCACCGCCGCTCGCACTCTTCGCCCCCTGACCGCATCCCGCGAGCACCAGCCCGGCGGCGGCGACCGCCACCGCTCGTCTCCATGCCGTGGTCATTCGAGCACTCCTCGCCTCGTCGCGAACGTTGGGCGGGGACGCTAGGTAACCGGTGGGCGTCTCGTAAGGGTTAGGTCGTAAGTTCCGTATTGGTCGTTTAGTTCGTGACCTGTTTCACACCGGATGCGTCATGATTCCATTCATGTTCCGCCGGTCTGTTTCGTTTGGAGCGTTACTGCTCGCGTTGCAGGTGGTCATCGTGCTGATGACCGTCTGCGCCGCCGGGCTGCTCGCCGCCAAACTGCAGAGCGACAGGATCCGCGACTCCTACAAGGACCGGATGCTGTCGGTCGCGGAGAGCGTGGCGCGGCTACCCACGGTGGTCGAGGCGTTCGACTCGGTCGACCCGCCCGCCACCATCCAGCCGCTGGCCGAGCTGATCCGCAAGGCGTCCAACGTGACGTACGTGGTGGTCACCGACCACAACGGCGTCCGCTACGCCCACCCCGACCCGAAGCGCATCGGCGAGCGGGTGTCGACCGACCCGACGTCGGCGTTGTCCGGTGAGGTCTTCGTCGGCACGGAGACCGGCACGCTCGGCACGTCGTTGCGGGCCAAGGTGCCGGTGCGCAACGCGGACGGCCGGATCATCGGCATGGCGTCGGTCGGCATCCTGGAGAGCGAGCTCTCCGACGACTTCGCGGAGGACCTGCCGGAGCTGATCGGCTGGCTCGCCGCGGCCGCGGCGATCGGTGTGCTCGGCGCCGCGTTGATCACGCAGCTGGTGCGGCGCAGGACGTTCCGGCTCGAACCCGCCGAGATCGCGCAGCTGCTGGAGACCAGGGACGCGATGCTGCACGGCATCCGCGAGGGCGTGGTCGCGGTGGACGAGAAGGAACGGCTGGCGCTGGTCAACGACGAGGCGATGCGGTTGCTGGACCTCGCGGAGAACCCTCGCGGACGGCTCGCGGCGGAGGTCCTGGACGACGGGCTGCTCGCGCTCGCCCGCGGTGACGACGACGTCGCCGACCGTCTCGTCCTTGCGGGAGAACGGGTTCTGGTCGCGAACCGGATGACGGCCAAGACGCATGACCGCGCGGTCGGCGTGGTGCTGACGTTGCGCGATCGCACCGAGCTGCACGACGCGTTGCGCGAGCTCGACGGCCAACGCACCGTGACAGAGGTGCTGCGCGCGCAGGCCCACGAGTTCTCGAACCACCTGCACGTCATCGGCGGTCTGCTGGAGCTGGACCGCGGCGCGGACGCCGTCGCCTACATCGAACGGGTCGGCGGCGCGGGGTCCCTCACGGCCGACATCATCGACGGAGCGAACGCGGATCCTGCGCTCGCGGCCCTGTTGCTGGCAAAATCCTCCACCGCGCACGAACGCGGTGTGGAGCTCCGGCTCGATCCCGAGAGCTCCGTCGACATTCGTGCAGGTGACGACGCGTTGACCGTGCTGGGAAACCTGGTCGACAACGCGGTCGACGCCGTGGAGACCGGCGGAACCGTGCGGGTGCTGGTGCGCTCGTCGGTGAGCGGAGTGCGGGTGGTCGTGGACGACGACGGACCGGGTGTGGCCGAATCGCAACGCGGCCGCATCTTCGACCTGGGCGTGTCCTCGAAGGACGCGCGGGGCGCGCACGGCAGAGGAATTGGTCTTGCATTGGTGTCGAGGGTGGTGACCCGGCGCAGCGGCCGGGTGGCGATCACCGACTCGGAGCTCGGCGGCGCGTCGTTCGACGTGTGGCTGCCGGAAACGGGGAACCGATGAGCGTGCGGACGCTCGTGGTCGACGACGACTTCGCCGTGGCGGCGATCCACCGCGGGTTCCTGGAGGCGATGCCCGAGTTCGAGGTGGTCGGGGAGGCGCACCGGGGCGGCGAGGCGTTGCGGGCCGTCGAGTCGTTGCGCCCGGACCTGGTGCTGCTCGACATCCACCTGCCGGACATGTCCGGGCTCGAGGTGTTGTCGCGGCTGCGGGCGCGGGGCGGTCCGCCGGTCGACGTGATCGCGGTGACGGCCGCGCGCGAACGGGAGACCGTGCGCCAGGCGATGTCGCGGGGCGTCGACAACTACCTGGTGAAGCCGTTCACGCGCACGGCGTTCCTGGACCGGATGCGCGAGTACCTGGCGCAGCGGATCGAGGTGCAGCGGCTCGGGCAGGTGCTCGACCAGGACGAGGTCGACTCGTTGATGCACCACCGGCCGCGCACCCTGGCGATGCCGAAGGGACTGTCCGCCGTGACGTTGCGGCTGGTGACGGACGCGTTGCGGGACAGCGAGAACGACCTGTCGGCCCAGGAGGTGGGGGACCGGGCGGGGCTGTCCCGCGTGAGCGCGCGGCGGTACCTGGAGCACCTGGTGACGATCGGCAAGGCGGAGGTGCAGCCGCGCTACGGCATGGCGAACCGCCCCGCGCACGGTTACCGGCTGACCTGAGCGTCCCAGTCGATGCGGTAGTTCTGGTCCTTCGTGAACGCCCTGGCGCCGAAGGTCTTCATCACCAACGGCATCAGCAGCCGGGTGATGGGACCGATGCCGCGCTTGTTGCTGTTGGTGCGGGCCGCGCGGGCCGCGATGCGTTCGACCCTCGGGCGCCGCAGCCGTTCGTAGGTGGCGAAGGCCTCGGTGAGGTCGGGGACGTCGCGCAGGCAGCGGGTCAGCTGGACCGCCGACTCGGCCGCCAGTGACGCGCCCTGACCGGAGCTGGCGCTCGGGGCGTGGGCCGCGTCGCCGACGAGGACCATGCGGTCGCGGTGCCAGCGGGGGACGCTGGGCATGATCTCCAACGGCCCGGCGCCGATCACCGTGTCGCTGTGGGCGAGGAGCTGCTTGGCGGGCATGTCGTCGCCGTAGGCCTCGCGCAGCCGGGCCATCCAGGTTTCGGCGGGGACCGCGGCGATCTCGGCCGTGGTCAGGGGTTCCGGGACGGCGAGGTTGTTGAACCAGGCGACGGTGCCGTCGGGTTCGCCCCAGTAGCCGAGGAACGAGCTGCCGAAGACGAAGTACATCGTCCCGGGGTCGGCCTGGACGCCGCTTTCCCTTGCGTACGAGCCGAAACCGAGCAGACCGACGTACTCGGGGCCCGGTGCGTGTGGGTCGATCAGCGTGCGGACGGTCGAGCGGATGCCGTCGGCGCCGACGAGCACGTCACCGGACTCCGTCGTGCCGTCGGTGAAGATCGCCGTGACGCCGTCCGGGCGGGTCTCGACGGCTTCGAGGCGCTTGCCGTGCTCGACCTTGATCCGCTGGGCCGCCGCCAGATCCCTGAGCCTGCGGTAGAGGTCCTCGCGCCACACGACGCGGCTCGGGTCGCCGGTGATCCGGCCCAGCTCGTGGCCCTGGGCGTCCGCCATGACCATCGTGCGGACGGGCTCGCCGAAGTCCGGTCGCAGCCCGACGACCTCCAGCGCAGCCAGGCCGTTCGGTGCGACGCTGAGGACTCCGCCGACGCCGTCCGCCGCGCTGTCGTACGCCTCGAACACGGCCGACTCGATGCCGGCCTTCCTGAGCGCCAACGCTGTGACAGGGCCGGCGATGCCGCCCCCGATGACCAACGCCTTCATCTTTCCCTCCCGAAGATCTCCTGCCATTCGTGCTGGTACTCGGCTTTCGCCAGTTCCCCCGTGAGCTTCTCGACGAGCCGGAGCTCGGCCTCCGCCAACGACATCCGGTACTCCTCCTCGACGAGGAAGATCCACCGGACGCCGTCGGTCTCGGCCTTCGCGACCATCGCCTGGGTCTCGTCCAGGTCCTTGCGCAGCGAGGCTTTGCGGGTGGCGAGCAGGTCCACGGCCTCCACCGGGTCGAGCACCGCGATGAGCGACAGCGCGACACCGAACTGCGGGTACTCGTGGGCCGGGTCGCGGACGAGCTCGCGCATCCAGTCGTGCAGCTCGGCGCGTCCGGCGTCGGTCAACGCGTAGATGGTGCGTTCGGGCCGTTGGGTGTCCTTGACGGTCTCCTGCTCGGCGATGAAGCCGGCTTTCAGCAGTTGCTCGACGACCATGTAGAGCGAGCCGCGGTTGAACTTGATGTTGCGGTCCTTGCCCGTGTCCTTGAGCTGTTTGCCCAGCTCGTAGGGGTGCATGGGGCCCATCACGAGATGGGCCAGCACCGCCAGCGCCAACGGGTTCGACACCTTGCGCCGCATCCTGCTCCTCCTTGGTCGATGTCAACTATCCGACTCTGACTAGTCAGTGTCAACTATTTGAGGTATTGGTCTAAACCTCGTATTGACCGGTCCGTTTCCCGGTTCCAGACTGGATGCGGGCCGCCTCCCTGCAAGGAGGTTCGGCATGCGCCTCTCCAGGAAGTTCCTCTCCCTGCTCGCGACCCTGGTGACCCTCGCCGGTCTCGTGGTGGTCGCCGTGATCGCCCCGGCGCCGTCACGGGCCGCCGAGCACGAGGACTGCCGCCCGGACGGCCTGTACCGCACGCCCGGCGTCGACACCCCGTACTGCACCGTCTACGACACCGCCGGCCGTGAGTTGATGGGGTCGCACACCCGTCGCATGATCGGCTACTTCACCAGTTGGCGCACGGGAAAGAACGGTGCGCCCGCGTACCTGGCGAACAACATCCCGTGGACCAAGATCACGCACATCAACTACGCGTTCGCGGGGATCGGCACGGACAACCGGATCTCCGTCGGGCCGGCGGGGTCGTCGAACGCGTCCACCGGCATGGAGTGGCCGGGCGTTCCGGGTGCCGAGATGGATCCGTCGTTGCCCTACAAGGGACATTTCAACCTGCTGACCAAGTACAAGAAGCAGAACCCGGCCGTGAAGACGCTGATCTCGATCGGCGGCTGGGCGGAGTCGGGCGGGATTCTCAACCCGGACGGCACCCGCAACGCCACCGGCGGGTTCTACAAGCTCGCGCAGTCGCAGGCGTCGATCGACACGTTCGCCGACTCGGTCGTGACGTTCTTGCGCACCTACGGTTTCAACGGCGCGGACATCGACTACGAGTACGCGACGTCCAACAACCACGCGGGCAATCCCGACGACTTCTGGATCTCCAACCCCAACCGCGGCACGTTGTGGGCGGGCTACGAGAACCTGATGCGGACGTTGCGCGACAAGCTCGACCGCGCGGGTGCCGCGGACGGCAGGCACTACCTGCTGACGGCGGCGGTTCCGGCGTCCGGGTGGCTGCTGCGCGGCCAGGAGACCTACGGCGTCACGCGGTACCTCGACTACCTCAACATCATGAGCTACGACCTGCACGGCGCGTGGAACCACTTCGTGGGCCCGAACGCGGCGCTGTACGACAACGGTCAGGACGCGGAACTGGCGCACTGGCAGGTCTACACGACCCCGCAGTACGACGGGCAGGGCTATCTCAACACCGACTGGGCCTATCACTACTTCCGCGGCGCGATGCAGGCCGGGCGGATCAACATCGGCGTCGGCTTCTACACGCGCGGCTGGAGAGGCGTGACCGGAGGCACGAACGGACTGTGGGGCCGCGCGGCCCTGCCCAACCAGGCGCAGTGCCCGCCCGGCACCGGCGGAACCGTCGGGTCGACCGTCCCCTGCGGCAACGGCGCGGTCGGCATCGACAACCTGTGGCACGACGAGCTGAACGGCATGGAGGTGCCGTCGGGCGTGAACCCGATGTGGCACGCCATGAACCTGCAGAACGGCATCACGCCGGACTACCTCGCGCAGTACGGCCTGGACCCGGTCAACGACCCCGACGACCGGCTCACCGGCACGTACGCCCGCAACTACAACAGCACGATGGTGACGCCGTGGCTGTGGAACAGCACCAAGGGCGTGTTCCTGTCCACAGAGGACGACGTGTCCATCGCGGCCAAGACGAGCTACGTGTCGTCCAAGGGCCTGGGCGGCATCATGATCTGGGAGCTGGCGGGCGACTACTCGTTTGACAGCGCGAAATCCCAGTACCACATCGGTGACACGCTCATCTCGAAGATCGACGAGGGCCTGCGCGGCGCGGCGCCGTACGGTGCGTCGAAGGCGGGCCGCGCGATGCCGTCGTCCGTGCTGAACGTGGCCGTGTCGGTGTCCGGGTTCGCGTTGGGCGACGCCAACTACCCGATCAACCCGACCATGCGGATCACCAACAACTCCACCACGACCATCCCGGGCGGCACCCGCGTCGAGTTCGACTACGGCACGAGCGCGCCGGGCAGCATGACCGACCAGTCGGGCTTCGGCCTCGCGGTGACCACCCGCGGCCACAGCGGCCCGAACGCGGGCGGCCTGCGCGGCGACTTCCAGCACGTCACCGTGACGTTGCCGAGCTGGCAGACCATCGCGCCCGGCGCCTCGGCCGACATCAGGCTGAACTACTACATGCCGATCGCGACACCGTCGAACTTCACCTTCACCTTCGGTGGCACCAGCTACGCCATCGCCGCCGACCTGCCGCGCGGTTCCGGTACCCCGCCCACCACGACCAGCACCTCGACCACGACGTCAACGACCACCACCACGACGACCACGACCAACCCAGGTGGCTCCTGGGCCCCGTACACGTCCTACGCGACTGGGGCACAGGTGACGTACAACGGCGCGACCTACCGTTGCCGTCAGGGCCACACCTCGTTGCCGGGCTGGGAACCACCGAACGTCCCAGCGCTCTGGGAACGCGTCTGACCGGCCGCGGTCCGGTCCCCGTTCCCGGAGACCGGACCGCGTCTCCGCTTGTGAAGGTTTCGGCGCAAGATCCACCCGCTGTGGCACCATCGATCACATGAGAACTGGGGGCAGTACTCTCGCAATGGCCGCCGTGCTCGCCGGACTGGCAGCAGGCGCACCACCTTCGTCCGCAGCGGAACAGTGCGACTCCGGCCTGAGCTTCACCACTGACAGCACCAGCGCGGCCATGGGCCTGCGCCTGATGTCGGTCGAGGTCACCAACTGCGGCACGGAACCGTTGCAGCTCAACGGCTATCCGCAGGTGAAGGTGCTCGACGCCGAACGCGCGCAGCTGGACGTAGCTATCCTCGAAGGCTCCGGCGGCATCGCCACCCTCGACGGCTTCGACACCCCGCCGCAGCCGATCACGGTGCCGCCGGGCGAAAGCGCGAAGAGCGCGTTCGTATGGCGCAACACCCACGCCTCGGTGGACCCGCCCCTGGTGGGCGAGCACGTCGACATCGCGGCCGCACCGGGCGGTACCTGGCAACCGCTGGTGGCGACGTCCCCGCAGAGCACCGTCCTCATCGACCTGGGCAGCACCGGCCGCCTGGGCGTCCGGGCCTGGCACCGCTGACCCGTCGTGTCCGGCGTGTTAATTCTTCCGGTGGCGCCGCGGTTCCGTGTTCTGATGGCGGCATGTCGACCACCGCGCTCCTGAGCTTCACGATCGTCGCACTGCTGACGGTCATCACGCCGGGCCTGGAGACGCTGCTGGTGCTGCGCACCGCCCTGCTCGTCGGCCGCCGCGCCGCGATGGGCGTGGTGGTGGGCAGCACCCTGGGCTGCCTGGTGTGGGCGACGGCGGGATTGGTCGGCCTGACCGCCCTGCTGCAAGCGTCCGAACTGGCCTACAACATCGTGCGCTGGCTCGGCGCCGGCTACCTGATCTACCTTGGCGCCAAGGCCCTCTGGAACTCCCGCCACCCCGCACCGCTGGACGACCCCGCCCCGGTGCCGTCGGTCCGCGCGGCCGTCCGGGTGGGCCTGCTGACGAACCTCCTCAACCCCAAGCCGGGCGTCTTCTACATCTCCCTGTTGCCGCAGTTCCTGCCCGTGGGCCAACCGGCGTGGGGCGGCGTCCTGGTGGCCATCCACCTGGGCATCGGCCTGCTGTGGTTCCCGATCCTGATCACCGCGGCCGCCCGGGCCCGCGCTTTCCTGCTGCGCCAACGACTCCTGCTGGACCGCCTCTCCGCCACAGCGCTGATCGCGTTCGGCTTGAAGACCGCAGCCGACGCACGCTGACGTGTGATCTCATCTCCCCATGCCGATCACCACCCTCCTGAGCTTCACGCTGGTCGCGTTGCTCACCGTCCTCACCCCTGGCCTGGACACGGTGATGGTCCTGCGCACGGCCCTGCTCAGCAGCAGACGCGCGGCCATGGGCGTGGTCCTGGGCATCACGCTGGGCTGCCTGCTCTGGGGAGCGGCAGGCCTGGCAGGCCTCACGGCCCTGTTGCAAGCGTCCGAACTGGCCTACAACGTCGTGCGGTGGCTGGGCGCGGGCTACCTGATCTACCTGGGAGCCAAGGCCCTCTGGAACTCCCGCAAGGCCACCTCGCTGGACGACACCCGCCCGGTCCCCGGTGCGGCGGCATCCCTGCGAGTGGGCCTGCTGACGAACCTGCTCAACCCCAAGGTGGGCGTGTTCTACCTGTCCCTGCTCCCGCAGTTCATGCCTCCTGGCGAACCCGCCTGGGGCGCCGCACTGGTCGCGATCCACCTGGGACTGGGCCTGATCTGGCTGCCGCTCCTGATCCTGGTGGCCGCGCGGGCCCGCGCTTTCCTGCTGCGCCAACGCCTCCTGCTGGACCGCCTGACCGCCTCGGTGTTCGTGGCCCTGGGCCTGAAACTAGCGCTGGACGCCCGCTGACCCCGGCGTGTCAGCGTCCTCCGGCGGCGGTGCGGTGCCAGGCCGCGAGCGCCACCCGGCTCGGCAGGCCCAGCTTCACCCGGATGTTGACCACGTGCCGGTCCGCCGTCCGCGGCGAGATGAACAGCCGCGCCCCGATCTGCTTCGACGTGAGCCCCTCCGCGACCAGGCCGGCGATCGTGAACTCCTGCCTCGTCAGCCCGCCCGGCAGCAGCGGCTTCGCCGGTCGCCGTTCGGACTCCGGCACCGGCTCGAGCGCGAACGCCATCGCCTGGTCAGGACGCAGGTCGGCGCCGAGCGTCGTGATCACCTGGTAGTCGTCGCCCAGCGAACGCCGGACGGTGCGGTCCGCGCGGTCCAGCTGCCGGCGGAACGGGCTCATGCCGTTGAACGAGATCCGCGAGATCCGTTCCTGCGAGCGGAGTGCGCCGAGCAGTCGTGCCGCCCGGTCGAACGCTCCGAGCTCCGCGCACGTGCAGGCCAGCAGCCACAGGCTGAACGGCGCGCCCCAGGTGTCGCCGAGCCTCAGCTGGACGCGCAACGCCTCGATCACCAGCGGGTGCACCTGGGCCGGGTCGCCGTGCAGCAGTTCGTAGAGGCCGCGGTGCCAGAGTCCCCAGGCGTGCGACCACGTGACGCCGTTGCTCTCGGCCTGCTGGGCCAGCGCGGTGGTGGCCTTGTCCGCGTCCTCGGCGTCGAGCAGGAAGCACGCCGCCATCGCGTGCATCAGCTCGGTGATGTAGAGGTCACCAGGTGCCGAGTGCTGGCGGCAGAGTTCTACGACGTGTGCGTACAACGGCACACAGTCCGATGAGCCGTCCACGAAGAAGAGATGCGTGGCCTCGGCGAGCACGAGATGTATGTCCGTGACGGGCTGCCGGGGCAACGAGCGTGCCTCGCTCATCAACGGGAACGCCACCGCGCCATCACCGCGCACCTGCGCCATGTACGCGCTGTGCGCCAGCAACGACGTCCTCAGCGGCGCCTCGGTGATCACCGCACGGGCCGCCGCGAGCAGGTCCCAGGCCTGGCCGAGCATGCCCGCGAACGACGTGAAGCGCGCCCGCTGCACGTTCATCGTCACGGCGGCGCCCATCGCGGCGAGATCGGGTGTGCGGAGTGCGTGCGCCACGGCCGTGCGGATGTTCGGCCACTCCTCCCACAGCCTGCCCATCCACGTCGCGTCGTCGGCCGAGAACCACGAGCGTGCGGCCACGTCCACGAACGCGCTGTAGTGCACGGCGTGACGGCGCAACGGTTCGTCGGCGTCCGTCAGCAGACGCGCGCCGAACTGCGCCACGGTGTCCAGCAACCGATAGCGGACCTCACCGGTGACGGGACTCGTCGACGCCCCGACGATCGACCTGCTCACCAAGGCGGACAACGGTTTCCGCACGTCCGCGCCCGCCACCGCCTCGGCGCCGGCGAGGTCGAAGTCCGCGGCGAACACCGACAGCCGCGCCCACAGCAGTCGTTCCTCGTCCGTGCACTCCCGCGCGGTCCACTCCAGCACCTGCTCCAGCGTGGCGGGATCGGACAGGCACGGCGCCTCGCCGGCCACGACCTCGAAGGGCAGCGCGGCCAGGAGTTCGACCGCGAGCGGGAGCCCGTCCACCTTGCGGCACAACGCCGTCACGTCCTCCGGCGCGGCCTCGGCCCGTTCCGCGAACAGGCGCGCCGCGTCGTCCACGCTCAACGGTGGAACGCGCAGCAGTTGCTCGCCGTAGACGCCGAGCGGCTCCCGCGAGGTCGCGACGACCGTCAGGCCCTCGCAGTCGCGCAACAGGTGGTGCACCAGGTGCCGGACCGCCTCCAGCAGGTGCTCGCAGTGGTCGAGGATCAGCAGCAAGTGCTTGTCGTACAACGACTCCACGAGCCGCGTGAGACCGGAGACCGGTGAGTTGTCGACGATCCGCAGCTCGGTCGCCACCGCGCGGGCCAGCGCCGCCGGGTCGTGCAGGTCCCCGAGCCGCACCAGCCAGACCCCGTGCTGGAACGCCGCCGCCCGCACCATCGCACGACCGGTCTCCACCGCGATCCGGGTCTTGCCCGCGCCACCCGCACCCGCCAGCGTGACCAGCCGTGATCGGCGCAGGAGCGCCTCGGTGTCGGCGAGCACGGCCCCGCGGCCGACGAACGTCGTGGTCTGAGCAGGCAGAGTGCCCCGCACGGTCATCGGCGCATCTTCGCCTAGCGGCGCCGAAGTGTGACGGAGAGGATCGCCTCACCACCCTTTCGGTCTAGCGAGTTCGACCATGCGTGGTCACGCGGTCGCGCGTGCGGATGATCATCTTGCTCGCGAGCCGCAGTCCCTGCCGCGCGTTGAGGTGCGGCAGGTACGCGCGACTCACCGCGTTCGCGATGCGCGGCAGGGCCGCCGAGTCCGGGTACGCCATGAACATCGGCTGATAGGTCGGCTGGAACTTCGCCTTGAACGCGAACAACGAGCGGAACCCGTACACCGGCTCCAGCACCTGCCCGGTGAAGTCCAGCACCCGCTGCAACGCCCGCGGCCGTTCGCCCCGGTCCAGCCGGGCGAGCGGTGCCCCGGACAGGCTGAGGAACCGCGCGCCCTCCGCCTGGAGCTCCTGCGCCGCCGAGGCGATCAGGAACTCCATCGAGCCGCGGAACCCGTGCGAGCGCCGCCGCATGAAGTCGAGCGTCCACCCGACGACCTCGCCGTCGGAGTACACCGGCAACCAGCTCGTGATGCCGTGCACCGTCCTGTCGGCGTCGATCGCCAGCAGGCAGCGCACGCCGTCACCGGCCAGCTCTTCCAGGCCGCCCAGCGTGAAGCCCATCTCGGGCAGGCCCTTGTCCGCCACCCACTCCGCCGAGATCGACCGGATCTGGTCGGTGATCGCATACGGCGCGTCGGCGTACGTGCACCACTCGGCGGTGATGCCGGCCTTGGCGGCCTTGTTCAGCGCCGTGCGGACGTCCTGCCACTTCTTGCCGGTGAAGCTCAGCTTGTCCAGCTCGATCATCGTGTCCTCGGCGACCTGCACCGCGGACCAGCCGAGCCCTTCCACCGCGGCCCGCGTCTCCGCGCCCACGCTGTACAGACACGGCGTCCAGCCGTTGTGCGCGCAGAACTCCGCGAACCCGCGCACGGCGTCCACCCGCGCCGGGCCGATCGGATCGCCGACCGTCAGCGCGATGGTCGCCACCACCCGGTACGCGATCGCGTTCTCGCCGTCGGGCGTGAACCAGTACTGGTTGCCCCGCCACGTCGTCATGTACGACAACGACGAACCGCCGTGCCGCCGCATGAGTTCGCGAGCGCGCGCGGCCGACTCCTCGCACGAGGACGGCCACGTCCGCCACGACGCCATCAGCAGACCGGCGAGCACGATCAGCCAGAACACCACGCCCGTGTACTCGAACAGCAGCGTGCCGACGAACCCCTCGGCGGAGAACCGCAACGGCACCAGGCCGAGGTACCCCGGCGGCAGGAACCGCGTCGGCAGGTCCGCGAGCAGCGCGCCGAAGCCCGGCTCCGGCGTGAACTCGTCGCGCACCAGGTACCCGCCGAAGACGTACAGCGCCGACAGCAACGTGACGCTCACCGCCGTGAACCGCCAGAACTTCACGACGGCGTGCCGGGGCAGCCGCACGTCGAAGTGCCTGCGGGTCAGCAACAGCACCACGATGATCGCCAGCGGGGCCAGCATCGGCACACCGAACGAGACCGACAGCTCCAGCAGGGTCGCATCGGGGAACTGCGCGACGTACACGACGTACGAACCGATGAACGCCGCGAACGCCAGGTTGAACACCAGCGCCGTCCGCCACGCGAACCGCCGTCCGCGGCGCAGACCTTCCGCCAGCACCAGCAACAACAACGCCGGCAGCAACGACATGACGAGCGCGGGGAACCGGCCGTACGACAGCTGCACCACCATCGTCCGGCACAACTCGACCACGCCGTCCGCGGAGCACATCGCGTCGACGTCCTCCTGCAGCGGCTGGGTCACCGCCACCGCGTCGGCGAACCACCACAGCGGCCCGTTCGGGTACGGCGACATCATCGACACCACCGGCCCGAGCGCGGACGCCGCGATCAGCAACGCCACCAGCACTCGCGTCTCCTGGAGCGACCGCGCCGGACGAACCGCCGCGTTCCTCAGGAACAGTGCTCCGATCAGCATTCCGGCCACGCCACCGGACAGTCGGAGCACGTCTTCGAGCCAACCTGAGTACAGGGTAAGGACCAGCACCGACAAGATCGTCAACAGCCGGACGCGACGCCTCCAGAGCGGCGGCATCCGGAACGTCAGCGCGAGCACGAGACCCACGCCGCCGATGGACGGCCCGACCGCGACCTCGCCCACGAGCGACTCGAGCCAGCCCCAGTGCAGGTTCTGGCCGATCAGCACGAACCCGAGGCCGAGGAACGAGCCGGCGACGTGCGAGACGAGGAAGATCGCGGCCGTCCGCAGCACGCCGAACTCGCGTTCCGCCAGTGTTCCCGCGACCAGCAGCAACGCCGTGGTCCCGAGGTAGCCGAGCAGGTCCACCGACCACAGCGCCGAGGTGAGGACGGTCCACCACGGACTGCCGGTGCCGAACCCGGTGCGGTCGAGCAGGCCGTCGCTCATCTCGCCGACCGCGCCGGTGAGCGCCCCGACCGTCCAGAAGACGATGAGGAACGTGCAGGTCAGCGGCGCGGTCCTGAACAGCCGGGCGATCATCTGACCAGCCCCGTTCGCTGCGCGAGCCACGGCAGCGAGCTGTACAGCCCCGGCCGCCACACGTTCCAGTCGTGTCCTCCCGGGAGTTCCTTCCACTGCACGTCCATTCCGGCCTTGCGACAGGCCTCGAACACCTCGGCGTCGGCCGGGCGGTACTGAGCGTCGTTCGTGCCCGCCACGACCACGCCCGCGGTCCGCGGGAACTTCTCGCGGGCGAGGATGTCGAGCGGGTTGACGCGGGCGAACGCCGCCGCGTCGCCGCCGAAAGCGGCCTTGACCGTCTCCTCGCGCGTGCCGAGCGTCGGCTCGCGCTGACCGGAGATGTCGATGAAGTTGCCGTACACGTCAGGCGCGCGCACTGCGAGTTGTACGGCACACGTGCCGCCGTGCGAGAAGCCCGCGATCGTCCACGACTCACGGCGTTCGTCGACCGTGAGACGGTCCTTGATCCAGGCGGGCACGTCCTTGGCCAGGTAGGTCTCGGACTGGCCCAGCTTCGAGTCGAGGCACAGGGGGTTCGCCGTGGTCGCGCCGAGCGAGTCGGCCATCACGACGATCGGCGCGAGGCCGTTGTGGGCGCGCGCGAACGCGTCCATGTTGTCGACGATCCCGCCCGCGTCGTACCAGTCGCGCGGCGAGCCCGGCTGGCCCGCGAGCAGCACGACGACGGGCAGCCGCGGCCGTGGCTTGGCCGCGTAGGCGGGCGGCAGGTAGATCCACGCCGGCCGGGCCTTGAGCGCACCGGGGATCGTGACCTCGGACAGCGTGCCCTTGTCCAGCAGACCGGTGGCCGTCCAGACGTCCACGAGCTTCTTGCCCTCGGGCACCTCGAGCACGTCCGAAGGAGGCGCGGTGTCCGGCAGGTCGACGCTCGGGTTGTGGAACACCTGGAGCACGGCCCGTGCGGTGGGGTACTGCCCGTAGAACGCGTTCGTGGCCGTGACCGCGCTGCCCAGCACGACGATCGCGGCGACGACACTCAGCACACGCCCGTACCACCGTGACGGCCGTAGGCGGGCCACGGCCAATGCGAGGGCCACGAGCGCCGCGCCCAGCCAGACCATGAGGATGATCGGCAACGGCTCGGGCCACGGTTTCCACAGGTGGTTGACCACGAGCGTGAGGGCGGTCACGACGAGCGCGCACGCCAGCACGACGATCGGCAGCACGCGGACCCACCAGGTCCGGTTCTTCCGAATCGCGAGGTACGTGAGGGCGACCGCGGCCGCGACCGTGGCGGCCTTGGGGATCGGTCCGTTTATCAGGGACAGATCCAACGGGCTGAGCATGACCTCAATGCTTCAGGAAGTCTTCAGGAAGCACATCGGAGATTCGTCTCTGTTCAAGGCTGTGAACATCAGCCTTAAGAATGACAACCCATCAGCCCGTTGGTGCGTCGCGCCAGGCGTTGGTCAGCACGCCCAGCGCGTCCGGATGGTCGGCGATCTCCGCGGCGCGGGACAAATCGGACTCCGCCATTCCCAGTTCCCGCAACGATGTCGCCGCGCCGAACCGCGTGGCCGTGTCGTGGATGCGCCTCGCCAGATCCGCGGGGGCCGTGTGGGGGAGCAGCGCCGTGTGCGTGGCGGCGTGCGGCAAACCGAACGTACCACCCAAAACGTGCGCGAGTTTGTGGTGCAGTCCCATGGGGACGGACGCGAGACACGTGCCCCCGAGCCAAGCCGAGGACAGCAGCTCCGTGCGCGCATCCACAGTGGACGGGTTTCCACTCAAAGCGTGCAAAACGCCCTCGATCGCCTTGGTGGCGACGGCGTCGATCAACGGGTTCTCGTTGCCGCGGGCCGCGACGGCGTGCGCGAGAGAGTTGAGCGCGCTTGTCACCGTGACGTCGAGTGGCAGGTCCAGCGTGAGGTCGACGTCGTAGATGACGGTGTTCGGCTGGAGCGCGGGGTCGCGGCGCGTCTTCTTCAGCCCGCCCGCCGTCTCGCCGAGCACCTGGGTGACCTCGGAACCGGCGTAGGTGGTCGGGATGATGATCTGCGGCACGCCCGCGCGCACGGAGAGTGCCTTCGACAGCCCGGTGCTCGATCCGCCGCCGACGGACACGATGCCGTTCACGTCGTGTTCTCGCAACGATGCGAGCGCGCGCTCTGTGACCTCGACCGGCGTGTGCATTGCGGCGCCCGTGAACCGCGTGACCAGCAGTAGACCGAGTTCGGCGGCCACCTTGTCACCGCCGTGCCGGGCGATCAGCAGCACGCGCGTCGCACCGAGCCGTTCGGCCTCGGCGCGGACGGTGGCGGCGGTGCCGCGGCCGAAGACGACGCGGGTGCGGCCGGGTTCGAAGGTGAAGCTCACCCAGGACGAATACGTGAGGTACGAGCCCGGCGCAACAGCAGAGGGTCAAGCCTTTCGGCTCTGACGGGTGACTTCGTCACTCCTTAGCGTGAATCTTCATGAAGCGTGTTCGTGTTGTAGTGGCGTTAGCAGGGGCCCTGACCCTGATGCCACTCCCTGCCACAGCGGCGACACCAGCGTTCAGCCTGTCCGGCGGCGTCACCGCGCCGATCCACTCGATGGCCGACGCGGTCCGCGAGACCGTGTACGTCGACTCCGGGCTCGACCTCGACGGCGACGGCACCCGTGACCGGGTCGCGGCCGACATCATCAGGCCGTCCACGACCGGGCGCGTGCCCGTGATCATGGACGCCAGTCCCTACTACCAGAGCGCGGGTCGCGGCAACGAGAGCGAGGTCAAGACCTACGACTCCGCCGGCGTGCCGGTGAAGTTCCCGCTCTTCTACGACAACTACTTCGTGCCGCGCGGGTACGCCGTCGTGCTGGTCGACTTCCTCGGCACGAACCGGTCGCGCGGCTGCGTCGACGTCGGCGGCCAGGCGGAGATCGCCTCCGGCACCGCCGTGATCGACTGGCTGAACGGCCGGCGCACCGGCTACTCGACCCTGACCGGCGCCACGACCAAGAGCGCGTCCTGGTCGACCGGGGCCGTCGGCATGATCGGCAAGTCGTGGGACGGCTCGATCGCGAACGGCGTCGCGGCGACCGGCATCGACGGGCTGAAGACGATCGTGCCGATCGCGGCCATCAGTTCCTGGTACGACTGGTTCCGCTCGGACGGCGTCGCGTATCCCGGGTACAGCTCGCCAACCGGGCTGGGGTCGCAGTTCGAGAACTCCAACGCGCGCTCGCGATGTGCGACCGTGCGTTCGCAGATGACGAACGGTTCCCCTGCCAATGGCGACTACACGGCGATGTGGCAGACACGGGACTTCGTCCGCAACGCGTCGAACGTGAAGGCGTCCATCTTCGCGATCCACGGACTGAACGACCTCAACGTGAAGACGTTGCAGTACGGACAGTTCTGGGACGCGGTGCCCGCGTCGGTGCCGAAGAAGCTGTGGTTCTCGCAGACCGCGCACGTCGACCCGTTCGACTTCCGGCGCAGCGAGTGGGTGCCGACGCTGCACCGCTGGTTCGACCGCTGGCTGCTGGGCGTCCAGAACGGCATCGAGAACGAACCGCAGGTGTCCGCGGAGCGCGCGCCCGACGTGTGGTCCACCGACCAGACGTGGCCGCCTGCCGGCACCGCGAGCACCGTGTTGCGTCCTTCTTCTTCGGGACTGGGCACGGCGGCGGGTACGGGCACTTCGGCGTTCACCGACAACGGCAGCGGCACGCCGACGAACTGGATCTCCGGTTCGAACACCGGCAGGGCGATCTGGTCGACCGCAGCGCTGGCCTCGGACCTGCGCATCGCCGGGACGTCGTCGATCACGGTGGGGGTGTCGTCGTCGACGTCGACCGCGCACCTCACGGCGTACCTCGTCGACTACGGACCGGCGCGTGTGCGCACGGGCGAAGGCATCCGGACGTTGACCACGGAGTCGTGCTGGGGCGAGAGCCGCACGGGCGATGACGCGTGTTACCGCAACACGGAGGCCACGACGGGCAACGTCGACGCGCAGATCATCGCGCGCGGCTGGGCGGACCTCGCGAACTACCAGTCGCTCACGACCCCTCGCACGATCACGCCGGGTACCAAGTACCGCATGACGTTCCGACTGTCCACAACGGACTGGGTCGTGCCAGCGGGTCACCGGCTGGGTCTCGTGATCGGCGGCACCGACACGACCGCCATCGTGCGGCCGAGCCAGCTGCCCCGGCTCACCGTCGACCTGGCGGACACGTCGGTGCGGGTGCCGCTGAAGGGCACCGTGCCGTCCGCCTCGCCCGCTCCGTTGGTCGCTTCCAGCGTTTCCGCTGGTACGAAGAGCGCGTTGGGCTAGCGAACCGGACTGTCGGTGCTGCTCGCTAGCATCGGCCCCATGGGTTCAACCGAGCACGGAGACGCGCTGCAGGTCCTGCAGCGCGTCTTCGGGTACCCCGAGTTCCGCGGCGACCAGGCCGCCATCGTCGAGCACGTGATCGCGGGCGGCGACGCGCTCGTGCTCATGCCCACGGGTGGTGGCAAGTCCCTGTGCTATCAGGTGCCCGCCCTGGTGCGCCCCGGCACCGGCGTGGTGATCTCGCCGCTGATCGCCCTGATGCAGGACCAGGTGGACGCGTTGCGCGCGCTGGGCGTGCGCGCGGGCTTCCTGAACTCCTCGCTGTCCTGGGACGAACGCCGGATGGTCGAGGCCGAGTTCGTCAACGGCGAGCTCGACCTGCTCTACCTCGCGCCGGAACGTCTCACGTCCGAGGCCACCCTCCGGCTCCTCGAGCAGGGCGAGATCGCGCTCTTCGCCATCGACGAGGCGCACTGCGTGTCCCAGTGGGGTCACGACTTCCGGCCCGACTACCTCTCGCTGACGCACCTGCACGAGCGCTGGCCGAAGGTCCCGCGCGTCGCGCTGACGGCGACCGCGACGGAGGCGACGCGCCAGGAGATCCTCACCCGCCTGGAGCTGACCGAGGGCCGCCAGTTCGTCTCCAGCTTCGACCGGCCGAACATCCAGTACCGCATCGTCGGCAAGAAGGAGCCGAAGAAGCAGCTCCTCGACCTGCTGCACGGCGAGCACAAGGGCGACGCGGGCATCGTCTACTGCCTGTCCCGCGCCTCCGTGGAGAAGACCGCCGAGTTCCTGGTGGCGAACGACATCCCGGCGCTGCCGTACCACGCGGGCCTCGACGCCTCGGTCCGCCAGCGCAACCAGGCGAGGTTCCTCCGCGAGGACGGCCTCGTCATGGTCGCCACCATCGCGTTCGGCATGGGCATCGACAAGCCGGACGTCCGCTTCGTCGCCCACCTCGACGTCCCCAAGTCGGTCGAGGGCTACTACCAGGAGACGGGCCGCGCGGGCCGCGACGGCCAGCCGTCCACCGCGTGGCTCGCCTACGGTCTCCAGGACGTCGTGCAGCAGCGCAAGATGATCGAGTCGTCGGAAGGCGACCTGGCGTTCCGCCGCCGCTCCCAGGCGCACCTGGACGCGATGCTCGCCCTCTGCGAGACGATCACGTGCCGTCGCAGCATGCTCCTCGACTACTTCGGCGAGCCGGGCGTCCCCTGCGGCAACTGCGACACCTGCCTGACCCCGCCGGAGTCCTGGGACGGCACGGTGGCCGCCCAGAAGGTCCTGTCGACGGTCTACCGCCTCCGCAAGGAGCGCAACCAGAAGTTCGGCGCGGGCCAGTCCATCGACATCCTCCTGGGCCGCAAGACCGCCAAGGTCATCCAGTTCGACCACGACCAGCTGAGCACCTTCGGCATCGGCGAGGACCTGAACGAGGGCGAGTGGCGTGGCGTCGTCCGCCAGCTTCTCGCCCAAGGTCTGCTGGCCGTGGAGGGTGAGTACTCGACCCTGGTGCTGACGGCGGCGAGCTCGGACGTCCTGTCCCGCAAGCGCGAGGTGAAGCTCCGCAAGGACCCGGCCCCGGCCCGTGCCAGGACCTCGGCCCAGTCCCCGTCCTCCAGCGCCGGCAAGCAGAAGGTGGACCTCACTCCCGAGGCGGCGCCGCTCTTCGAAGCCCTGCGCGAATGGCGCGCTCAGCAGGCCCGCGAACAGGGCGTCCCGGCCTACGTGATCTTCCACGACGCCACCCTGAAGTCCATCGCGGCCAGCCGCCCCGCCACCCTCTCCGCCCTGGGCGGCGTGAGCGGCGTGGGCCAGGCCAAGCTGACCAAGTACGGCGACCAGATCCTCGAGGTGGTCACCGCGGGTCCGGCCGCCCTCTCCCAGTCCGCGGCACCCGCGGCCGAGCCCGCCAAGCCCAAGCCCCGCACCACCAGCACGGGCGGCGCGGCCTGGGGCTCGGGCGAGGCGGCCGACGAGTGGCCGGAGCCGGAAGAGCCGGACGAGCCGATGGACTGGTAACCCACCACGACGTCCAATCGGGCGGGTGCTCACCGCAGAACGTGCGCCCGCCCGCGGCTCAGACCGCCGCGGCGTGCGGTGCGGCCTGCCTGGGTCAGGTCACCTTCTCGATCTGCGCGCGTTTGATCACGTTCTTGCCGGACTCGCCGACGAGCTCGAAGGCCGCACTGTTCAGCACCACGCAGGACGGCCCGACGCCGACGATCCGCACGGTCGTCTGCTTGCCGTTGTCGAGATTGGTGACCCGGACCGCGGACCCCACCGGGAGTTGCGACGAGAACGCCCCGGGTTCGCCGCCCACTGAGGACAGACCGACGGTGGCGCCGTCGCAGACGACCTGACCCACGACGCCGGAGGGGCGCACTCGGGAGGTCGAGGTGCGCGTGGTCGGGGTGGGGGCCGGCGCGTTTCCGACGATCTCCACTCGAATTCGGCGGAGGACGCTTTCCACACCGCCCTCGCCGGTTTCGGCGGACCACAGGGAATCCAGCGCGGCCGTGTTGATGATCGCGCAGTTGCTGGAGGCGCCGATGACCGAGACGGTGATCGCGCGGCCGTTGGCGGGATTGGTGAGCCTGAGTTGTGTGCCCAGCGGGAACTGGTCCGACAACACCCCTGCCGGGCCTTTGGCGTTCGTCGTTCTCACCTGTTGGCCGGCGCACACCTCCTTGCCCGCCACCCCCGACTGCGACGCCGGGGCGCCGGAACCCGCGAGAGCGAAGGCCGCACCCCCGATGGCCGCGACGACGGAGAAGACCCCCGCGCCCGCGACCCAGCCCTTCGACCAGCGCATGTGCAACACCCGACCTTTCTGTCAGGCCGTACGGCCCGCAGATCGGGGTGGTTCAACGTCGAGTCGCCCTCACCAGCGCGGTTGGGTCACAGGAGGCCAGATGATCACGCAGGGCGACGTGCGCGAAGCGGTACTCGCCGTCCACTCGGGTGAGCAGCAGCCTGTCCTGCGCGAGATGGAGCAAAGCCTTGCGCCGGAAGGACAACTCGCCCAGCGACAGAGGGCGGGTGACGCCTTCCGCGGCGACTTCGGAGAGTGCGTCGAACGGCCACACGTAGTCGCGTGCGGCCGTTGGGGTGACAAGCAGGCCGAGCGCCACTCCCAGTGCGGTTCCCCAGGATCCGAGCGTGCCGATCCCGCCCAGCAGACCGACCGCGCCGAAGACCGGGACGGCGGGCTGCACCCACCACGGCCTCCCCAGCCGCATGCGTTGCTGTTGTCCCGGACGCACCGTGCGCCACACACGTCCCACGGCCGCGGCGAAAATTCCGCCTGCCACGCCTGCGGAAAACCCGATTCCCATGCCGGACAGCACCACGTACGGGCCGGTCCAGATCATCGAGACGCCCGGCGTGATGGCGATCAACAAAGCCCACGGCACGGGTGCGTCACCCGGTATGAAGCCCAACGCCAAGAAGAATGAAGCCACCACCACGAACACATACGTCACGAGGTACGGCCACGGCGTCCCGATTCCGCCGAGCCACAACCCGACGAGCCCGACCATTAATCCGGCGACCACGCCGGCGATGAATCCCAGCACGGCGGTCATAATGCCGTGCGCGCGTCCAGGCGGATGAAAGACGTGCGGCAGTTTGTTCACCATCACGAGCAACGACGAAGCGGCGACCACGAACACCAACGCCGACCACAAGCCGAGGCGCAGACCCGTCATGAACGCCACGGCGCACACCCCACCGGCATAGGCGGCAGGCACCGCGCGCACGAACAGCAACCACAACGGTCGCGTCGGCAGCAGCGGAAGCCACGCACGGCGGTGCGGCATGTGCACGGGTGCGCCGAGATCCGGTCTGTCCAGCCGTGCGAGGAACTTCAACGCACGAATGGTCGGGCCCGCACCGCGTTGGCCGGAAAGCCTTTCCACGACGAACGACCCCACGAAGTCGGTGCCGATCGTGTCGACCTGCTTGTCGAGGTGCGTCAACGCCAGCAGGTTCAACGCCAGCGGCGAGTCGAGCTTCTCCCAGATCTCCGGGGTGAGAGCCGCCTCCAGGCTGTCGAGCCGGGGGCTGACCGAACCGATGTACTCCAGCACCTGCCCACGGGACAACGGTTCGACGTGCACGGACGGCAAATTCTCGATCGGACCCGTCGACAGGACGACGGAGGCGAACGGCGCGAGCTCGGACTCACAGTGCGCGCGGTCGACGCGCGGCACCTCGTCCAGGCCGTCGATGAGCACGGCCACGCGCTCGCGGCGCAGCCAGATCGTGCCGGCGGAGCGGCTGATGCCGTAGCGGCGGTTCATCTCCCGCAACAGCCACGCGGTGAACTCCGTCGGCTTGCGCGACCCGTAAGCCCGCCACGTCGCCAAGTCCACGACAACGGGAATCGGCGCGTCCGGGTCGTTGCGGGCCCGCTCGACCAGCACCAGGCACAGTTCGCGCAGCAACGTCGACCGCCCGCTGCCGACCGGGCCGATCAGGACCATGCTGTGGCCGAGGCGTTCGTAGACGGCCTCCAGGTCGGCTGAGGAGACCTCCTCGCCGTCCACCCGCACCGCGAGCTTCGGCTGCTGCAGCACACCCAGCTTGATCTGCGTCTGGGCCGCCAGCGACGCGGCGAGCAGCGCCTTCACCCGCGTCTCGACGCGGCTGAGCGCGGCAGTGCGGCTGCTCGTCTCGTGGCCGCGCACCCGTTCCCAGATCGCGAGACCGACGGCGACGAGCACCATCCCGCCGACCGCGGGCCACAGCCACCGGCCGAACTCGCCGATGAACCCCGGCACTGGCCCGCCGGTGCTCACGCTGATGGCGGCCGGAAGCAGCAGAACGACGGTGACCAGGCACAAGGCGGCCAACGCGGTCAGCCGCGCCGCTCTCGTCACCCCGCTCGGATCCACCTTCACCTCCGCGATCCCGGCGAACGACGGTAACCGTGCCGCCGGGATCGCGGAAGTGAATCCGACCAGGCTTAACTCACATGCGAACCAAGCACCTGAGTCGCCTCACGCACCCACTCTGAGTGGGTCCCGTCACTGCTGTTGCTGGCCACCGAAGTTGCGGAGGCCCTCCTTGAGCTTGTCCTCGCCCTTGTCGATGTGCTCGCTGTGCTTGCCGCCGGTCTTCTCGTCGGCGAACTGCCCGGCGCGCTCGACGCCCTGGTCGACCTTGTCGCCGTGCTCGCCGATGAGGTCCTTGGCCTTGTTCTTCAACTCGTCGAATCCCATGACTGCATTACCTCCCTATGCAGTTCGAGTACCCGGTCTTGGATCCGGCACACCTCACTGGATCGAGTGAAGTGCGGCCACCGGGCTCACCCGCGCCGCCCGGCGGGCAGGCAGCAGCCCCGCACCCGCGGTGAGTGCGGTGAGGACGAGCACGACCACGCCGATCGCCACGACGGGAACCTGCAACGGCCACTCGACGCCCAGCGCGACGATCGCGAGCCAGGCGTAGGGGACACCGATGACGAGCCCCAGCAGCGCGCCGACGGTCCCGTACAGGGCGGCCTCGGTCGTGATGAGGAGGCCGAGGCCCTTGCGGGGCAAGCCGATCGCGCGCAGCAGACCGGACTCGCGGGTTCGTTCGAGCACCGACAACGCCGTGGTCGAGCCTACCCCCACCACGGCGATGAGAATCGTGAGGAACAGCAGCCCGACCGCGATCACCACCAAAGAGGTGAACTCGTTCTCCTGCACCTGGCGACGTTCCGCGAGTGACTCCACCTCGAGGCCGGCGGGTACCCGTTCCTTGGCACCGTTGGCAAGCGCGCCAACGGTTTCGCCCTCCACGTCGGACGAGTGCAGCAGCGCGCTGCCGAGCGGGATCTCGCCGAACAACGTCGCCGCGACGGTCATCCGCACGCCGTTGACGTCCACGGCCGACCCGGCGGTCAGGCCGAGCCTGGTCGCCGTCGAGGTGGACAGGACGAGCTTGCGCGGCCCCATGTCGTGGAGCGAGCCGGAGTCGACGCGGAAGTCGCCGAGGCCGCTCAACCTGGTCATGTCGAGGTCGGTGGCGCGCATGGTGAGCGTGCCGTCGAGGGTGATCTCGGTGCGCCGGTAGGGGAGCACGTTCGTCAGCCCGGCCGCGGTCAGCGCCGCGGGATCGACCGGCCCGGTGATCTCCAGCTCGGCCGGGTAGGCGCTCGCCATCTCCGCCTTTCCCAGTCCCTGCAACGTGTTCGCGCCCGTCAGGGTCGCGATGACGAGGCTGACGCCCACCGCCACCACCGCCGTGACCGACGCGGCCCGGCGAGGCGCACCCCCGACGCCGCTCACCGCCAGCGTGCCGATCGTGCTGCGCCGCAACAGAAATCCGAACAACCGGAGGAGCGGCGCGATCAACGCGGGCCCGAGCGTGATCAACGCGCCGAACGTCAACGCACCGCTGATGGTCGTGCGCAGCAGCAGGTCCTCGATCATCCCGCTCGGTCGTCGCCCATCGGCGAGCCCGTCGATCGCGACGGACACCAGCAACCACCCGGCGCCACCGGCCATGAGCAGGCCGAGCACCCAACGCGGCACCCCGATCCGGCTCTGGGTGTCCTGCATGGCTGAGGTGCGCAGCGCCTCCAGCGGGGAGACCTTGGCCGCGGACCACGCGGGCGCCAGCACGGCGAGCGTGGTCAGCACGAACGACCCGGACACCACGGCCAGCGCGGGCGTGAGCGGGAACCCCGGCGCCACCAGGCCCGCGAGCGGCACGAGCTGCCCCGCACCCGCCGCCAGCGCCACCCCGCCGACCGAGGCGAGCAATCCGGCCAGCGCACCCTCGGCGACGAGCCCGCGCGCCAGCCGTCCTCGGGTGGCACCGACCGCGCGCAGCAGCGCGAGCTCCCTCATCCGTTGCGCGAACACGATCCGGAACGTCGAGGTGGAGACCAGCGCGGCCACGATCATCGCGACCGTGACGAACGCGCCGAGCAGCACGAACACCTCGACCAGCTGCTTCGCCTGGGCAGCCAGCGACCGTTCGGCGACGTTCTTGGCGAGTGCCGTGGAGTACGCGAAGAACGCGGCGATCGTGATCGACAGGACCGGCAGGAACCTCCTCATGCGGCGACCGCCTGAACGACACGGCCGTCCGCCATGCGCACCACGGCGTCGGCATAAGAGGCGGCCCTGTCGTCGTGCGTCACCATCACGATCGTCTGACCGAACTCGCGCACGGCCTGACGCAGCAGGTTGAGCACGTCCGCCGCCGACCGCGAGTCCAGGTTGCCGGTCGGTTCATCAGCGAAAACGACGTCAGGACGCGTGACCAGCGCACGCGCCAGCGCCACCCGCTGCTGCTGCCCGCCGGACAGCTCCGACGGCCGGTGCGACAGCCGCGACGACAGCCCGAGCGCCTCCACGAGCTGCGCGAACCAGGCCTTGTCGGCGGAGCGTCCGGCGAGGGTCAGCGGCAGCAGCACGTTCTGCCGGGCGGTGAGCGTCGGCAGCAGGTTGAACGACTGGAACACGAACCCGATCCGGTCCCGCCGCACCTTCGTCAGCGCGGTGTCGGAGAGCCGTGTCAGGTCCTTCCCGCCGAGCAGCGCCGCCCCGGACGTGGCCGTGTCGAGACCGGCGAGGCAGTGCATGAGCGTCGACTTGCCGGACCCGGACGGGCCCATGATCGCGCTGAACGCGGCGGGCCGGAACCCGACCGTCACCCCATCGAGTGCTCGAACCGCGGTGTCACCGGAGCCGTACACCTTCACGAGGTCGGCCGCGGCGGAAGCGAAGTTGTTCACATGGTCAGCAAAGTCTCCGGAAGTGAGGGAAACCTCGGTCTCGCGCCGAGTTCGCCTCTGTCTTTCGGCCGATCTGCGGACCGCGCGCGAATGCCTAAGGTCATGGCCATGCTCTGGAGGTTCGGCGCGGTCGCCGCTCTGCTCGCCGCGGTGTTCGTGGACTTCCGGTTCGGTCTGTTCAGGTCGCCGGGCCTCTACCCGTGGACGGGCTGGGCCGAGTTCGCGTGCATCCTGCTGCCCTCCGCCGCCTGGCTGCGTCCACATCGGGGCCTCGCCGCCCTCGCCGCCACCGCGAGCGTGACGTTCACGCTGGTCAACCCGGTCGACAAGGAGTTCGGCCTGGCCGAGACGCTCGCGCTGACGGGCGTGCTCGCCGTGACGACCAACCGGGCGCGGTCGTGGTGGGACGCGCCGTTGCTCGCCTGGATCGTCGTCGCCCTGGTCACCCAGCCCTGGGAGTACCCGCTCGGCGATGCCGACCTGACCCTGGTGATGGGCCTGCTGGTCATCGCGACCGGGGTGTTCTCGCTGGTCGGCTACCTGCGGCTGCTGGGCAACGCCAGGGAGAAGCAGGTCGAGGCCGTCCGAGCCGAGCAGAAGGCCGAGTTCGCGCGGGACCTGCACGACTTCGTCGGACACCACATCACGGGCATGGTCGTGCTGGCCCAGGGCGCCGGGCGGATCGTCGAACGGAACCCCGCGCAGGCCAAAGAGGCCCTCGAACGCATCGAGGAAGCCGGCGGCGAGGCCATGACCGCGATGCGCCGCATGGTGGGCATGCTGCGCGACGACGCCCCTGTCGCACCGGTCGCGGGCATCGTCGACATCGAACCGCTGATCGCGGCTGAACCACGCGCGAGCCTCGAAATCCACGGTGACACGGCGACCCTCCCTCCCGAGGTCGCGAGCTCGGTGCACCGCGTCGTCATGGAGTCGCTGACGAACGTCCGCAAGCACGCCAGGGAAGCGACCACAGTGGACGTCCAGATCCAGACCACACCGGACTGGGTGACGGTCAAGATCTCCAACGACGGCAGGCCCGCGAGGCAGGGCAACGGTTTCGGGCTCGTCGGACTCACCGAACGAGTGCAGGCGCTCGGTGGCAGACTCAAGGCAGGGCCGGGCATCGACGGCGGCTGGGTCGTCGACGCCGCACTCCCTACCGGAAAGGCGACCGCGTGATCAGGGTTCTCGTCGCGGACGACCAGGCGATGGTGCGCACGGGCTTCGGCATGATTCTGGGGGCCGAGTCCGACATCGAGGTCGTGGCGGAAGCGCAGGACGGCGTCGAGGCCGTCGCGGAGGCACGGCGCACCAGGCCGGACGTCGCGTTGATGGACATCCGCATGCCCCGCATGGACGGACTCGAAGCGCTCAAACAGATCGCCAACGACGTGAACGTGGTGGTGTGCACGACGTTCGACCACGACGAATACGTGCACACGGCGTTGAAGAACGGCGCGTGCGGCTTCCTGCTGAAGGACGCCGGTCCGAACCTGCTCGTCGAAGCGGTCCGTGCGGCCGTCACTGGTGACGCGCTCATCAGCCCGTCGATCACCGTCAGACTGTTGCAGCACATGAACACGCCGGCGCCACAAGCGCCGCACAAGCTCTCGGCACGCGAGCTCGACGTCGTGAAGCTCGCGGCCGTCGGCAAGACGAACGCCGAGATCGCGCAGGAGCTGTTCATCTCGCTGGGCACGGTGAAGACGCACCTCGCGAGCGTTCAGACCAAACTGGACGCCCGCAACCGCGTCGAGATCGCCGCCTGGGCGTGGGAAACCCGCCTGGTCGGCCAAAAGTAGGACCCACAACCGGTCTCCGGACAGAAGCCCGGCCCCGCGCACATCACCAGAATTCGAGCCATGAAGAAACTCCTCCTGCTGATCCCCGTGCTGGCACTCACCGCGTGCGGCCCGAAGAGCTACACCTACGAGGCGTTCTACGACATCGAGGGCAGCGGCAAAGCGCAGCTGACGCTCACCGTTCCCGGTGGTGCCTCGCAGTCGGAGACCGTCGACCTGCCGGTGAAGAACGTGGGCATGCTCGCCAACGCGCTCGGCAAGATCACGCTCGTGGTGAAGCCGGAGTCCGGTCAGGCCACCTGCAAACTCCGCGTGGAGAAGGAGAAGGAGATCACCGGCTCCGGCGCGGAGGCGAAGTGCGAGTACGACATTACCGAGTCGACCGACAACTGAGTGATCCGTTAAGGCTTGCCCGGTCACCCTGAGCTCCACTAGGAAACGCGCATGAGGCGAATCGCAGCTGGACTGGCAGTGGCGGCGCTGGCCGTGGGTTTCATCACGACGGGCACCGCGTCCGCCGACGTGCAGACGGCCCGCCCGGACTGCGGCTACACCGCGACCCCCGAGGAGCCCGCCGCACGGCCGGTGTCCATCCCGCACGACCCGTGGTTCACCAAGGGCAAGGTGCTGGTCAAGGTGAAGACCAACCAGGGTGACATCCCGCTGGTCCTCGACCGGACCAAGGCCGCGTGCACCGCGCACAGCTTCATCCACCTCGCGCACCGCGGCTTCTACAACCAGACCGAGTGCCACCGGCTCACCGCGTACCCGACGCTGAAGGTGCTGCAGTGCGGCGACCCGTCCAACACCGGTGAGGGCGGCCCCGGCTACCGGTACAAGGACGAACTGCCGACCGACCTGCAGCCCGCGCCGAACGACCCGACCGGGCAGCGCCGGATCTACCCGCGCGGCACGCTCGCGATGGCCAACGCGGGACCCGACACCAACGGCTCGCAGTTCTTCCTGGTGCAGTCGGACTCGATCCTGCGCCCGAACTACACCGTGTTCGGCCAGATCCTGCCCGAGGGCCTGAAGACCCTCGACAAGATCGCGGCCGGCGGCATCGCGGGGGAGGACCCGCTCGACGGCCGCCCGAACGTGAAGTCCGAGCTCAAGTGGGTGCTCCCGCTGGGCCTCTAGGAGGCGGCCCAGCCCTGCAGGGCCCCGTAGAACGCGTCTGAGAGCCGCCGGACCACCTGTTCGTCAGGTAGTCCGGCGGTTTTCGTCAGATCGAGGATCTCCCGCGGGTCGAACAACGCGTTGTGCAGAAACCGCGCCACGTTCAGCAGAGCGTCGGGTAACACCAGGTCGATCAGCACACCCCGCAGCGCCTGGTCCCACGCGCCGCACGACAGCTTCGCCATCGACTCGCCGCCGTGCAGGCGGTCGAGGAACCCCCGCTGCGACGAGTACCGCACCATCACCGGGCCGTGCGCGTTCTGCAGCTTCACCCACCGCGCGACCTGGTGCTCGAACAGTTCCTTGCCGGTCTTGCGAGACCGTTCGCCGTGCTCGACCAACGACGCCATGACGTCTTCGTGGTAGGCCACCACGAGCGCTTCCACGGACGGGAAGTGCCGATACGCCGTCGCCTGGGAAAGCGCCGCCTTGCGCGCGATCGACTGCATCGTCGCCGTTGCTGGTTCAGCCCGCAGGACGTGCGTCGCGGCATCCAGCAATCGCTTGCGGTTGCGGCGCGCGTCACTGCGGCTGTTTGTCTCCTCCGGCAGAACTTCCTCCCACCCCCGAGCCCAGTGCGAGGTGCAGGATAAGGCGAAAGATCAGCGGAACGAGGGGATTCCGGTCAACGCGTGGCCGATGGATAGCAAATGGATGTCGGAAGTCCCTTCGTACGTCAGGACGGATTCCAGGTTGTTGGCGTGCCGCAGCGGCGAGTACTCCAAAGAGATGCCGTTCGCGCCGAGGACGGTCCGGCTTTCCCGCGCGATCGCGATGGCCGACTCGACGTTGTTGTACTTGCCGACGCTGATCTGCTCGGGCTTGAGCGTGCCGGCCTCCTTGAGCCTCGCGAGGTGCAACGCCAGCAGCATCGAGTTGCTGACCTGCACCGCCATGCTCGCGAGCTTGCGCTGAGTCAGCTGGAACGAGGCGATCGGCTTGTCGAACTGGATGCGCGTGCCGGAGTAGTCGAGCGCCGCCTGCAACGAATCCCGCGCGGCACCGACAGCGCCGAACACGATCCCGAACCGCGCCTCGTTCAGACATGTGAGCGGGGCGCGCAAGGAAGTCGCGAGCGGCAGCCGCGCGCTTTCCGGCAGCCGCACGTCCTCGAGGATCAACTCGGAGGTGACGGATGCTCGCATCGACAGCTTCTGCTTGATGTCGCGCGTCGAGAATCCCGGCGTGCCGCGGGGAACGAGGAATCCTCGAATTCCCTCCTCCGTGCGCGCCCACACCGTCGCCACGTCCGCCAGACCACCGTTCGTGATCCACATCTTGGTGCCGTTGAGCACCCAGTCCGCGCCGTCGCGCACCGCCTTCGTGCGCATGCCGGACGGGTTCGACCCGAAGTCGGGCTCGGTCAGCCCGAAGCAGCCGATCGCCTCACCGGCGGCCAGCCGCGGCAGCCACTCCTGCTTCTGCTCCTCCGACCCGTACTGCCAGATCGAGAACATCGACAGCGACCCCTGCACGGACACGAAGCTGCGGATGCCGCTGTCCACGGCCTCCAGCTCCAGGCACGCGAGCCCGTACGCGAGCGCCGACGTGCCCGCGCACCCGTAGCCCTCCAGGTGCATGCCGAGCACACCGAGCTTGCCCAGCTCCTGCGCCAGCTCGCGGGGCAGCATGCCGGCCTCGAACCACTCCGCGACGTGCGGGCGCACGTGCTCGGCCAGGTACGCCGCGACGGTGGCCTGGATGTCGCGCTCCTCGTCGCCCAGCAACGACGGGATGTCCAGCAACTGCAACGGGTCCTGCACGATCACGGCTCCAGCTTCGGCGGGCGCAGCCGGTACGTCACCGGCGTGCGCGACAGGCGGATGGGGTTCGCGACGAGCGTCATGTCGCCGATCGTCGCGGTCGGGTTGAGGTCCAGCGACTCCGCCAGCGCGAACGCGTGCGCGACGTCGTTGACAGGACCGCACGGCACGCCGAGGGGCGTCAGCGTCTCGTACCAGTGCTGGGCCGGCCGCGTCCGCAGCCGTGCCGACAACACCTCGAACAACTCGTCCACGTGCTCCACCCGGTCGGAGTTCGTGACGAACCGCTCGTCCGTCGCGAGCTCCGGCACGTCGAGCACCGAGCACAGCCGGCGGAACTGCCGGTCGTTGCCCACCGCCAGCACGATCGGCTGGTCGACCGTCGGGAACACCTCGTACGGCGCGATCGACGGGTGCCGGTTGCCCATCGGCTTCGGCACCGACCCAGCCAGCGTGAACCCCGCGCTCTGGTTCACCATGCTCGACAGCAGCACCGTCAGCAGGTCCAGCTCGACGAGCTGACCCAGGCCCGTCGCCTCGCGGTGCCGCAGCGCCGCCAGGATGCCCACGCAGGCGTGCAACCCGGTCAGCACGTCGACCAGCGCCACACCGGTCTTCACCGGCTCGTACGGACCCGGCCCGGTCACGCTCATCAACCCGCCCACGGCCTGCGCGAGCAGGTCGTAGCCCGGCAGGTCCGCGCCCTTGCCGGAGCCGAACCCCGAGATGGAGCAGTAGACGAGGTCGTCCCGCCCGAGCGACTCGTGGTCCAGCCCGAACTTCTTCATCGTGCCGGGCTTGAAGTTCTCGACCACGACGTCCGCCCGCGCGATCAGCTCACGCGCCTGCTCCCTGCCCTTCTCGGTGGACAGGTCGATCTGCACCGACGTCTTGTTCCTGTTGACGGACAGGAAGTACGTCGCCTCGTCCTCGTAGTGCGGCGGACCCCACGCGCGGGTCTCGTCGCCCCTGCCGGGCTGTTCGACCTTCACGACCTCGGCGCCGAGGTCGCCCAGCATCATCGTCGCGTACGGTGCCGCGAGCACCCGGCTGAAGTCCGCGATCACCACGCCTTCGAGGGAGCTCATGCCGTTCGCCTCCGCTGCTTCGTTCTAGCGCACAACGCATGCGCGTGTTCCTGACTGCTGTCGCGGCTCTTGTACCCCGCTCTTCGTTGCTTCGTCGTTGCACGCGGCATCGCCGACGCGCCGCGGTGCGCCGGAACGCGCGCAACGCCGCCGGTCACGCGACCCGGCCGCGCAGCTTCATCGCGGCCAGCACACGCTCCTGTGCGAGCGCACGTGCCGCCACATGCGTTGTGGTGCCACGACTTCGCGCCTCGGCGAGGACGTGCACCGCGTTCGCCCTCAGCTTCTCCGAGACGGCCTCCAGCACCGTCGCGGGGTTCACCGGGAACGGCGAGTACCGCGCGTCCATGCCGTACGCCGCCGCCACAACCCCGCCGGCGTTCGCGATGAAGTCCGGCACGACCGTGATCCCGCGCCGCGCGAGAACCTCCTGCGCCGCAACGGAAGTGGGCAGGTTGGCGCCCTCGACCACCAGGGTGGTGTCGAGCTCGCCCGCCAGGTCCGCGTCGATCACGTCCTGCAGTGCGGCGGGCACCAGCACGTCGCAGGGCACCCGCAGTTCGGTGCCGAGCTCCTGGACGCTGCCGTACTCCTTGACCGCGAGATCACCGAACTCGCCTCGCAGCTTCAGCAGCCGTGCGACGTCCAGTCCGTTGGCATCGACCAGCGCGCCGTGCGCCGACGACACGGCCACGACCACCGCGCCGAGCTCGGCGAACCGCTTCGCCGCCGCGGCGCCGACCGCGCCGAAACCCTGCACCGCCACGCGTTTGCCGCGCAGCTCCGTCACCTCGTCCGCCACCTCGGCCACGCCGTACCCGGTGACGCCCAGCTCGTCGTACGGAAGACCGCCGAGTTGAGCCGGTGCGCCCATCATAGCGCCGCGGTCCGACAGTTCGTCCTGGACGATCGCGGCGTCCCGCTCGGTGAGGCCGACGTCGAGGCCGAGCACGTACTCGCGCGGCACCTCGTTGGAGAGCTTGCGCGCGAACGCCCGCAGTGCTGCTTCCTTGTCAGGAGAGGAAGGATCGAACCTGATCCCCGCCTTCGCGCCGCCGAAGAACAGGTCGACCCCGGCCCACTTCCACGTCATCACGCGCGCGAGGCGGGCGATCTCCTCGACCGTCACGGCCGGGCTCATCCGCGTGCCGCCCTTGCCCATGCCGCGCGCGGTGTTGTCGATGACCAGCACACCCTTCATGCCGGTGCGCCGGTCCGACACGCAGACGACCTTCTCAGGCCCCCACTCGTCCATGAGCTGGAGAACGTCCATCACTTTCCTCACACGCAGTTGAGTTCGGGCCGCGCCTGGTCGGCGGCGAATCTGGAGGCGTCCAACGCGGACACGTCGACGAAGGGCTCGCGGCCGAGCACGAGGTCGCGCACGACTTCGCCGACCGCAGGCCCTTGCAGGAAGCCGTGGCCGCTGAAACCGGTGGCGTAGAAGAAGTCGCCGACGGAGCCGATCAGCGCGTTGTGGTCCGGGGTCACCTCGTACAGCCCGGCCCACCCGTCGCGCACGCCCACGTCCAGCAGCCTCGGCGCGCGCCTGCCGATCGCCTCGGTGAGCCGGGGCAGCCACGCGTCGGACATGTCGAGCTTGAAGCCCGGCGTCTCGTCGGGGTCGGACATGCCGAACAGCAGTCCCGGGCCCTCGCGGTGGAAGTAGAAGGTGCTGCCGAAGTCGATGGTGAAGGGCGTCACCCGATCGTGTAGCTCCGGCATGGGTTCGGTGAACATGATCTGCCGTCGCAGCGGGGAAACCGGCAGGTCGACGCCGACCATCGCGCCGATCTCACGGGACCAGGCGCCGGCCGCGCAGACGACTTTCCGCGCCGAAACGGTCCCGCGCGTCGTCTCCACGCGAAAACTGTCGGACCCCGTTCCTAGTATCGATCTCACGGCAGTTCTGGTGCGGAAGCGGGCACCGAACCGGCGGGCCGCGGTGGCGTAACCGAGGACGACGGACTCAGGCGTGCAGTGCCCGTCGTCCGGAGAGAAGGCCGCCGCGAGCAGGCCGTCCGCTTCGATCAGCGGCGACATCCGCCGTGCTTCCTCGACAGTCAGCATTCGACTGCGCACGCCGAGGGAGTTCTGGAGGTCGACGTTGCGCTCGAACGCCGTGACGTGTTCCCGAGAGGAGAGGAGGAACAGATAGCCGACCTGGTGCAGGTCGATCACCTGCCCCGGACGCTGCGGAAAGCGTTGGAACAGTTCGATTGAGCGAGCTCCGAGCCTGATGTTCAGCTCGTCGGAGAACTGGGCGCGCACCCCGCCTGCCGCTTTGCAGGTGGAGCCGGACCCCAGATCATCCTTCTCCACGACGACAACGTCCCGGACTCCTGCCTCGGCGAGGTGAAAGGCGATGGATGTGCCGATCACCCCGCCGCCGATGACGACGACCTCTGCTTGAGCGGGCAGCTCAGGCGAGGCGGAAGTCAAGGTTCGCCTCGATCGCGAGAGTGTCCATCTGCGCTTTCTGCAGCTTCCCGGAGTAGTCCCAGTTCATGGACTGCCAGCGGGTGAACTGGTCGAGCACCCACACGCCCGACTGCCGGGAGCCGTTGCCGCTCTTGCCGTTGCCGCCGAACGGCAGGTGCGCCTCGGCCCCGGACGTCGAGTTGTTGACGCTCACCATTCCGGCGGAGATGCCGGCGCGGAACCGGAAGGCCTTGTTCGGGTCCGTGGTGTAGATCGAGCAGGAGAGGCCGTAGCCCGGCTTGTTGCCGAGCTCGATCGCCTCGTCCAGGTCCGAGTACTTCATGACGCCGACGATCGGCCCGAACGTCTCCTGGAGGAAGAGTTCGTCGTCGTCGCGCACACCGGAAACGATTGCGGGGTGGTAGAAGAAGCCGTTCTCACCGGTGAAGCCGTCACGCGGGCTGGTGGCGGAGATGCGGCCGGTCGGGCCGTGCACCGTGTGGTGCTCGCCGATCCAGCCGAGGTACTTCTCGTACGCCAGCGCGAACTTCTCGTCCAGCAACGGTCCGTAGAGGACGTCGCCGGTCGGGTCGCCGACGCGGGCGTGGGCGACGGCCTCGGTGAACCGGGTCAGGAACTCGTCGTACAACGACTCGTGCACGATCGCCGTGCCGAGCGAGGTGCAGCGCTGGCCCGCGGAGCCGAAGCCGGCGAACAGCGCGCCCTGGACCGCGAGGTCGAGGTCCGCGTCCTCGGTGACGACCATCGGGTTCTTGCCGCCCAGTTCCAGGCACGGCGTCTGGAGGTGGCGTCCGCACAGTTCCCCGATGCGCACACCGACCTCGCTGGAGCCGGTGAAGCCGACCTTGTCGACGAGGCCCTGCTGCAGCGACTGCTCCAAGCCCGTGAACGTCTCCGAGCCCTCGGCGAAGACGATCTCGAACACGCCGTCGGGGATGCCCGCGGCCTGGAACACGTCGTAGAACGCCTGGGCCGAGGCGGCGGAGTACTCGGCGGGCTTCCACACGACCGAGTTGCCGCACAGCAGTGCGGGGACGATGTACCAGGACGGCACGGCGACGGGGAAGTTGCCGGCGGTGATGATCGCCGCCACGCCGACCGGGTTGCGGAACGTGAAGAGCTGCTTGTCGGTCATCTCGGAGGGGACCGTCTGCCCGTAGAGGCGTCTGCCCTCGCCGACGAAGAAGTCGCAGGTGTCGACGATCTCCTGGACCTCGCCGCGGGCCTCGCCGATCGGCTTGCCGATCTCGCGGGTCACGAGCTGGGCCAGGGGTTCGAAGTTCGCCTCGACCAGGCGGCCGATGTTGCCGATGACCTGGCCTCGCACGGGCGCGGGCACACGTGCCCACGCGCGTTGGGCGGCTTGGGCCCGGTGGGCCGCGTCGACGAAGGCGCGGCTGGTCGCGAGCTCGATCTCGGCGACCACGTCGGAGGTGTTCGACGGGTTCGTGGAGATGTAGGGCATGAGTCCACCCTGGTAGAGGCGCGGCGGATGCGCCAGGGGTCGCAGAATGAAACCTCGCGACGTTGAGCATAAGCTCGCCTGGTGCTCAATCCGGTTCATCTCCGCACCCTCGTCGAGGTGGTGAAGGCGGGGTCGTTCGCCGAGGCCGCGCGCCGGCTCGGCTACACGTCCTCGGCCGTGTCGCAGCAGATCTCGGCGTTCGAGCGAGCGGTCGGCGTGACGCTCTTCGAACGCGAGGCGCACTCGATCAGGCCGGCGAGCGCCGCCCTGCTCATCGCCGACCGCGGCGGCGAGCTGCTCGCCGCGTTCGACGGCTTCGAGCACGAGGTGAAGGCGATGGTGCAGGGGCTGCGCGGCCGCCTGCGCATAGGCACGTTCCCCACCGCGAGCGCGCGGATCGTGCCGCGGGCGCTGGCCCGCCTGCAGGCGGATCTGCCGGGCGCCGAGATCCGCCTGGACGAGGCGGAGCCGGACGACGTGCTGCCGATGGTGCTGACCGGCGAGCTCGACCTTGCGCTGGTGTACGCGTACGACCTCGTACCGAGAACGTGGCAGGAGGAGCTGACGGTGGTGCCGCTGCTGGACGAGGCACTCCTGGTCCTGGTGCCGGCCGGGCACCCGGCCGCGAAGAACAACGTCAGGCTCGAAGACCTCAAGGACGAGAGGTGGATCGCCTCCCGCGACGGCACTTCCGGCGTCACCTGCCTCACCCGCCTGTGCGCCGCGGTGGGGTTCGCGCCGCGAATCGTCTTCCGCAGCAACGACTACGAGGTCGTGCAGTCTCTCGTGGGGGCGGGCGTCGGCGTGGCGCTCGTACCCGCCCTCGGCTACAAGGAGCTGCCCGGCACGCATGCGATGCCGTTGCGGCACAAGCCTTTGCGCAGGCACGTGTACGTCGTTCACCGCACGGCGAACACGAACCCGTTGCTGCGCGACGCGGTGAACGCGCTGAGCGACGCCTGCCAGAACGCCGTGGGCGGCCACATAAGTCAGCCCTGACATGGCTCTGGCCAGGCGAGACGCAGGTCTCAGTCTCGGAGTGTGACCTCAGTTGCACGGAGCGTTAGTTGAGCCGAACGGTCCATTGATTTCTTATGTCCGATTTGGGCATGCTCAGCGGCGATCAACTATGTGGGACCGGTACGGGTCGCGGAAGCCCGTGCCGACTCCCTTCAATCCTGGGGGACATACCGAACATGACGCGTCGCTCTGCGACGCGGCACACTCGTGCGCGAAGATTCGCACGGGTGCTTGCCGCTGCGCTCGCAACATCTCTGACGATCAGTCTGGCGTCCGCACCCGCGTTCGCCGCGCCTCCCGCGCCGTCCACGGCGGTCGATCCGACTCGGCTGCCGGTGCTCAAGGGACGCGAAGTGCCCGCCCCGCCCGTCGCGGCGGCGGACCCGAAGGCGGACTTCGGTCCGTTGGCCAAGCGGGAGAGTTCGAGCTTCGACCCGGTGAAGTCGCAGGTGACGTCCCGGTCGATGTTCGTCGACGAGTACACCAACCCCGACGGCACCAAGACGATCAAGCAGTCCACGGAACCGCTGAACGTCAAGGACGCCGAGGGTTCCTGGCAGCCGGTCGACCCGACCCTGGTGGCCGACACCCCGACGCGGCGGGTGAAGGCGAAGCAGCACCCGCTCAGTCCGACGCTCGCGGGCACGGCGGACGACCCGGCGCTGATCACCGTCGAGTACGACGGCGACAAGGTCTCGCTGGCGCCGGAGAAGCCGGCGAAGGACAAGCGGGCCAAGGTCGCGGACTCCACTGTGGAGTACGCGGACGTCGCCCCTGACACCGACCTGCAGTACGAGGTCACGGCGGGATCGGTCAAGGAGACCATCCTGCTGAAGAAGGTGCCGTCCACCAACAGGTGGCGGTTCACCCTCAAGACCGGCACCCTCACTCCGGCCGTGACGGAGCAGGGCACGGTCGAACTGCGGGATGCCAAGGGCACCCCGAAGATCGTCATGCCGCCGATCGTCACGTGGGACTCCTCCGGCAAGACCGAGGAGGCGCCGCCCGCGCAGACCGGCGGCACCTACACCGTCGAGAAGACGGGCCAGGACTGGGTGCTCACGGTCGCCGTCGACGAGGCGTGGCTGAAGGACCCGAAGCGGGTCTACCCGGTCAGCGTCGACCCGACGTTCAGCTTCGGCGTCACCTACGCCGAGTCGTACAAGTCGGACGGCTTCTGGTGCCAGATGTGCGGCGTGCAGTTCGGCAACTCGCTGGACCGCGGTGACAAGTACTGGCGCAGCGCCGTGCGGTTCGACTACCAGCCGCTGTACGGCCAGCGCATCGTCGGCGCCAAGGTCGACGTGACGAAGAAGACCGGCCCGCTCAGTCCGGACAAGACCTACCAGGCGCAGCTCTACCACGCCTCGGCGATGGACTTCAACGGTCTCGGAGGCCTGCTGGCCACCGGTCTCGTCGGCCAGGTCGGCACGTTGACCGGCGACAGCCTGGTGAGCTTCCTCCAGCACGTCGCGGACATCCGGCACATGGCCACGTTCATGATCGTGGGCACCGAGCAGGCGGGCGCCTGGACCTACAAGGACACCACGGTCACGCTGACCGTCGACACCGGTTCGGCGCCGCCCGCCCCGTCGCTCGTCCACCCGGCCGACCACAGCGTCCTCACCAGCACGACGCCGAACCTCGCGGTCACCCCCGTCTCGGACCCGGACGGCGAGCCGGTGAAGTACTGCTTCACCGTCGCCACCGGCCCGGACGCCAAGACCGGCGTCGTCGTGGACTCCGGCTGTCTCGACCAGCCCAACTGGACGGTTCCGTCGGGAGTCCTGCAGGACGGCGTCTCCTACACCTGGCAGGCCAAGGCCGTCAGCGGTGCCACCTCGCGCATCCCGAGCCCGGTGTTCCACCTGAAGGTCGACCAGCGGATCGGCA
Source organism: Lentzea sp. NPDC058450 (assembly GCF_042721395.1). Taxonomy (NCBI): domain Bacteria; kingdom Bacillati; phylum Actinomycetota; class Actinomycetes; order Pseudonocardiales; family Pseudonocardiaceae; genus Lentzea; species Lentzea sp. NPDC058450. Next base: position 210,942 of record NZ_JBHXLO010000006.1, read on the forward strand.
ACAGGGGCCCGGCCCCGGACGACAAGACCGGCCCGATCGAGGTGAACCTCGCCAACGGCAACGTGATGACGTCGATCTCGTCTCCGACGTTCACGACGGTCGGCGGCACCGCGGGCCTGAACATGACCTACAACTCACAGCAGCAGGAGCTCAAGGGCCTGCGCGCGTCGTACTTCCCGGACCTGTCGCACAACGGCGAGATCAGCCCGCAGCAGGAACCGGTGCTGGTGCGCACCGAACCGCAGGTGAACGTGGACTGGGGCGACACGTCGCCGTTCGCGCCCGCCCTGCCGAAGGACTGGTTCGTGGCGCGGTGGGAGGGCTTCTTCCAGGCCCCCGCGACCGGTGACTACCAGTTCGCCGGTGTGCACGACGACCGGCTGCGCGTGTGGGTCAACGGGAACTCGGTCTACGACCAGGGGTGCTGCAGTGACGTCAACTGGGGTGTCGCGACCAGCGTGAAGCTGACCGCGGGCCAGCGGGTGCCGATCAAGGTCGAGCTGGCCGAGGTCAGCGGCGCGGCGTACCTGCGCCTGTTCACCCGCACGACCGACGGCACCACCGTGCCGCCGCAGATCGTCCCGGCCGACTGGCTGCACTCCTCCGACCTGCCCGCGCTGCCCAAGGGGTGGACGCTGAGCGCCGACCTCGACGGCAGCGGCACCGGCTTCACCGAAGCCAAGGTCACCGACCAGAACGTCGTCCTGACCGACGCCACGGGCGCGAAGCACACGTGGACGAAGAAGTCGGCCGGTGGCTACACCCCGCCGGACGGCGAGGCAGGCACTCTGGTCCTCGACAGCGCGGGGCGCATCACGCTGACCTACGGCTCGGACGTCTTCGTGTTCAACTCCGCCGGCAAGCTGGAGTCGCAGACCGGCGCGGTCGACACCCGCAAGCCCGCCGCGCTGCAGAACATCTACGACGGATCTCCCTCGCGCCTCAAGGAGATCAAGGACCCGGTCTCCGGCCGTGTGCAGAAGCTGTTCTACAACCGGCCGGGCGACGACTGCTACGCGGGCGCGACGCCCCCGCCGGACGCGGAGAAGCTGCCCCCGGCACAGATGCTCTGCCGTGTCGAGTACTGGGACGGCAGCCAGACGAAGCTGTTCTACCACCGGGGCAACCTCGTCGCGGTGGAGGACCCGGGTCGCGAGATGACCCAGTTCAGCTTCACCACCAACGGTCTGCTCGACGGCCTGCGGGACAGCCTCGGCGCGGACTGGGTCTCGCAGGACCACGCGAACCGGAACACCGACGCCGCGAACTACGTCGTTCACTACTACGACCACACGGCGGCCAAGCCCGTGGTCCGGACGATCTACCAGCCGATCACGACACCTGGTGAGGAGCGCGGGTTCCACTCGTACCGCTACGACACGGGTGCGAAGACGTCCTTCGTGGACATCGCCGGCCTCACCCCGGCGATCGGGTTCGCCCGCAAGGTGGTCTACGACGACGCCTTCCGGCTGGTGGCGAGCACGGACGCGACCGGAGTGACGACGAGGCAGACCTGGAACGTCAAGGACCAGCTGCTGACCTCGACGGACGCGGCGGGCCGGGTGTCCACCACGGTGTACGACGCGCAGGACCGGCCGACCGACAACTACGGTCCCGGCCCCGCGACGTGCTTCACGGGCCAGGAGCTCAAGGCGGAGTGCGCCGCGACTGTCCCGCACACGAAGACGAGTTACGACGAGGGCCTCAACGGTCTCGCCGTGTCGTTCTACGACAACAAGGAACTGACCGGCGCGCCGAAGGTCTACCAGACCGGCCTGGCCGCGGACGGGACGTTCGCCCGCAACTGGGGCGAGGCCGCACCCGTCGCGGGCATCGCCGTGGACGGGTACTCGCTGCGGGCGACCGGCGACGTCGTGTTCCCCGAGGCGGGCAGCTACAAGCTGCGCTTCCTCGCCGACGACGGCGTCAGGGTGTGGATCGACGACGCGATCGTCGTCGACGACTGGATCGACACCCCCGCGAAGTGGCGCGAGGTGACGGTCACCAGCCCGTCGGCGGGTGCGTCGAAGAAGATCCGCGTCGAGTACTACGACCAGAACTCGGTCGCTCAGCTCGAACTGCACTGGACCACCCCCGGTGGCACCCAGCAGGTCCTGCCCGCGGTGAACATGAAGCCGAAGTACGGCCTCACCACCTCGGTCACCAAGGGCGAGTCGCTCGGCCTCACCCCGTCGGTCACGACGACGAAGTTCGGGGAGAACGGCCTCGATCCGGTCTACGGCATGGCGAGCAGCAACACGTCCAACGGCAGGCAGGTCAAGACCGCCTACGAGAACGTGGGCACGGGCTACCTGCGCAAGACCGGCGTGACCGCGCCGAACAACGCGCAGACGACCTACGTCTACTACGGCGACCAGGAGACGCGGGACAACCCCTGCACCACCCAGGTCGAGGCGATCAACCAGGGCGGGCTCGCGAAGCTCACCCGGATGCCCGCTCCCGCAACGGGTCCGGCGCGCGAGGACGAGCAGATCTTCGACGCGTCCGGTCGCGTGGTCGCCGAGGGCAGCGCCGGCAAGTGGACCTGCACCACGTACGACGACCGCGACCGCGCGGTGTCGGTCAAGTACCCGGCGAACGGCGCCGCGGGCGAACGAGTCGTCACCACGAACCACGCGGTGAACGGCGATCCGCTCGTGTCGACCGTGTCGGACCACAACGGCACCGTCACGAAGAAGACCGACCTCATCGGCCGCGTCATCGAGTACACCGACGTGCACGGCGTGCGCACGGAGACCAAGTACGACCGTGCGGGCCGCGTCACGACGGAGAAGGTGAACCTGCCGGCCAACACCGCGCAGGTCATCACCACCACGTACGACGACGCGGGCAGGCAGCGGACCGTGTCGCTCGACGGCGCGGCGCTCGCCACGCCGGCGTACAACGCGGCCGGTGAGCTCACGTCGGTGGCGTACGCCAACGGCACGTCGCTGTCCGCGATCGGCAAGGACGGCGTCGGCCAGGTCACCTCGCACACGTGGAAGCCGAAGACCGGAGCCGAGATCGTCACGGCCGTGACGCGCACCCGCGCGGGCACGATCGTCGACGAGACGCTGAACGGCTTCGACGCGGGCACCGGGCACAACTACGTCTACGACAGCGCGGGACGACTCACCAAGGCGGCGGTCAACGGGCACGTCTACACCTACGACTTCACTTCACCCTCGGTGGAGGGATGTCCCACGGGCTCGGTCGGCAACGCCGGTGCGAACACCAACCGCGTGAAGCTGGTCGACCAGACCGCGAGCGGCACGCAGACGACGAACTACTGCTACGACGCGGCGGACAGGTTGCTGGCCACGACGGGCCACAACGCGGTGTCCGGCATCAAGTACGACGACGCCGGCAACACCACCGAGTACGCGGTCAACGGTTCCACGACCCATCTCTCCTGGGACACGGCGGGCCGCAACCTCGGTGCCCGCTCGGTCGGCGCCGACCCGGCGGCGGTCGCGTACCAGCGCGACGTGAACGACCGGATCGTGCTCCGCGGCGCGGAACAGGGCGACGCGCAGAAGGTCGTGCTGTACGCGTACACCGGCGAGGGCGACTCCGCGGAGTTCGCGCTCGGCGAGGACAAGAAGGTGCTGTCCCGCTCGATCTCGTTGCCGGGCGGTGTGTTGCTGACGATCAACGGGGACACCCGCTCGTACGACCACCCGAGTGTGCGCGGCGACACGGTCCTCACGACGGACGCGGCCGGCAACCAGGTCGGCGCGCTGCGGCACTACACGCCGTTCGGCGAACCCCTCGCCACCAACGGCGCCGTCGACAACGACAACGTGCCGGACAACCAGCCCGGCCAGATGGACTACGGGTGGCTCGGGCAGCACCAGCGTCCTTACGAGCACGCCGGAGCGTTGTCGATCGTCCAGATGGGAGCGAGGCCCTACAGCCCGCTGCTCGGCCGGTTCCTGTCCGTCGACCCGGTCGAGGGCGGCTCCGCCAACGACTACGACTACGTCAACGGCGACCCCGTCAACGCCAACGACCTGGACGGCAAGTGCCCGTTCTGCGTCGTGGCGGCGGTGATGGGCCTGCGGGTGGCGATTCCGTGGGCTGCCCGCGCGTCGGCGCCGTACCTGTTCAGGTTCGGTGCCTGGGCGGCGACCAAGGCCGCGCCGCGGATCTGGTCGGGCATGAAGTGGACCGGCCGCAAGGCCGTCGCGGCCGGCAGTTGGGTCCGCAACACCACCGTGAAGACGGTGAGCCGGGCCAAGGGCGTCTTCCAGCAGGCGAAGACGCGCTGGCAGAACAGCAAGGCGAAGAAGCTGTACAACCACATCAACCTCCACCCGCGGGTCCAGGGGTGCAAGGACAACCTGAGACAGCTGGGGCCGCCCATGGCCCAGGGCGTCACCTCCCCTGGGTGGACGATTGCCATCAAGGTCGGAGGATGCTTGGCGGGCATGTTCAGGAGGTGACAGGTGAGCGCCGGTAGCGTCGGCGCGGCCTGGGCAATCGGGGCGGGACGCCGGAAGGCGTCCCGCCCGCTCGTTTCGAAAACCGTTGAGGTGAAGGCAGATGAACATCGACGGCGCCCTCGAAGGGGTGCTCGACTGGCGTTCGCCGGACCGCGGGAAGCACATCCGCGTTCTGGTCGATTCCGACGAGGCTGGCCTGGACGGCCGCATCGAGGCGCTGCTCGACGAGCACAGCGGGACGATGGCGGTGGCCCAGGTCCTGTGCCGCGTGCTGGCGGAGCGCGATCCGGATCGCGACCCGGCGTACGTGCTGGAGTTCTTCGGCAAGGGCCGCAAGGGCGACCCAGGCGACTGGCTGGCCCGGAAAGACCCCTATCGCAGCGTGTTCCTGTGCGTGTACGGAATCCCCAGGCTGCGCCGGCTGAACCCGGTGGAGCACCTGGCCGGGGACGTGCGGCGCTGGTCCACCCAGCGCCGGGGCGTCGCGACGCTGGGGCTCGGCGACACGGCCGACGCCGCGGCGGTGCCGTTCGTCGTCCCGCGACTGGAGGACAGGAGGCCGAAGGTCCGGGTGCAGGCGGTCACCGCGATCCGGCGGCTCACCAGAGATGGTGCTCTGGGGCCCGAATCGGAGGACCTGGTCGGCGAAGGACTCGTGCGGTGCCTGGCGGATCGCCACGACCTGGTCGTGCGGCACGCCGCCGCCGCACTGGCCGCGTCGTCGCGCGAACGGTTGGTCGTCGCGCAACGAGCGGGTGGGCTTTCGCCGGTCGCGACGGCAGCGGTCGACGACGCGCTGGCGGGACAGGTCGTCGACCTGATCCCGGTGTGGCCGGGCGAGGTCACCGGCTGACTACTCGCCGGTCTGGCCGTCCGCCAGTTCGCGGAGCAGGTCCAGGTGGCCCACGTGACGCGCGGTTTCCTGGGCCACGTGGGCCAGGATCCAGCGCACGGTGCGTTCGCCGTCGGCGGCCACGGCGTCGGGATCGAGTTGCTTCACCGCCTCGGCGTTCGCCCATTCCTCGCGGTAGGCCTGGATGAGCGACGCCGGGGTGTCGTCGTCTTCGAGGTCCCACGACGGGTCCGGGTCGCCTTCCCAGAGCGACGGCAGGTCGAGGCCCGCGCCGGCGATGCAGAGCCAGTAGCGCTCCACGGCCGTCAGGTGTTTGAGCACGCCCAGTGCGGTCAGGCCCGGGGACGTGGGGATCGGAGCCGCTGCGGCCTGGTCCCGGGTCAGGCCTTCCACCTTGAGCACGACGGTCTTGCGGAGGAAGTCGAGGAACTCCCCGGCGAGTGCGGCTTCGTCGGTGGCGAGCTTGGCGGGCCAGGTTCGGGTCACCGGGTGAGTTTGTCAGCTCAGTAGTAATGGCGGAGCTTTGGCCAGAAGGTGTCCCACGGTTCTGTTGGGGCCGTGCAGAGTTTGATTTCTGTGCCGTCTTCTTCGTTCTCCACCGGGTTGGTGTGCTCGGCGACGACCTCGCAGTCGGCGAACGGTGGTCGGTCGAAGCCGACCAGAAGGACCTTGTCCGTGGTCACCAGGGGAGGTCCCCAGTCGTAGAACGACATGTGGCCGGAGTAGACGGGGACGCCCGCGTAGGCCTCGACGGCGCCCGCCTGGCCGTAGTTGCGGGTGATGAGCACGGGGTGGTCGTTGTCCATCCACGCTTTCTTGACCGTGGCGGCGAATTCCGGCCAGCCGACCTGTTCGCCCTGTTCCGGGTTGACGGCGATGATCGGGCCCAGGGCGCCCGGCGGCAGGATCGGCAGGGAGATGAGCAGGGCCGGTACGACGCTCAGCGCTGTCAGGACCCGGCCGGTCGTCTTGTTGCGCTGGAGCCATTCTTGGGCCTGGTGGGCGCCTGCGGCCGTCAGCACGAGCAGCAATGGGATCGCGTAGTAGGGCTTGCCGCCGGTGATCAGGCACAGGGCGCAGAGGATGGGGTAGGCGAGGGCGATCGAGCGGTAGGTGGTGTCGCGCCAGAGGACGCGGAAGCCGTTGAGCCACACCGGGACGAGGAGCGGGGACAGCAGCAGGATCTGCATGGGGAAGAACAGGACGCGGTTCTCGGTGCCGTCGTCCTCGCTGATGCCCCTGGCGACGGTGAGCAACGGGAAGTCGTGCAGCGCCTGCCAGATCACGACCGGCGCGGCCAGGACGGCGCACACCGCGATGCCCGCCGGGAGCCACCAGGTGCGCAGGACGGCGCGGGGGCCTGCGGCGATGAGCGCGATTCCCAACGAGGCCACCAGCATCAGCAGCAGCCACTTGTTCGCCAGGCCCACGCCCGCCGTGGCGCCGATGGCGAGCCACCAGCGGCCGTTGCCCGACTTCAGGAGCCTGATCGCGAAGTAGGCGAGGGCCACCCAGATCAAGAGGTCCGCGGTGGCGGTCGCGAGCATGTGGCCCACGGCGAGGACGAAGCTCGACGTGGCGGCGGCCGCTGCCGCGAACGTGGTGCCGCCGCCGAGTTCCTTCGCGGTCAGGGCGACCACGACCGTGATGGCCAGGGCGCACAGGGTAGCCATCACGCGGAGACCGACCGGGGTCTCGCCGAAGACCTCCGTGGTGAGGCGGGCGAGCAGCGGGGTGATCGGGGGCTGGTCCACGTAGCCCCAGTCGAGGCGTTTGCCCGCGGCGAGGAAGTAGAGCTCGTCGCGGTGGAAGCCGTAGCGGCCGGACAACGCGGTCAGCACGGCCGCCTGCACGATGAGCACGATTCTCAGCCCACGTCCCATGTGCGGGACGGTACCCACGGGGTGCGTGATCAAGTGGAGGTTTTGCGGTACCAGCGCGGGGAAGTGGTGATCGGCGGCTGGAGGTGCGCGGTGACGACGATCATGCGCGGGCCCTCGGCGCCGGCGAGGGCAGACCCGAGATCGTCGAAGCCGTCGAGCGTCACGGCAGGGATGCCGAAGCTCTCGGCGAGCTTGGCGAAGTCGGGGCGGGTGAGGTCCACGCCGCTGATGGCGTGGTTCGCGACCTGCTGGTCGTAGCGGAGCATGCCGTAGCCGCCGTCGTCCACGAGGACGACGGTGAGCGGGAGGTTCTCCTGCTTCAGCGTCGCCAGGTCTCCGCAGGCGAAGAGGAAACCGCCGTCGCCCACGACCGCGATCGTGGGGCCGTGCAGCGCCGCGCCGATGGCCGCGGGGAAGCCGAAGCCGAGCGTGCCCCAGCCGACCGGGTAGGCGAGGCCGCGCGGCTTGGTGACGTGGTGGAAGCCGCCGATCCAGTAGCCGGGGATGCACATGTCGGCGACGATCGTGGCGTCCGTGTTCTCCAGCGCGCGCAGGAACTTCACGGCTTCGGGGGAGTCGGCCTCCGCCAGCGCGCGGACCTCGGCGTTGACCGCGGCGACGTCGAGGTGACCCGGCCGGGCGGTCAGCGCGGACGCCAGGGCGGTGGTGACGGTGGCGGCGTCGCCTGCCAGCGTGACGTCGGCCGGGTAGTTCTTGCTCGCCTCCGCCTCGTCGATGTTGACGGCGAGCAGGGCGGGTGGCTTCGGCTGCAACCAGTTCTGCGTCATCATGCCGTCGAAGTCGGTGCCGATCGCGATCACCAGATCGGCGTCGTCCCAGAGCTTTCCCACGGGCGGTGCGTGCACGGGGCCGCGCACGACGTGAGGGTTGTCCGTCAGGCCGCGCGCGCCGTACGTCGTGATGATCGGCGCACCGAGTTTGTCCGCCAACGCACCGATGGCCGGTCCCGCACCGGAACGCGCCGCGCCGCCGCCTGCCCAGATCAACGGCCGGGCGGCTCCGGCGATGAGGGCCGAGGCTTCGGTGAGGTCCACGGCCGCGTGCGCTGCGGCGGACTTCGTCACGGTGTGCCCGGCGACCTCGGTGGACAGGAAGTCCGTCGGCACGCCCAGGTAGACGGGACCGTGCGGGCTCCGCAGCGCCTCGTGCACGGCCCTGTCGGTGCACGACGGGAGCTCCGCGGCCGTGGGAACGTCGAACGCCGCCTTGGTGACGGGGACGAACATCGCCCTCTGGTCGCGCGTCTCGTGCAGGACACCTCGGTACACGCCGGGCCGCCGGAGCGTGGACGGGATGTCGGTGGCGATCACGAGCACCGGGCTGCCGGACGCCCACGCCTCGCCGGTGGCGCCCAGCGTGTTCGCGGCGCCAGGGCCGGTGGTCACGATCGCGACGCCCAGCCTGCCCGTGCTGCGGGCGTAGCCGTCGGCGGCGTAGACGGCCGTCTGTTCGTGGCGCACACCGACCATCCGGATGCCTGTGTGCCGTTGCAACGCTTCCCAGATCGCGAGGTTGTGAACGCCCGGGAGACCGAACACCACCTCGACGTCGTGCGCGGCCAGTACGTCCAGCAAGCTCTCGGCACCCTTGGGCATGAGTCCGACGCTAAGGCTCGCTTACGAGACGGGCAACGGATCACCAGCAGGTCTGGTGCTCAGCGTCACGTTCGCTCACGGCCTCCAGTCCACCTGGGACGGTGTGAACGTTCCGGCCCGTGAAACCCCGTTCGAATCGTGGGAAACACAATTGGGGCCGCCGCGCCGGCCTTCCCGAATTCTGGACGAACGTTCAGGTTTTTCGTCCTCCAGGCCGAATTGGTTGCGCGGGTCGGCCGACACCCGAGATGGACCCGACGGCCGAGCGCGCGACAGGAGGCCCAGGTACGGCGGTCGAACGCCCGTGCGGCATTTCCGGCGCCTCGCGGCTTTTGTTTCGGCGGGATTCACGGGATTGTGAATTTATGGCCCGATGATTGACCTGTGAACTGTGTTCAGGGAGCAGTCCACTGTGCCACGATGTGCGCGACCGCACGACCTGGGGGTGGAGATGCTGTACTTCGGTGGGCTGTTCGGAGTGGTGATGATAGGACTGACGATCTTCGCGGTCGTCGACGTCATCACGAGCGACGAAGGCTCGGTTCGGCACCTGCCGAAGGTGATGTGGCTTCTCCTGGTCCTGCTGTTCCCCTTGGTGGGGTCGATCGCGTGGCTGGTCGCGGGCCGTCCGGTGGTGGGGACCGGAAGGGCGCGATTCGGGGCCTTCGAACGCGGTACGCCCGCCTATCCCGAGTACGACCGGCCGGGGCGGTTCGCGGCCGGCAATCCTGACGACGATGAGGACTTCCTGCGACGCTGCCGTGAGCGCGCGGAGGAACAACGACGCAAGGGACGCGAGAACCAGTGAGGATAGTCCTGCTGTTCTTGGTTGTTCTGCTCGCCGGTTGTGGCGGAAACGCGCAAATGGCGGCACAACCCCCCACTCAGCCGTCCACTTCGGACAAACTGGCGCCTGCCGACTTCCAGGCGCTCTGGTGGACGTGGGCCTCCCAGCCCTCCGGGAGCAACCCGGTGTCCGACACCTCCGGGCGGTACTGCATGCGCGACCAGCCCGTCGAGGTCTGGCTGCTCGCCGGGTCGCTCGGCGAGGGCGCGGTCGAACGCCAGTGCCGCGTTCCGGCCTCCAAGCCTCTGCTCGCACCGGTGGTGAACCTCGCGAGCGACGTCGCCTCCTGCGAGACGTTCATGAAGGGCGCGCAGGGCGAGGTGCTGATGGACGGCTCGACGCAGGCGCTCACGCGGGTGTCGGCCACGCCGTTCACCTACGAGGCGCGCGCGGGCAACCCGTTCGGCGCGCAGGCCGGCCGGATCAACTCGGTGGGCTGCGGCCTGTACGCGTGGATCACCCCGCCCGCGTCCGGGGAGCACGAGCTCGTGATCCGCGGTTCGGCGAACGGCAAAGAGGTCGACGTGAAGTACAAGCTGATCGTGGGCGCCGACTAGAAAACCGGGTGCGCCTGTCCGGTACCGTGGTCAGTGGCGTCCGAGCAGACGTGAGGCTGGAGCCGCTCCCCGGCAGTGAGCGGCACGTTCCGCCGCAGTGTTCAGCAACTCCTGCTCAGCGAAGCGAACCGACCACGTAGACGCGTGACACATGCGTCCTTGTCTTGCCGAGCCGGGCGGCGGAAACGAGGACTGCTGTCATGGCACGTCTGTCCATCACGGACCAGCTGGCCGATCTGCGGCGCACCTACACCGGCGAGAACCTGTCCCAGGCGGTCCCGGCCGTCCGCGACGGGGAGTCGCCCCTGCCCGCGGCCGGCACACAGGCGCAGGCCCAGCTCGAAGCCAAGGTGCTGCTCGCGGCCTGCACCGCCGCGAGCATGCTCCAGCTGATGCCGCCCGCGAGCATCGTCAGGCCCGCCCACGCGTTCCGGACGGTGGAACCGGGGGAGACGCTGAAGCTGTACCTGCACGACCGGGCGCTCGGCCCGCTGCTGTTCGAACTGCTGCCGCGCACCGAGGGCGGCTTCGGCATGGGCGTCGCCGGTCTGGAGCACCGGCAGCACCGGCGGTCGGCCGAGCTGACCACGGGGGACGCCGCGGTCGTGCTGGTCGGCGTCGACGAGAACGCATGGGACCTAGGCATGCGGTACGTGCGCTGGATGCACGAACACCGCGGTGTCGAGTACACCGACGGCGGCGGCACTGACGACGAGGTCGCGGAATCGGCCACTGGGAGCGCTCTCCTGCGCCGGGTACACCTGTGGCATGACGCCAGCTGGTTGCGAGCACTCCCGATGGGCGGCGCCTGGTTCGTCGAGTGGGCGGGCGGTCCGGCCGAGGCCGAGATCAGGGCCGCGCTGGCCCACCCCGGGTTCGGGATCGCGGGTCAGACCACCCTGCGGCGTCAGGAAGCGCCTGCCCAGGACGTCGAGGAGGGCATGCGGACCTATCCGTGGCCCGAGGAGTTCGTGTCTGCCGTCACGGCCGGTGACCCTGATCAGCGGCCTGACCGCCGGTAGACTGCGCTTTCGCCCGCAGGAACGATCGTCAGGAGGACCCCGGTGACCCAGCAGGCTGCCGAGGCCCAGTCCGAAGCCACGCGCAAGGCCCCTCGCGTGCTCGTCGCCGAGGACGAGGCGCTCATCCGCCTCGACCTGGTGGAGATGCTGCGCGAGGAGGGCTACGACGTGGCGGGCGAGGCCGCAGATGGTGAAGAGGCCATCAAGCTCGCGACCGAACTCAACCCCGATCTGGTGATCCTCGACGTGAAGATGCCGAAGGTCGACGGGATCGAGGCGGCGCAGCACATCGCGGGCAACCGGATCGCGCCGGTCGTGATCCTCACCGCGTTCAGCCAGCGCGACCTGGTCGAGCGCGCCCGTGACGCGGGCGCGATGGCGTACCTGGTCAAGCCGTTCGCCAAGCGGGACCTCGTGCCCGCGATCGAGCTGGCGATGAGCCGGTTCAGCGAGCTGGCCGCGCTGGAGCAGGAGGTCGCCGGGCTCACCGAGCGCCTGGAGACCCGCAAGACCGTGGAACGGGCCAAGGGCATCCTCATGACCAAGCAGGGTCTGAGCGAGCCGGAGGCGTTCCGGTGGGTGCAGCGCACCGCCATGGATCGCCGCACCACGATGAAGGCCGTAGCGGAGGCCGTCATCGAGAACTTCGGCTGAGTCACCCTCGGCCGAGTTCGAGCCACACGGAGTCCGTCTGCCGCCCCGGATCCTCGGGGCGCAGGCGGACTTCGACGTTGTGGGGGCCGGTCAGCACGAGAGTCAGCTCGTGCCGGCCGCCTATGCCACCCGGAATCGGCATGGTCGCCGCGAGAGAGTTGTCGACGTACACCTCGTAGCCCGCTATCGGCGCCACTGAGCGTGCGTGGGCGGCGTCGAGGGTGATCGCCAGCGTGACGTCGTTCGGGCCCTTAGCGGTGATCTCAGCGGTCATGACGGGCAAAACGGGCGGTGGCTCGGGAGGGGCGAGGGCGAGCTTCGTCTCCGGCCGGCCGGGCACCTCGAAGTAGCTCTCGACCACCTCGGCCTGCGCCGCACCCGGCATCCGCAGCACGAACGGCGTCAGCGCGTCCGGCCCGGTGGTCCCGAGCAGCTCGGCCGGCAGGTCTCCTGCCAGCGTCAACTCGGCGCCCTCCGCCGCGGACCAGCCGCTCACGACCGGCCTCAGCGGCACCTTCGCCGACCCGAGCTGCGCGACCACCGCGTTCGGATCGCCGCCACTGCCCAATCGCACCGTTGTCCGGAGACGCGCCGAGGGGACCCCACGCAGCGGTGTGCGCGCCACGCCGATGCCCGGCGCCGCCTCCTCCGGGTCGAGCACGCGCAACGTCCCCGCCACGACCGACGTGTCGATCGCCTCGGCCTCCGGGCCCCGCGACCCGGAGATGCCGACGGTGTCGATCTCGACCCGTCCCGGATAACCGGGCGGAGGCGTCACGCCGATCAGCACGCTTGCCTCCCGCCACTTCGGCACGACGGGGAGAACCGCGATCTGGAGGCCGTCCTGAAACACCTTCACGTCGTTATCTGTCAGCACCGCCTCGAATCGATGCAGAACGCCCGCGCCGCGTGTTCCGGGGGCCACGGAGTCGTCCACCACCACGCGCACCGCATCAGCAGGAGGTATGGGTCCGAGGCGGTCGGGCGTTCCGGGCGCCAGGTCGAGCACGAGCTTCCGCGGGGCCCGGCCGCGTCCGTGACGACGACGACCCGGCCCAGTTCTGGCGACTCGCTGAGCCGCAGCAACGTCCGTGCGCGCAGCACGGCGGTGTCGTTGCCGCACGGCATGTCGAGCACCAACCGGCCGTTGGACCCCGAACTCGGGTTGACGCACCCCTCGCGTGCGCTCAGGTGGTACCGGCGTGCGAAGAACGTGTCGTCGAACTCGTCGATCGAACCGGCGACCGCCCTGCGCCAGCCGTCGTCGCTCGGCCGTTCCTCCGCCCTGACCGGCGCGGACCGCTGCCCGAACGCGTCCACGGCCCGGATCTCGGGCCGTCCGGAGCCCGTGATCTCGGGCGACGCGACGAGCCGCCCGCCGACCTCGTAGCCGACCGCGCCGTTGACAGGAAGCCATTGGACACGTCCGTCGCTGCTCCATCCGGAGGACGGAGGGTTCGGCCGGGCCGGTTGATCTGGAACAGAGACGTAATCCGCTGTGTACTTAGTTAAGCGAACGGCCTCTGAACTGGGCTTCTGCAAGGCATCATCGTGGGTGCGCAAAGCGAGCACCGCGGCCACGAGAACCGCGGCGGCACCGACCGCGGTGATCACTCGGCGACGCGGAGTCATACGTCCACGTTATGACAGCCGTCCAAAGAGTGAACGAGTGTTACCGTCTGTGACATTCCTTAAACCAAACATAACGCCGCGTTGCGTTATGGTCACGAGCCCATTGGCTTTGATGACTGCGGTCACAGTCATCGCCTAGGTTCCGGCCATCCCTCAGGAGAGGGTGATGGAGCGGCGCGCGGAGATCTCGCGTTTGCCGGGAGCAGGGATATAGGAGGGACATCACGTGCGTAAGCACTCTGTGAAGTCCGCAGCGATCGTCGGTGCCTCGCTGCTTGTTCTTGCAGCCTGTGGCTCGAACAAGACCGAGGGCGGCGGCACCAGCGGGGGCAGCTGCGACACGTCGAAGGGCACTCTGACCGTCGGTGTTGTCGCCCCGTTGTCCGGGAACCTGTCCGCTCTCGGCATCGGCATCAAGCAGTCCGCCGAGCTCGCCGTGGACGAGGCGAACAAGAAGTGCACGGTTCCGGGCTTCAAGCTGACCGTGTCCGCCCAGGACGACGAGGCCAACCCCGCCAAGGGCGCCCAGGCCGCGACCAAGCTGTCGACCGACCCGAACGTCGTGGGTGTCGTCGGCACGCTGAACTCGTCCGTGGCCCAGACGGTGCAGCCGATCCTGCGGGACAAGAAGATCCCCCAGGTGTCGCCCGCGAACACCAACCCGTCGCTGACCAGGGGCAACGACTTCCTGACGGCCCCGAAGCGCCAGTTCGACAACTACTTCCGCGTCTGCACCACCGACGACCTGCAGGGCCCGTACGCGGCCAACTACCTCGTCGAGAAGGCCGGCAAGAAGAACATCGCCATCATCACCGACGGCAAGACCTACGGTGAGGGCCTGGCGGCCGAGCTGTCGAAGCAGGTCACCAAGAAGGGTGGCAAGATCGTCGGCTCCGAGAAGGTCGGCGAGAAGGACACCGACTTCTCCGGTGTCATCTCCAAGATCAAGGCGCTGAACCCGGACGCGGTCTACTACGGCGGTGAGTACCCGGTCGCCGGCCCGCTGTCCAAGCAGATGGCGTCCAACGGCCTCAACGTTCCGCTGATGGGCGGCGACGGCATCTACGACGGCAAGTTCATCGAGCTCGGCGGCAAGGAGGGCGACCTCGCCACCTCCGTCGGCGCCCCGACCGAGTCCCTGGCCACGGCCAAGGCCTTCGTCGACGCGTACAAGGCGAAGTTCGGCAAGGAGGACTACGCCGCCTACGGTGCGTTCTCCTACGACGCGGCGAACGCGATCATCGGTGGTCTGGCCAAGACCCTCGAGGGTGGCTCCGCGTGGGACGACTCGAAGCGTGACGCGATGCTGACCAACGTCGGTGCCTACAGCGGTTCCGGCGCCACCGGTGCGGTCAAGTTCGACCAGTACGGCGACAGCACCAACAAGGTCCTGACCGTCTACCAGGTCACCTCTGGCAAGTGGAAGGACGTTCAGACCGGCGAGTTCACCGGCTGATCGACTACCTAATTACTGATTGAGCCACGGCGGGGGCGGGCGTTCTTTGCTCGCCCCCGCCGTCTACGGAGGTAGTCGTGTCAGTCCTGCTCCAACAGCTGGCCAACGGGGTCATTCAGGGTGCGTTGATCGCCCTGATCGCCCTCGGGTACACGATGGTGTACGGCATCATCCAGCTGATCAACTTCGCCCACGGCGAGGTTTTCATGGTGGCCTCGTACGGAGGCCTCGCCACGTTCACGCTTCTTCCTGACGATCTCAAGAAGTCGCCTGCCGTGGCTCTGCCGCTCATGTTCGTCGGCGGCATCGTGGTGGCGGTCGTCGTCGCCCTGATCATGGAACGGTTCGCGTACCGCCCGCTGCGTGGCGCGCCTCGCCTGGCGCCCCTCATCACCGCGCTCGGCGTGTCCGTGTTCCTGCAGGAAGCCGTGCGCGTCTGGTACCCCAACGCCACGTCCAACCTGCCCTACCCGAAGGTGTTCCCGGAAGGGAACCTGACCCTCGGTTCGATCAACATCGCGTGGACGGGCGTGCTGCTCGTCGTGCTGTCGGTCGGTCTGTCGATCATCCTTCAGACCTACATCAACAGGTCGCGGATGGGCCGGGCGATGCGCGCCACCGCGCAGGACCCCGACACCGCGAAGCTGATGGGCGTCAACCCCGACCGCGTCATCGTGCTGACCTTCGTGATCGGCGCCGTGCTCGCGGGCGTCGCGGGCGTCATGTTCGGCGGCTACCTGAACAACATCAACATCGACATGGGCTTCCAGAACGGCATCTTCGCCTTCACGGCGGCCGTCCTGGGTGGCGTCGGCAGCATCCGCGGCGCGGTCATCGGTGCCTTCATCATCGGTCTGATCAAGACCCTGTCCGGCCAGTACATGCCGGGTGGCACCCAGTACGACTACGTGTGGATCTTCGTCGTGCTGATCCTCGTGCTCGTCTTCCGCCCGCAGGGTCTGTTCGGCGAGCCGGAAAGGGTGCGCGCATGAGCACGGTTGACAGTTCTGCGAAGCGCTCCGCCCTCGCACCGCTCGGCAAGCCGTTCGCGATCGTCGGTGGCGTCCTCGCCATCGTCGCGGCACTGCTGCCCTGGGTCACGTTCAGCCTCAACGACGGCAACTGGCCCGACAAGTCAACGCTCCAGTTCTTCGACGCGCCGTTCCTGGTCACCGGGTTCCGCTGGCACCTGCTGGTGCTCGGCGTGCTCGTGCTCATCGCGACCTTCGCGCCGATCCCCTCGCGCGGCCGGGTCGTCCGGGCGCTCGGCTGGGGCGTCGCGCTGGTGTCGTTCGTCAACGCCGCGTACATCACGGTCAAGGGCGGTGGCCTCGGTGCCATCACGGCCCTCGACGGTGCCACCGCGTTCGGTGGTGTCGTCGGCATCGTCGCCGGTGTCCTGGTGATCCTCGCCGGGTACGGCATCGGCATCGAGCCGGTGCAGGACTGGAACTTCAAGGTCTCCACCCCGGTCGCCTACCTGGCGCTGCTGGTGTCGTTCGCCGCGGTGCTCTACGCCGTGGCCGCGATGCTGACCACCGGTGGCGTCGGTACCGCGAACCCGTACGCGGGCGCGATCTTCCTGTCGTTCCTCGGGTTCGCCGCGGGTCTGCTCGCGGCACTGAGCGGCGTCGGGTTCGTCCGCTGGCTCTCGGCACTGTCCGAGCAGCACCGCGTGTTCAGCGTGATCGTGCTGGCGGCGTGCGCGCTGCTGCTGCCGTTCACCGAGGCGGGCAACGAGTACTGGATGACGGTCGCGGCGAACATCGGCATCTACGCCGCCACCGCGATCGGCCTGAACATCGTCGTCGGTCTCGCGGGTCTGCTCGACCTCGGGTACGTGGCGTTCATGGGCATCGGCGCCCTCGTGGCGGCGAACTTCTCCGGTGCCGCGACGGCGCACTTCGGCATCACGCTGCCGTTCCCGGTCGCCGCGGTGATCGCCGCGATCGTGGCCGGCATCTTCGGCGCGGTCGTCGGTTCGCCGACGCTGCGGGTCCGCGGTGACTACCTCGCGATCGTGACGCTCGCGTTCGGTGAGATCTTCACCCGTTCCGCGCAGAACAACATCGCCGGCATCACCAACGGCTCCAACGCCATCCCGGGCATCCCGGCGCTGTCGCTGTTCGGCGCGGAGTTCAACAGGTCGATCTCGATCGGCGCCGTGAAGCTCCCCGCCGGTGTCCTCTACTACATCCTCATCGTGCTGCTCGTCGCGGCGACGATGGCGGTGTTCGCGAACCTCAAGTTCAGCCGCATCGGCCGTGCCTGGATCGCGATCCGCGAGGACGAGGACGCCGCCCGCGCGATGGGCATCCGCACCGGCAAGATGAAGATCCTCGCGTTCCTCATCGGTGCCATGCTCGCGGGTCTCGCGGGCGCGGTGTTCGCGCACAAGAACGGCACCGTCTCGTACGAGTCGTTCAAGTTCCTCGAGTCGGTCACGCTCCTCGCCGCGGTCATCCTCGGCGGCATGGGCTCCATCCCGGGCGCCGTGCTCGGTGCGGCGCTGCTGTTCGTGCTGCCCGAGAAGCTGCGCGACTTCGAGGAGTACCGCCTCATGATCTTCGGCCTCGCGCTGATCCTGATCATGCGGTTCCGTCCGCAGGGCCTCATTCCGGACCGGCATCGCCGGGCCGAGCTCGCGGGCGAGGATGTTGACGGTGCGCCGATCGACGAGGCGCACGTCGGGCCGAAGGAGGCGAAGGCGTGAGCACGCCAGTTCTGGAGGCGCGCGACGTCTCGATGGTCTTCGGTGGCCTCAAGGCGTTGAAGGGCGTCACCCTGACGCTCGACGAAGGCAAGATCGTCGGCCTGATCGGCCCGAACGGCGCGGGGAAGACGACGTTCTTCAACTGCCTCACGGGTCTGTACACGCCGACCACCGGTCAGGTGCTGCTCAAGGGCAACGTCCTGCCCGGCGACCCGGCGAAGGTGACGGACGCGGGCGTGGCCCGCACGTTCCAGAACATCCGCCTGTTCCCCAGCATGACCGTGCTGGAGAACGTCATGGTCGGCCGGCACGTGCGGATGAAGCAGGGCCCGCTGGCCTCGCTGTTCCACGGCCCGGCGTACCAGAAGGGCGAGCGGGCGGCACGAGAGCGTTCGCGGGAGCTGCTCTCGTTCGTCGGCTTGAACAACCTGGACGACGAGCTGTCGCGCAACCTCCCGTACGGCGACCAGCGCCGTCTGGAGATCGCGCGCGCGTTGGCGACGGACCCGGCGGTGCTGCTGCTGGACGAGCCCACCGCGGGCATGAACCCGCAGGAGACGGAAGCGACGCAGCAGCTGATCTTCCGCATCCGCGAGACGGGTGTCTCCGTCGTCGTCATCGAGCACGACATCAAGTTCATCTTCGGGCTGTGCGACTCGGTCTCCGTGCTCGTGCAGGGCGAACTGCTCGTCGAGGGCAGCCCCGAGGTCGTGCGGGCGGACCCGCGGGTGGTCGAGGCCTACCTCGGCAAGCCGCCGGAGGAAGTCCAGCACGACGTCGAGGCCGCCGCAGCTGCTGAGGAGGAGCAGGCATGACCGCGCTGCTCGAAGTCCGCAACCTCTCGGTCGCCTACGGCGCGATCGAGGCCGTCCGCGACATCTCGTTCACGGTCGAGGCCGGCCAGATCGTGTCGCTGATCGGCTCGAACGGTGCGGGCAAGACCACGACCCTGCGCACCATCTCGGGTCTGCTGCGGCCGGCGTCCGGCGAGATCCTGTTCCAGGGCAAGCCGATCCACAACGACCCGGCGCACGCGATCCTCGGTGAGGGCATCGCGCACTGCCCCGAGGGCCGCCGGCTCTTCCCGCGGATGACCGTGGAGGAGAACCTGCAGCTCGGCGCCTACGTCCGCAAGGACGACGGCGTGCAGGCCGACATGGACCGCGTGTACGAGCTGTTCCCCGTCCTGGGGGAGCGCAAGCACAACAAGGCCGGTCTGTTCTCCGGTGGTGAGCAGCAGATGCTCGCCATCGGCCGCGCGATGATGTCGAAGCCCCGCCTGCTGATGCTCGACGAGCCCTCGATGGGTCTCTCGCCGATCATGACGCAGCGGATCTTCGACACCATCAAGGAGCTCCAGTCGCTCGGCACCACCATCCTCCTGGTGGAGCAGAACGCGCTGGCGGCCCTGGCGTTGTCGGACCACGGCTACGTGATCGACCTCGGTAAGACCACTTTGGACGGTCCGGGGCACTCGCTCCTGGCCGACCAGCGGGTGCGCGACGCGTACCTGGGTGAGGCTCACTGAGGGTTCGTGCTGTGCGGGGCGGGGTGGGGGATTTCCTCCGCCCCGCTTTCGTTTGCCCGGAGTGGGGTGGGGTCGCCTGCGGGGTTGGTTGGTGCGGGTGGGGCTGCCTGCTGTGGGACTGCCTGCGATGGTGTGGGCGGGTTGCGGTGTGCACGTGGTGCGGTTGGGTGGGTTGCCTGCTTTGGGGTTGGCGGGCGGGGGTGAGTTGCCGCTCACGTGGCTTGGGCAGGTGGGGTGCCGCTTTGGTTTGTCTGGGGCGTTGGGACTGCCTGCGGTGGTGGGGCTGGAATGGGTGGGTTGCCGGACTCCGCGCACGGTCACCAGATGACGGGCCAGCCCGGAGCCCAGACCATCCGTGCCACCGGTGATCAGCACCGCGCCCTCAGGGGTCAAGCGGCGCCGGAATCGTCAGGACGCCCTTACCGATGTCTGCTTTGGGTTGGCCGGCCTGGGGGCTGCCGCTCACGCCGCTCGGGCGGGCGGGTTGTTCGCTGTGGCTTGGCTTTGCGCGGCGGGGTGCCGCAATGGTTGGCGTGCTGGGGAACCGGGGTGGTTGGCGCTGGCGGGGCGGTTCGGCGCTTTGCTGCTGGGCTTGAGGTTGGGCGGTCAGGTGGTGGATTCCGGAAGCCGTCTGCGTTGAGGCGGTGGGGCGGAGGGGTTCTCCGCCCCGGCTTCGGGTGGCTGCTGGGATCAGGTTCGGTCGAAGTCGGCCAGGATGCGGGGCAGGGCCAGCTTGGCCGCTTGGCCGTGGTTGACGGTGGCGCCCAGGTCTACGAGCGTGCTGCGGGCGTGGCGTTGTTTGAGGCGCTGGTCGCAGTAGGCGGAGGTTTCCAGGAGCGTGTCGCGGTCGCCTGACGAGGAGTAGATCGTGACGGGGACGCGCGGGCGCCAGTCGCAGGTGCTGTCGGCTTCGCGGAGTTTTGTTCTCAGGACGCCGGTCGGGTGGCGCAGGCGGGCGGCGTAGGTGTCTGTCAGGAGTTCCGGCATCGTTGCCGGGAGGCGCGGGAAGATGTCCTCGTTGCGGTGCTCGCCGTCGAAGAGCTTCTCGATCGACGGGTCGCGGAAGACCTCGGCCGCGTCGTCGTAGAGGTGGAAGAGGCGGTTCCAGGCGACGGTCCAGTACGCCATGTACGCGACGCCGTTGGAGATCTCGCCGTTCAGCGCCCTGCCGACCAGCAGGCTGGGCTTGAACGGGCCGCCGATCGGGGCCAGGGCGCCTACCTCCAGGTGCCTGTCGGCGCCGTTCTGCACCGCCTCGCCCAGCGCCATGGCCGCGTGCCCGCCCTGGGAGTGACCGGTGATCATGACGCGCCGGTCGGGACGCAGGCCCTGGGAGGCGGCGTACTCGCGGGCCGCTCTGAGGGCGTCCACGGAGGCCGTGACGGTGGACTTCGCGTCCACGTACGGGTGGAAGCCGGGGCCGGTGCCCAGGCCGAGATAGTCAGGGGCCGTCGTCAGGTAGCCCGCCGAGGCGAACAGGTAGGTGGCGGCCCTGTCGTTGCCGTCGGCGACGGACGCGACGGAACCCCGGTAGCCGGTGGTGCCGTGCAGCCACGTGGCCTGGCGGGGTGTGCGGTCGCCGTTGCGCGGCAGGGCGATCAGTGCGCTCGCGGTCGTGGGATCGCCGAACGCGTCGATGGTGCGGTAGGTGATGCGCTTCGCGTCGACGGCGAAGCGGACGCGCGAAGCGTCCAAGGCGTGGTCCCCCAGGTACTTGACCAACTGGGTGGTGTCCAGCGTGGACACCGGGACGACGTCGAGGAGGCTGCCGCGAGCCGGGTGGGCGGACGCGGTGGCCGGGACCGGGGCCGCGACCACCGCACCGCACAGGACTGCTGCTGTCAGTCGAGTCGTGAAGGTCATGGACCCACGATCTCGGGATGATCTTGGGTGCGCACTGGGGTGAACCGCACAACCGAGGTGGGGTTTACCGCAGGGCGGTACCGCAGATGACCGGCCTGGGCGGCGGTCAGGCGCCCGGTGGCTTGGGGCGCAGGAGGCAGGTGAGGCGGGCCGTGCAGGTGCGCTTGCCGTCCTCGTCGGTGATCACGATCTCGTAGGTGGTGGTGCTGCGGCCCAGGTGGATCGGGCGGGCCACACCCGTGACGGTGCCTTCGCGCGCGGCCCGGTGGTGGGTGCAGGAGAGTTCGAGGCCCACGGCGATGAGGTCGTGCTGGGAGGCGTGCATCGCCGAGGCGATGGAGCCCAGCTGTTCCGCGAGGACGGCGTTGGCGCCGCCGTGGAGGAGACCGAACGGCTGGCGGTTGCCCTTGACCGGCATCGTGCCGACCATCTCCTGGACATCCCATCGGGTGATTTCGATGCCCATGCGGACGTGCAACTGCTCGTCGGCGAACTCGATTGGCAGGTCCGGGGTCACGCGCGCTCCAAGGGCTCAAGCGAAACTGTCAGACCCCCACCCTAGACTCGGGCTCGTGACTCACTCAGACGTGAAGCGGCTCCTGCTCATCGACGGTCACTCGATGGCCTACCGAGCGTTCTACGCCCTGCCCGCCGAGAACTTCGTGACGAAGACGGGCCAGGTCACGAACGCCGTGTACGGGTTCACGTCCATGTTGATCAACATCCTGCGGGACGAGCAGCCCACGCACGTCGCGGTGGCGTTCGACGTGTCGCGCAAGACCTTCCGGTCCGAGCAGTACCCCGAGTACAAGGCCGGGCGCACCAAGACGCCGGACGAGTTCCGCAGCCAGGTCTCCCTGATCAAGGACGTGCTGGCCACGCTGGCCATCCCGACCATGGAGAAGGAGAACTACGAGGCGGACGACATCATCGCGACCCTCACCACGCAGGCCGTGGAGCAGGGGATCGAGGTCGAGATCGTCACCGGCGACCGGGACGCGTTCCAGCTGGTCAACGACAAGGTGACGGTGCTCTACCCGGTCAAGGGCGTGTCCGAGATGGGCCGGTTCACGCCGGCCTACGTCGAGGAGAAGCACGGCGTGCGGCCCGACCAGTACGCGGACTACGCGGCGGTGCGCGGCGACAGCTCGGACAACCTGCCGAACACCCCCGGCGTCGGGCCGAAGACGATCATCAAGCTGCTCAACCAGTTCGGCGGGCTCAACGAGCTGGTCGACCGCGTCGACGAGGTGCCCGGCAAGGTCGGCGAGGCCCTGCGCGGCAACCTGGCGAACATCATCATGAACCGCCAGCTCACCGAGCTGATCAAGGACGTCGAGCTGCCGTACACCATCGACGGCCTCGAGGTGCAGCAGTGGGACCGCGACGCGGTGCACCGCCTGTTCGACGAGCTGGAGTTCCGCGTCCTGCGCGACCGTCTCTTCCAGACGCTGACGACCGCGGAACCCGAGGCCGAGGAGGGCTTCGAGGTCTCCGGCGGCGCGGTTCCGGCGGGCACGCTGAAGAAGTGGCTGGCCGAGCACGCGAGCAAGACCCGCGTCGGCGTCGCGCTGCGCATCACCACGGACCTGGAGGGCGTCGCGCTCTGCACGGCCGACGGCGAGGGCGGCTACGTCGACGTCACGCAGCTGAACGAGGCGGACGAGCAGGCGCTCGCGAAGTGGCTCGCCGACGAGAAGATCGCCAAGGCGGGGCACGACCTGAAGCTGCCGCTGCGCCGCGTGCGCGCCCGCGGCTGGAAGCTGCGCGGCCTCTCCTCCGACACGGCGCTGGCCGCCTACCTGGTGCGGCCCGGCCAGCGGTCGTTCGCGCTGGACGACCTGGCGCTGCGCTACCTCAAGCGCGAGCTGCGGGCCGAGGAGTCCGGTGACGGCCAGCTGTCGCTGCTCGCCGACGAGTCCGAGGAGGCGCAGAAGGTCGCCACCAGCACGATCCTGCGCGCGCGGGCCGTCGCCGAGCTCGCGGACCGCCTGGACGAGGAGCTCGTCACCATCGGCGGCACCGACCTGCTCGCGAAGATCGAGCTGCCGCTGATGAACGTGCTCGACGAGGTCGAGGCCGTCGGCATCGCGATCGACGTCGACCACCTCTCCGAGCTGGAGGCGCACTTCGCGGCCGGCGTGAAGCAGGCGGCGCAGGACGCGTACTCGGTGATCGGCAAGGAGATCAACCTCGGCAGCCCGAAGCAGCTGCAGGCGGTCCTCTTCGACGAGCTGAACATGCCGAAGACGAAGAAGACCAAGACCGGCTACACCACGGACGCGGACGCGCTGCAGAACCTGTTCGAGCAGACCGAGCACCCGTTCCTGCAGCACCTTCTGTCGCACCGGGACGTCACCCGGCTGAAGTCCACTGTGGACGGCCTGCTGAAGTCGGTGGCCGACGACGGCCGCATCCACACGACGTTCCACCAGACGATCGCCGCGACGGGCCGGCTGTCCTCGACGGACCCGAACCTGCAGAACATCCCGATCCGCACGGACGAGGGCCGCCGCATCCGCCAGGCGTTCGTCGTCGGCGACGGCTACGCGGAGCTGATGACCGCGGACTACAGCCAGATCGAGATGCGGATCATGGCGACGCTGTCCGGCGACGAGGGCCTGATCGCGGCCTTCAACTCGGGCGAGGACCTGCACACCTACGTGGCGTCGCAGGCGTTCTCGATCCCCACCTCCGAGGTGACGGGCGAGATGCGCCGCCGCATCAAGGCGATGTCGTACGGCCTCGCGTACGGCCTGTCGGTGTTCGGGCTGTCGCAGCAGCTCCGCATCCCGACGGAGGAGGCCCGCGAGCAGATGGAGGCGTACTTCAACCGCTTCGGCGGCGTGCGCGACTACCTCAACGAGATCGTGAAGAAGGCCGGCAAGGACGGCTACACCGAGACCGTTCTCGGCCGCCGCCGCTACCTACCCGACCTGACGTCGGACAACCGCCAGCGCCGCGAGATGGCCGAGCGGATGGCCCTCAACGCGCCGATCCAGGGCAGCGCCGCCGACATCATCAAGGTGGCCATGCTCGGCGTGTACAAGGCGCTGGAGGAGTCGGGCCTGCGGTCGCGGATGCTCCTGCAGGTCCACGACGAACTGGTGCTGGAGGTCGCCGAGGGCGAGCGCGAGGCCGTGGAGGCCCTCGTGCGCGACCAGATGGGCAACGCCTACCAGTTGCTGGTGCCGCTGGAGGTCTCGGTCGGCGTCGGCCGCTCCTGGGACGACGCGGCCCACTAAGGGCCTCGAAACGCGAGTCAGCCCGCCTGAGCCAGGTGCTCGGGCGGGCTGTCGTTTCTCTCCCCACCCCAACTTATAGCCGGTGGGGGGACTTGCCGCAAGACCAGGTGCCGGCCCCACAATTCGTGCCCTGACCAGGGATTGAGGGGTTTTCACCATGCGGTTTCTGCTGTCCACGATCGGGTCGCGCGGCGAGGCGCAGCCGGTCACGGCACTCGCCGTGCAGCTCCAGGCGCTCGGCAACGACGTCCACGTCGTCGCCCCGCCCGACTTCGAGCAGCTGGTCACCGGCAACGGCCTGAAGTTCACGCCGGTGGGCCCGGTCCTCCGCGACACGAAGATCGTCAAGACCACGCCCGACGAGCTGCGCAGGCTCGCCGAGGAGTCCGTCCGGGAGCAGTTCCGGGTCATGACGAAGACGGCAGGCGACGCCGACGTGCTGGTCGCGGGCGGCGCGTTGCAGCACGCGACCAGGTCCGTCGCGGAGAGCATCGGGGCGCGGTACGTGTACGCGAGCTTCTGCGCGAACACGCTGCCCTCACCGCACCACGCGCCACCCGCGATGCTGGGCCGCGTCCCGGCGAACGGCACCCCGGACGAGAACCTCGCGCAGTGGGAGCGGCACCGCCAGTACTTCGTGAGCTCCCGCGACACCCTCAACGCCGAACGCGCGAAGCTCGGCCTCGCCCCGATCGACGACGTCCGCGACCACATCTTCGGCGACGACCCGTGGCTCGCCGCGGACCCGGTGCTCGGCCCGTGGCCGGGACCGGGCGAGCTGATCCAGACCGGCGCCTGGCTGACCGACGACCGGCGCCCGTTGAGCGCTGACCTCGAAGCGTTCCTGAACGCCGGAGAACCACCGATCTACTTCGGCCTGGGCAGCATGCGCGGCGCCCAGGACACCGCGCGCGAAGCCGTCGACGCAGCCCGCAAGATCGGCAAACGCGTTGTCCTGCAACGAGGGTGGGCGGGCCTGGAACTCCCCGACGACGCCGGCGACTGCCTCTCGATCGGGGAGGTGAACCAGCAGGCGTTGTTCCGCCGCACGGCCGCGATCGTGCACCACGGCGGCGCGGGCACCACTACGACGGCCGCGGCGGCGGGCAGGCCGCAGCTCGTGCTGCCGCACATGTACGACCAGTACTACTGGGGCGCCCAGGTGGAACGGCTGGACATCGGCCGTGCGTCGGCCGCGGTCACCGCGGAGATCCTCGCCGAGGTGCTGGAACTCGCCGGCCAAGCCGGGAAGGTCTCCGCACAGGTCCGCACCGACGGTGCGAAAGTCGCGGCGGAGCGCCTGATGTCGTGGTAAGCCAACGACATGAGGATCCTCGCCGCGGTGCTCCTGCTCTTCGTCAGCGCCTGCACGGCCACCGAACAGGGTGTGCCGACCAAGCAGGCCTGGCTGACCGGCAAGCTCACCTTCCGGGTGGTGACGAGCGCGGAGCCGACGTCCAAGCCGTCCTCCGGCTACCCGGTGCCGCAGAACGAGGCGAACGACCCGGCGGTCCAGGCGGCGAAGAGCAAGCGGCAGAGCACGGACGACACCGTCCGCAAGGCGGCGCTGGAAGCGTTCGACTGCGGTGCCCCGGATCCGCTGGTCGGCCACGACGACGCCGCCGCGCCGCTGGTGACGTGCGACGCCGGTGAGTACCGGTACGACCTGGGCCCGGTCGCCCTCGACGGTGAGCGGATCGCCAAGGCCACGTCCTCGTTCAGCCCGAACGGCGGCGGCCACGTGATCACGATCGAGTTCGACGCCGAGGGCGCGAGGACGTGGGGCGACTTCACGACGGCCAACGTGCAGAAGCAGGTCGCGATCCTGATCAACGGACGGGTGCTCAGCGCGCCCACCATCCAGTCGCCGATCACCGGTGGCACGACGGAGATCTCCGGGAAGTTCACGGCGGACGAGGCGAAGCAGCTCGCGGAACAGTTGAACCAGACCAAGTGAGACGTACGTGTGGTGGGTGTCCGCAGTGAGGGGTGACCACCATGTCGTACCAGGTTGGGCTCGATCTCGGATCCGCAGGCGCCACCGTCGCCACCGGCGGTGGCGTCACGACCAGCGGCCGCCGTCAGCAGGCGCCGGCCAGGGAGGTCGCGACCCTCCTCGACGACCTAGCGCGCCGGCACGGGGAGCCGCCGAGCCGGGTGGCCATGACCCATCCGCTGTGCTGGCCGCACGAACACCTCGAACAGCTGCGCCAGGACCTCATCGACGCGGGGCGCGCGGACGTGCTGTTCGTGCCCGCACCGCACGCCGCCGCGATCGCGTTCGACGCCGACGCGCGGATGCCCGAGCACAGCACGGTGGTGGTGTTCGACTTCGGTGCCACCGGCTGCGACATCACGGTGCTGCGCAAGCAGGGCGTGCTGTTGCTCGCCGGTCAGCCCGAACGCGTCGAGATCGGCGGCTTCGCCCTCGACGGTCTCGTCACCGAGCACGTCATCGCGAAGATCGGCACGCACAGCCGTGAGCTGGTGCGCAGCTGCGTCGAGGCGAAGGAGCTCCTCGGCAGCTACCCGGAGGTCAGAATCCCTTATCTGGCAACGAACGGGGAGATGCGCGAGGTCAGGCTGAGCCGCCTGGAGTTCGAGTCGGTCATCCGGCCGTCGGTCGAGCTCGCGGTCGACGCGCTGGAACGCGTCGTCGCGAGCGCGGGTCTGGAGAAGCCCGACGTGGTGCTGCTCGTCGGCGGATCGTCCCGGATTCCCCTGGTGGCGAGGGAGATCGCGGAACGGCTGCGCATCCCGGTGCTGCGGGCCCCCGACGGCGCGGCCGCGACGGGCGCCTACCTCGAAGCCGTGCAGCTGGAACCCGCACCCGACGAGCAGCCCACCGCCGAGGTTCCCCTGCCGCGCAAGGAAGAGGAACCACAACGACGCCTCCCGACCACGGCGTTCATCGCGGCCGGACTGATTGTGCTCGTCCTCGGAGGAGGATGGTTCGCGCACGACGCGATGAACGAGCCGCAGATGAAGAAGATGGAGAACACCAGCGTGCAGCTCGAACCACCGGGCGTGGCCGAGTTGCCGAGCTTCATCGGGCCAGAGCGCTGATCTCCCGCACGGTCCGGTCGATCTCCTCCGGCGTGTTCAGGATCGACGTGCCGATCCGCGCGTACGGGATCCGGTAGGCGGCCGTGGTGATCTGGATGTTCTTGTCCGCCAGCCGTTGCACGAGCTCGGGCCCGGTCGACCCCGGCACGTCGAAGCACACCAGACCGGCGGACAACGACGTCGGCGTGTGCACGACGGCGCCGGGGATCTCCGCGATCCCGGCGGCGAACCGCGCGGACAGCTCGGCGATCCGCGCGGCCACCTGCGGGCGGCCGAGGCGCTGGTGGAACCGCACCGCCGCCGCGACCGCGAAGTACTGCTCGAACGCGTGGAAGCCGCCGGGCCCGAGCAACGCCGTGGTGCTGCGGTCGCTCAGGCTCGGCAGCATCGGCGCGATCTCGCCGTTCACCTCGGGGTTCACCCACACCATGCCGGTGCCGCGTGGCCCGAACAGCCACTTGTGCGTGCCGGCGACGAACACGTCCGCCCCCAGCCGGGCCGCGTCGTCGTCCACCGCCGCCAGCCCGTGCACGCCGTCTACGACGAGGAGACACCGATCCTCCGACTTGCGGCCACGGTTCGCCTCCGCCACAACGGATGCACACGCCCGCACGGGCATCCGCAGACCCGTGCTCGACTGCACCCACGTGATGCCGACGGCCCGGGTCTGCGGCGTGATGGAGTTCCGCAGCCGTGTCGCGATCTCGTCCTCGGTGGCCTTCGCCGAGCTCTCGTAGAGCGTGCCCACCCTGACCTTCGCGCCGACCCGTCCCGCCGCGAGCCGGGCCGCCTGCTGGTGCCACGCGTGGTCCTGGTCGCTGAGCAGCAGTTCCTGGTCCGGACGCAGTTTCAGGCCGCCGTAGACGATCGAGAGCCCCATGGTCGTGTTCGGCACGAACGCGATGTCGTCCGCCGCGCCCCCGACGTACTGCCCGAGCGCCTCGGCGACCTTCTGCGCCTCCTCGGGCATCAGGTCGTGCGAGTTGGCGTCGAGCCTGCGCTGGAACTCCTCCACCGCGTCCCGGACCTCGCGCGGGTTCGACGCCAGGTAGAACAGCCCCAGGTTGGTCAGCGCCGGATCGAGCCGGAACTCACGGCGGACGGCGCCCCAGTCCAGTCCCGGCGCCGCCGCGGACGCGGTCGGCGCGATGGCGAGAAGTCCGGCCCCCACCAGGAAATCACGACGCTCCATGGCGTCCATTGGACACCCGTTCCGGCGCGAACGGCAGGCCCGTGTTCAAGGCCTTCGCGCCCACCACGCACAGCTCGCCGAGCATGCTCACGCCGATCGACAGCTGCGTCGGCGCGTGCCCGCCGACCAGCAGCCCCAGCCCGAGGCTCACCCCGATCGACGTCACCCACACGACCACCGTCCACGGCGTGTACCGCTGCCACAGGTGCCCGTCGCGCTCGAACAGCCTGATCGTCATCCCCCGGAACGCCCCGAACGCGAACCCCGCCACCAGCGGCAACAGGTAGAGGAGGTGGAACTCCTCGACCGCGCGGACGCCGAAGAACAACAGGAACGCGGGCGGCGCCAGCAGGTCCCGGGCGTTGAGCGGTTCCCCCCGGAACCGGCGCACCAGCACGTACACCACACCGGCCGCTATCAGCAGATATGTCATGACGACCCCCTAAGTAGCATGACCCTGCTACTTAAACTAGCAGGGTCATGCTACAAAAAGGAGGTGTCACCGAGAGTCGTCGATCCCGTCGCCCGTCGCCGAGCCGTGGCCGAGGCGGTGTTCCGCGTGGTTGTGCGCGACGGCGTCGAACAGGCGTCGCTGCGCAACGTCGCGATGGAGGCGGGCCTGTCCATCGGGTCGATCCGCCACTACTTCGACAGCCACGACGCCATGGTCATCTTCGCCGTCGAGTTCCTCATCGCTTCGATCGACGAACGCGTCATGACGCACGTGCGGTCGTTGCGGGACAAGGACGATCCCCGTCGTCCGGGCGAACGCGTGCTCTCCGAACTGCTCCCGCTCGACGACCGGCGGCGCGACGAGGCCGTGCTGTGGCTGGCCTTCGCGACCGCCGCGCGCACCCGCCCGTCGCTGCGGCCGCACGCGGAACGGCTCTACGACGGCCTGCGGACGTTGTGCGCCCGCGCGCTGAAGGTGATGTCCGAGGCGGGCACGATCGCGGCCGCGCACGACCTCGCGCTGGAGACCGAACGGCTCGCGTCGCTGCTCAACGGCCTGACCGTGGACGGCGTGCTGCACCCGGACCGGATGACCCCGGAGCTCACGGTGTCGGTGCTGCGCGGCCACCTCGACTCGCTGCGGTAGCTTCCACGATCCACACCGGCAGCGAGGGCAGGCCGTCCACGCCGTTCAGCACGATCTCGTCCCGCTCGAACCGGGTGATCTCCCAGCCGGCGCCGGTCAGTGCGGTCCGCAGCTCGTCCTCGGTCACGGCGAACGGTCCGCCGTCGACCGCGAGCGAGGTCAGGTTCAGCAACGCCCCGGCGGCCGCCGCCTCCCGCAACGCCACCGCGAGCCCGGGCCGTTCGTCCGGCGGCACGCAGTGGAACAACGCGCTCGCCAGCACGGTGCCGAACGGACCGGTGAACGCCGACCCGACGACCCACTCGACACCGTCACCCCGGCCGCGGGCGATCTCGATGGCGGTCGGCGCGATGTCGACGCCGGTGACCTGATGTCCCTGCGAGGCGAGGAAGAGCGCGTTGTCGCCGGTGCCGCACCCGGCGTCCAGCACGTGCCCGCGGAACCGCCCGGCGGCCTCCCACGCGACGACGATCGGTTGCGGCGCACCGATGTCCCACGGCACGCCGTTGTTCGGCACGCCCTCGACCAGCTGCCCGCCGCGGTAGAACTCCTCGAAATCGACCATGCGCCCAGCCTGGAGTTCGGCAACGTCAATCCGGCGCCCACGACCGGCAAGGCGGCGGAAACCATCTTCAACTACCGTCATCGCGGTGGAATCCCTCGATCGGAAGCTGGTCCACGCGCTGCAGATCGACGGCCGCGCGCCGTTCGCGAAGATCGCCGCAGTGCTCGGCGTCTCCGAGCACACGGTGGCCCGCCGCCACCAGCGGCTCCGGGAGAACGGCGTGCGGGTGCGGGGCGCGCTCAACCGGTTCCGGCTCGGCCACCACGCCTGGACGTTGCGACTGCGCTGCACCCCGGACGCCGGACCGGTGCTGGCGCAGGCGCTCGCCCGGCGCCCCGACACGTTCTGGGTGCACCTCATGTCCGGCGGCACCGAGATCTCCTGCCTGCAACAGGTGGAGACCGCCGACGAGCTCCTGCTGGACCGCCTGCCCCGACGGCTGGTGGACGTGAGCGCGCACAGCATCCTGCGCGGCTTCGCGTCACCGGGAACGTGGCGCGGCATCGCGTGCCTCACCGAAGAAGAAGAGGCGGCTCTCCGCCCGGAACTCCCCTTCGACCCGCCGACCGAACTCACACCGCTCGACGAACAGCTCCTCGCGGTCCTGCACGCCGACGGCCGCGCCGGGTTCAGCGAGCTGGCGACGAAGGCAGGCACCTCCGAGTCGACCGCCCGCCGCCGGGTCGAGCACCTCAGACGGACCGGCGTGCTGGAGTTGCAGCTCGACGCCGACCCCGCGCTGCTCGGGTTCGCCACGCAGGCCCGGCTGTGGATGCGCGTGCAGCCACGCCATCTCGCCTCCGTTGGAGCGGCGCTCTCCACTCATCCGGAGGTGTACTTCGCAGCGGCCACGACAGGCCCGGCGAACCTCGTCGCCAGCGTGACCTGCCGTGGCAGCGGCGATCTCTACCGCTATCAGACGGAGAGCATCGGAGTTCTCGACGGCGTCAGCGAACTCGAGGCCGCTCCGGTGCTGCGCACCCTGAAGCGGGCGACCTAGGACAGGCGCGGGGCGTCGACCGCCCAGTACCAGTTGTTGCCGGCGTCGAAGAGCCGCCACGAGACGCGGGCCGTGCGCGCACCGGAGGGCACGGCCGCGGTCAGCGACACCTGCTGCGCGATGCCGTCCGCGTCGTGCGTGCGGACGACCCGCGCGGGACCGCCGTCGAACGACACCGAGACCGTGCCGCGCTGCGTGCCCTCCTGCAGGTAGTGCGAGAAGTAGTCGAGGCGAACGCTCGACCTGCCGGTCACGTCGTAGGCGGGCGAGGTGAGCGTCGAGTCGAACCTGCCGCTGGAGGACGGCGAACCCTTGTCGTCCCACTCGTCCGGGTCGGCGACGGCGAAGACGCCACGGGAGCGCACGTTGGCCTCACGCGACTGCGACGGCGCGGCGCGGGTCCAGAAGTCGTCGGTGATGAACGACCAGCCCTGCCACTCCGCCACGCCCTGCGGCATCGACGACGCCGTGGTGACCGTCCACCCGGCCGGGCCCTGCCGCGTCCAGCCCAGCACCGACGCCGGCACGCCGGTCTCGTCCTGACGCGGCTTCAGCGTCACCGAGTCGAACGGGTCGACGGGTGCGCTGCCGAGCGCGTAGCCGTCCAGCGAGGCGGAGACGCCCAGGTGCTTCAGCGCGGACGCCGCCACGTCCACGAGCTTCGGCGCCACGGCCGGGCGAGCGGCACCGGTCGAGATCACGAACGTCATGCGCTCCTCGGGCGAGTCACCGCCGTGCCCGCCGGACGCGGTGTGGCCGTGGTCGGTGGTGATCATGATCAGCCAGTCCTCGGACGCGTACGTGGACCGCGACTCGATCGCGCGGACGAGACGGCCGATCTGCGCGTCGTTGGTGCGCATCGCGGCCGCGTACTGCGAGGAGTCGGCGCCGTAGTTGTGGCCCGCGATGTCGATCTGGCCGAGGTAGACGAACGACGCGTCGGCCGCGTCCGAACGCAGGTGCTGCTCGGCGTCGATGGTGATCTTCTCGTCCGAACCGGTGTACCCGGCCGCATCGCCGTCGAGGACGTACTTGCGGTCCTGGCCGGTGCGCAGGATCTGGTCGCTGATCGGCTTCCAGTCGACCGCCGCGTACGTCGACAGGCCCGGGTTCGCCGTGTTCGCGCGCTCCAGCCAGCTCGGGTACGACGTGAGGGCGTTGCCGGAGAAGGAGTTGTCCTTGACCTTGTGCTTGTCCGGCCACACACCCGTGAGGATCGTCGACCAGCCGGGGCCGCTGGACGTCTGGGCCATGCCCGACCCGTACAGCGCGCTGCGGGCGCCGTACCCGCGGTTCAGCAGCGCCCGCACGTTCGGGGTGTCGCCGTTGACGAGCTTGTCGTACCGGGCGCCGTCGAGCCCGATCACGAGCACCTTCGGCGTCTTCGCCGGTGCCGCGACAGCAGCCGGGGTCACCAGCAGGAGAGGCAGCAGTAACGCGAGAGCAGCTCTTGTCATGACAGGCAGGCTTGCGGGCTGCACTCGTTTTCAGCAATGACGAGCGCCCGAAGTTCACCCGGGCTTCGACGGTTGTCAGTACAAGTTCACTGCCTGGTCGTCACCTGCACGTCGCGCGCGGTCAGCTCGGCGGCGCACTCGGTGCACTCGACCTTCGCGCGCACGCCGCCGCCGCAGTCGCGGTGGTGCAGCTGGAAGAACTCCTCCTCGTCGGGCGCCATCCACTTCGCGCCCCACGTGCGCAACGCCATCAGCACGGGGTAGAGGTCGCGGCCCTTCTCCGTGAGGCGGTATTCGTGCCGTGTGCGGCCGTCCTCGTGATAGGGCACGCGCTTGAGCACGTCCTCCTGCAGCAGCACGTTCAGGCGGTCGGTCAGGACGCTGCGCGAGATGTCCATCGTCGCCTGGAAGTCCTCGAAGCGGCGGGTCCCCAGGAAGATCTGGCGGAGCAGCAGCAGTGTCCAGCGCTCGCCCAGCAGCGCCGCGGGGCGGCTCAGCGTGCACGGCAGGGTCGAGAAGTCCGAGTACGACATGAACCCAGGATATCCCTTGCGTTCGATTTTCGAACCCAGCTACAGTTCGGATTCCGAACCCAGGAGGGCTGATCCTCATGCGCGTCACCGAGCTCGACCGCGACACCGCGCCGGAAGCCGTGGACGCGGTGTTCGCAGGACTGTCCGCCCGAAGCCGCTACCTGCGCTTTCACTCGCCGACACCGCGGTTGACGGCGTCCGCGCGCCGGGTGCTGGTGGACGTCGACGGCGAACGGCACGCGGCGGTGTGCGCACGGGTCGGAGGCGACCCCGTCGGCATCGCCAGGGTGATCAGGACCAGTGAGTGCGGCGCCGAGATCGCGGTCGCCGTGATCGACCTCTGGCAACGCCGGGGCGTGGGCCGCAGGCTGCTGGAGGAGCTCACCGCCGTCGCGGCCAGGATGGGGGTCGCCGAACTGCACGGCGACGTCCTGCCCGACAACCACGCGATGCTCGCGCTCGTCCGCAAGGTCCTGCCCGGCGTGCGGTTCAAGCGGGAGGTCGACACCATCGAGCTCAGCTACCCGCTGGCCTGGGTGACCGCCGAGATCAGTGACGCGGATCTTGTAGAAAGCCTGCAGGAAATCTAGAGATCCCGGTCCGACCATGGCCGGCGTGACCACCGCACGCGCCGCCGGCCGCCTGATCCACCGCTCTGAGATCGTCGAGCGCGCGGCGTCGTGGCTGCGCGACGAGGTGCCGTACGGCCAGACGTCCTTCCACGAGAACGAACACGGCGTCTACCGCGCCGACTGCTCGGGGTTCGTGTCGATGGCGTGGGGACTTCCCGGCAGGCCCGAACACCGCCACGGCGGCCTCGACACCCCAGGCCTCACCGCGGTGAGCACGCTGATCCATGCGGGTGAACTGGCGGTGGGCGACGTCGTCATCCGCGCCGACGGCACCAACCTGACCCGGCACGTCGTGATCTTCGCGGGCTGGGCGGAAGAACCGGGACGCTACTGGTGCTATGAACAGGCCGGAGGTCACCGCACGCGCCTCCACGTCATCCGCTATCCCTACGGCAGTGCTCCTGAGCTGTACGTATCGCGGCGGTACCTCAGCGTGAGCGATCATGCGTGATCGTCGTCGAATCGCGGTGAACGGTCTAAACACAAGACGTTCGACCGGACCAAAACTTCACATCGTCTTGCTACCGTGACCGGCATGAAACGGTGGGGGATGTTGGCGGTAGCCGCGGCGGCCATCACGTTCGGCTCGACGCTGGCCATGCCGGACGTCGCTGTCGCCGCTGAGGGTGGCGTGGTCTGCGGGGCGTACCAGGCGAACGCCAAGATCACGCGCAGCGAGGTGCTCGCGCGCTCCCGCACGTGGATCAGCGCCCGCGTTCCGTACAGCCAGGCCGACTGCTTCGGCAACAAGTACGGCGCCTACCGCACCGACTGCTCCGGCTTCGTCTCGATGGCCTGGGGCCTGCGCATCTCCTACACGACGCACATCCTCGAGCAGGTCGCGCACCGCATCGACTGGGCGGACCTCCGTCCCGGCGACGCGCTCAACGACCGCGAGAACCACGTTGCGCTGTTCATCGGCTGGGCCGACGCGGCCAAGACGCGCCCCATCGTGCGCGAGCAGGCCGGCCCGAACGGCGCCAGGACCGTCCAGCGCGTGTGGAGCGCGAGCACGGCCCGCATGTACGTGCCGTTGCGCTACAACGGCATCCTCGAAGCGGGCAGCGCCGGCAGCGGCAGCGAGACCGCGCTGACGGACAAGGTCGTCGTCGCCTCGGGCCCGCAGATCTCCAACACCGGCCAGCAGCAGCTGGAGATCTTCGCGCGCGGCACCGACGGCAGCGTCATGACGAACTTCCACAAGACGAGCCGCTGGGCGGGCTGGCAGCAGCTCGGCCACGAGGTCTTCGCCGGCGACCCGGTCGCGCTGATGAACCCGGAGACGAAGATCGTCGAGGTGTTCGCGCGCGGCACCGACGGCAAGGTCTACCGCCGCACCGACGGCCAGTGGGTCGCGCTCGGCGACACCGCCGTCGCGGGCCAGCCGGTCGTCAGCTGGAACGACAAGACCAAGGCCGTCGAGGTCCTCGCCCGCGGTGAGGACGGCCTGCTGCTGCGCTTCACCGACAAGTGGGCGCCGCTCGGCGACCGCAAGATCGAGGGCAACCCGGCCGTCGCCGACAAGGACGTCTACGCCCGTTCCGCCGACGGCAAGCTCGTCAAGTGGGACGGCACCGCGTGGGCCGACCAGGGCGACAAGAAGATCGTGAGCGACCCGAGCGTCGCCATCGACCAGGTCTTCGTCCGCAGCGAGTCCGGCAGCGTCGAGCAGTACTCGGCGGGCACCTGGACGACGCTCGGCGGCAAGGGCACCGGCGCGCCGGCCGCGGTCTACAACTCCACCACCGGCACCATCGACGTCGTGCAGCTCGGCGAGGGCGGCTACGTCGAGCACTCGCGGGCCATCGACAAGGGCTGGACGCCGTGGGCGAAGCTCGGCACCACCAAGGTCACCGCGCCGCCGACGGCGATGTACCACGCGCAGACCAAGACGGTCGAGGTGTTCGCCCGCACCGACGACGGCAAGCTGATCCGCCGCTTCTACAAGGAGAAGGCCGGCTGGAGCCAGTGGGCCGTGCTGGGCGACAAGTCCGTCAGCTGACCTGAACGCAACGGAAAGGGCCGCGACCTCCTGGGGTCGCGGCCCTTTCTCATCGCGCGAGGCGCCTCACCGAGTCGATCACGAGGTCGAAGAAGCGGTCCACGTCCAGGCCGACGGCCACGCGGGCGTTCGGTGCGCGGCCCAGCCGGCCGTGCAGGTCCACGACCGTCGCCCCGCGCGTGAACGTGCCGGTCGTCTCGATGCCCACGAACGCCTCCACGCACGTGACCAGGGACGGGTCGATCACGCGGGCCACCGCCACCGGGTCGTGCAGCGGTGGTGCGGCGAAGCCGAACACGTCGCGGTAGGTCGCGGCGAAGAACGTCATCAGGTCGCCGCAGATCCGGCCGAGCGGGCCTAGTGCGTTCAACCGCGCCACGATTTCGGGCGTCACCAACGCCTGGTGCGTCACGTTCAGCCCGATCATCGTGATCGGCACGCCGCTCGCGAACACGATCGCGGCCGCCTCCGGGTCGACGTAGATGTTGAACTCCGCGTACGGGGTGGTGTTGCCGCGCTCGGTCGAGCCGCCCATGAGCACGATCTCGCGCACGGCCGACGGCCCGTAGCGCCGGAGATACAGGGCCACGTTCGTCAACGCCCCGGTCGCCACCAGGGTCGCCGGCATGTGTGCGTGCATCAGGTCGATCGCGTGCTCCGGCACCACGCCGACGGTCGCCTCGCCGAACGCCGGACCGTCCATTCCGGACTCGCCGTGGATGTCTTCCGCCACGTAGAGGGGGCGTACCAACGGTTGTGCGCTGCCGCGCGCGATCGGCACCGAAATTCCGGCGGCCGTGCAGAGACGCTGAGCGTTCGAGGTGACCTTGTCCAGGGTCTGGTTCGCGGCCACAGTGGTGATCGCGCGCAGGTCGATCTCGGGTGAGCCGGCCGCGAGCAGGATCGCGATCGCGTCGTCGTGGCCGGGGTCGCAGTCGAGCACCACAGGAGTCGGCATGCGCCCATCCTCGTCCATGAAACAACCGAAAACGTTTACGCCGAACCCTTGACGAGGTCAGGGCGGGGGCGACTAGCGTGGAGAAAACGTTTGCAGAGGAGGCTGGGGATGGCGCGCAGGCGGTACGCGGTGGTCGGCACGGGATCGCGGGCCGAGCGGCACGTCCACGCCATAGCGGTCGAACACGCGGACACGTGCGAGCTCGTGGCGTTCGCCGATGTGAACCGCACCCGCATGAACGTCCACAACGAGCGGCTCGCCGAGCCGGTGCCCACTTACGACGCGGCCGACTTCCTCAAGATGCTCGACGAGCAACGGGTCGACGTCGTCGTCGTGACCACTGTCGACCGTTACCACGACACGTACATCGTCGAGGCGTTGGACGCGGGCTGTGACGTCGTGACGGAGAAGCCGATGACGACGGACGTCCCGTCGGCGCGCAAGATCCTGGATGCCGTGCATCGCAACGATGGCAACGTCACGGTCACCTTCAACTACCGCTACAACCCGATCCACGAAAAGGTGCGCGCGCTGCTCGCCGACGGCGCGGTCGGGGAGATCGGGTCCGTGCACTTCGAGTGGTTGCTCGACACCCGGCACGGCGCCGACTACTTCCGCCGCTGGCACCGCGACAAGGCCAACTCCGGCGGCCTCATGGTGCACAAGGCGACCCATCACTTCGACCTGCTCAACTGGTGGGTCGGCAGTGTTCCGGAGACGGTTTACGCGCACGGCCGGTTGTTCTTCTACGGCGACGAGAACGGTGCACGCCACGGATACGCGGGCGACGACCGGTTCGACATCAAGCTGGAGCAGAACGACTGGCTCAAGAAGCTCTACGTGGACGCACGGCACGAAGACGGCTATCGGCGCGACCAGAACCCTTTCGAACCCGGTGTGTCCATTGAGGACGACATGTCGGTGCTCGTCCGGTACGCCAGCGGCGCGAACCTCACCTACCACCTCACGGCCTACTCGCCGTGGGAGGGCTACCGGCTGATGGTCAACGGCAGCAGGGGCAGGCTCGAGCTCGAGGTCGTCGAGAACTCCTGGGTGTCCGGCCAGGACCCGTCGGTGCACGGCCAGCACGCCAACCCGGAGCAGGGGTGGGCGAAGCTCTCGGTGCACCGGTTGTTCGAGGAACGCGAGGACGTCCCGCTCGACTACGACCGGGACGGGCACGGCGGCGCCGACCAGCGCATGGTCGACGCGCTCTACGGCCCGCCGGGCCAGCACGACCCGTTGGGACGCAAGGCAACGCACTACGACGGCACTCTCTCGCTGCTGACTGGTTTCGCCGCCAACCGCAGCTTCGAGACCGGGGAACCGGTCCACGTCGTCGACGTGATCGATCTCAGATGAGGAGACAACGTGCGCAAGGCTCTGGCCTTGGTGCTCGGCGGCGCGTTCGCGGCGGCCGGGTGTGGCGGCGGTGCGGCGAGCGGTCAGGCCGAGATCAGGTTCATCTGGTGGGGCAACGACGACCGCGCGAAGATCACGAATGAGGCGGTGCGGCTGTTCGAGAGCCGCAACCCGGACGTCAAGGTCGCGACCTCGTTCCAGAACTTCCAGAACTACTTCGAGAAGCTCTCCACCGAGATCGCCGGCGGCAACGCCCCTGACGTGATCCAGATGGACTACCGCTACCTCAACGAGTACGCGGGCCGCAACGTCCTGTTGGACCTGACTCCGTTCGTGGGCAAGGACATCCGGACCCAGGACTGGAACCAGGGCTTCCTCGGCAGCGGCAGGCTGAACGGCAAGCAGGTCGCGCTGCCGTTGGCGCAGAACGCCACCACGATCGTCTACGACCCGAAGCTGTTCGCGGCGGCCGGCGTGCCCGAGCCTCACGCGGGCTGGACCTGGGCCGACTACAAGGGCACGGCCGCGAAGATCCAGGCAAGCACCGGGATCGCCGGGTCGACCGACTTCGGCGGCACCGAGGACGTCTTCGAGACCTGGCTGCGGCAACGCGGCAAGGCGTTGTACGACAACGGGAAGCTCGGCTACGGCAAGGACGACCTCAAGGCGTTCTGGCAGCTCTCCAAGGACTTCCGCGACGGCAACGCGACCACCTCCGCCGAGCTGGTGACCACTTTGAACGCCGGCGCCGAGCAGACCCCGATGGGCAAGAAGCTGTCGGCGTCCGAGCACAGCTACGACAGCCTCTACGGCGGTTACAACACCGTGCGCCCTGACGAGCTCAAGCTCGGCCCGTATCCCAGTGACAGCAAGGAAACGCTCGGCTCGTACCGCAAACCGTCGCAGCTCATCAGCGCGTCCGCCCGCACCAAGCACAAGGACGCGGCCGTGAAGCTGATCGACTTTCTCCTGAACGACCCGGACGCCGGCAGGATCCTCGGCGCCAGCCGCGGTCTGCCCGCGAACCTCAAGATCCGCGAGGCCGTCGCGCAGAACCTCAGCGGTGCCAACAAGGTCGTCTTCGAGTACCAGAGGTCCGTCGACGCGAAGCTCGGCGACGCGCCACCCGCCCCGCCCAAGGGCGACGGCACGATCTACAAGCTCCTCCAACGCAAACACGAGGAGGTCGTGTTCGGCAAGAAGAGCATCGACCAGGCGCTGGACGAGTTCTGGCGCGACGCGGAAGAGGCACTGAGGTAGTGCCGTACCTGTTCCTGGCGCCGTGGCTGCTCGGCGCCATCGGACTGACCGTCGCGCCCATGGTCGTGTCGCTGTACCTGTCGTTCACCGATTACGACCTGTTCAACGAACCGCGGTGGGTCGGCCTCGACAACTACGCCAGGTTGTTCGGCGACGACCCGCGCTACCTCGACTCCGTGGGAGTGACGCTCCGGTACGTCACGTGGTCGGTTCCGCTCAAACTGCTCATCGCGCTGGCCGTCGCGTTGCTGCTGAACTCGTTGCGCGGCAAGGGACAGGCGTTCTTCCGCTCGGCCTTCTACGCGCCCTCGCTGCTGGGCGCGTCGGTCGGGCTGGCGCTCGCGTGGCGGGCGATCTTCGACACCTGGGTCGACACCCCGGACACCGCCCTGGTCACCGTCGTGCTGCTGTCGGCGTGGCAGTTCGGCGCGCCGATGGTGATCTTCCTGGCCGGGTTGCAGCAGATCCCGCGCGACCTGGTCGACGCGGCCGCGGTCGACGGCG
The DNA here is from genome assembly GCF_042721395.1 of Lentzea sp. NPDC058450. Lineage (NCBI taxonomy): Bacteria > Bacillati > Actinomycetota > Actinomycetes > Pseudonocardiales > Pseudonocardiaceae > Lentzea > Lentzea sp. NPDC058450. The sequence goes on from NZ_JBHXLO010000006.1 coordinate 250,886, forward strand.
CCGGGTGGTGGCGCCGGCTCGCGTCGATCACGCTGCCGATGCTGTCGCCGGTGCTGTTCTTCAACCTCGTCCTGGAGACGATCCACGCGTTCCAGGCGTTCACGCAGGCGTTCGTGGTGAGCGGCGGGCGCGGGGGACCGGCCGACTCGACCCTGTTCTACACGCTCTACCTGTACGAACGCGGGTTCACGGAGTTCCGGATGGGCTACGCGTCGGCGATGGCGTGGGTGCTGCTGGCCGCGATCGCGCTGATCACCGCCGTGCTGTTCCGGACCTCGCGGTACTGGGTGTTCTACGGGGACGAACGATGAAGCGGGCCGCGACCGTCCTCCTGTGCCTCGCCGCGCTGGCGTTGGCGCTGTATCCGATCGCGTGGCTGGTCTCGGCGTCCCTGACGCCCGTCGAGGACCTCGTGGCGAACCTGCGCGCGCTCTTCCCCGGCCGGATCACCACCGACGGCTACGCGGGCGCATTCGAAGGCGCGGGAGGCGAGTCGTTCTGGACGTTCCTCGGCAACTCGACGGTCGTCGCGTCCGGGGCGGTCGCCGGCACCGTCGCGTCGTGCTCGCTCGCCGCCTACGCGTTCGCCCGGCTGCGGTTCCGGCTGTCCGGCCCGCTGTTCGCGTTCGCCCTGGTCACGATCATGCTCCCGGCGCACGTCACGCTGATCCCGCAGTACGTGGTGTTCCAGCGACTGGGGATGGTCGACACCTTCGTGCCGTTGATCCTGCCCAAGCTGCTCGCGACCGACGCGTTCTTCGTGTTCCTGATGGTGCAGTTCATGCGCGGCATCCCGCGCGAGCTCGACGAGGCCGCGAAGATCGACGGCTGCGGCCCGGTCCGCACCTTCCGGCACGTGGTCCTGCCGCTGTCGAGGCCCGCGCTGGTGACGACCGCGATCTTCACGTTCATCTGGACCTGGAACGACTTCTTCTCCCAGCTGATCTACCTGTCGTCCACGGAGAACTACACGATCCCGATGGGGCTGAGGCTCTACATCGACCAGACGTCGTCGTCCTCGTACGGGCCCATGTTCGCGATGTCGGTGCTGTCGCTGGTGCCGATCGGGCTGTTCTTCCTGGCGTTCCAGCGGTTCCTGGTCGCGGGCGTGGCGACGACGGGCCTGAAGGGATGAGACGGCTGGAGGAGTTCGCGGACGTCCTGCTGCTCGGGGTGTTCGTGTTCGCCGCCTCGCTGCCGGTCGTGACGGCCTTCTCGGCGTTCGGGGCGGCCCGCGAGGTGGTGCGCGGTGACCTCCCCGTCGGCCGGTTCTGGACGGTGCTGCGCGTCCAGTGGGTGCCGGGGGTGATCTTCGGCCTCGGGTGGGCGGTGCTCGCGCTCGACGTCCTCTTAGTGGTCACGGTGCTGCCCGCGCCATTGCCCGTTCGGGTGGCCGTGTTGATCGCTTCGGCCGTGGCCGGGGCCTGGATGTTGTCGCAAACGTGTCTAGGTTGGCGCGGCGCATTGAAATTCCACGCACCTCGGCTGATGCTGATTGCCGCGTTGGTGGTCGCCGGTGTGCTGGTGTGGGCCCTGCCTCCGCTGGCGCTGGTGATCGGCGGACCCCTGGCGCTGGCAGCCGAGCCTGCCCGAGAAGGGTGAGAGCGATGCGTGTTGCGCTGGTCGGCGCTCGGGGGCACGGGGCTAGGCACGTGGAGAACCTGGTCCGGCTCGGGCACGACGGGCTGGCGACGTTCGTGGGCGTGGTCGACGTGGCGGACGTGGACGTGCCGGTGCCGTCCTATCCGGACCTGACATCGCTCGCGGGCGAACTGCACCCGGAGGTCGTCGTGATCTCCTCGCCGCCCGCGACGCACCGCGACCTCGTGCTGGAGGCGTTCGAGCTCGGCTGCGACGTGCTGGTCGAGAAACCGGCCGTGCTGTCGGTGCCGGACTTCGAGGAGATCTCGTCGGCCGCGCGCGACCGCGGCCTCGTGTGCCAGGTCGGGTTCCAGACCCAGGGCACCGGCTCGTACCGGCGGCTCTGCTCGTTGATCGGCTCCGGCTCGTTGGGCGACATCACCGGTATCGGAGCTGCGGGCCGTTGGGTGCGCACGGACTCGTACTACGAACGGTCGGACTGGGCCGGACGGCAAGGCGACGACGGCACGCTCGTGAACCCGTTCGCGCACGCCCTGCAGAACGCGCTGCTGCTCGCCGATGTTGAGGAACGAGCCGACATCGCTGTCGAGCTGGAGCTCTACCGATGCCGCGACACGATCACTGCGGACGACACGGCCTGTGTGCGGATCACGGCCGATGACGCGCCCCCGGTCGTGGTCGCCACCACGCTCTGCGCCACGACATCGTTGCCACCGGTCGTGCTGGTGCACGGGACGCTCGGGCAGGCCGTGTGGTGGTACGACGACGACAGGCTGACGGTCAACGACCACCGCATGGCCACGCCGCCGTCCGTCGACCTCCTGGAGAACCTGATCCGGCACCGGCAGAGCGGCGAGCCCCTGGTCGCGCCGCTGGCCGCCGCACGGGCGTTCACGCTGGTCGCCGAGCAGTGCGGGAAGGCCGACGTGCCGCTGCTGCCGGCCCGCCGGGTGGGGGACCGGGTGGTGCTCGACGGCATCGACGAGGTGGTCGTGCGCGCCGCCGAGAAGCTCGCGACCTTCGAGGAACTGGGCTGCGGATTCGGACGGTAGGGTGCCGCGCAGTTCGCCGCGTTCGGGGAGAGTTGCGTTGGACACCTACATCGACCTGAAGGACGTCCGGGTCACCGGCTACGTCGCCATGGGCCTGATCGCGCTGGTCGCCGCCGAGTCGGTGTGGGGCACGATCAACGACTGGCAGGGCGGCTCCTCGTCCTGGAGCTTCCTCGCGATCATGCTGGTCATCCCCGCGGGGGTGGCCTTCTTCATCTGGTTCCGCGGTGTCACCCACAACGCCGAGGCGATCGCGCTGCACGGCGTGCGGACCGTGCCGCAGGTCTGGAAGGCGAGCGATCCGGCGCAGCGCGAGGTGCCGTTCCGCGAGCGGGTGGCGAGCCCGTTGATCAGGCCCTGGCAGTACGGGTTCCTCGCCATGGTGGTCTGCGACGTGCTGGAGTCGTTGCTCCTCGACACCCCCGCCTACGTGGTGTTTTCCACGCTGTCGACCCTGTGCGCGCTCGGTGCGGCCGGGCTCGCGTGCTTCCTCGTCTTCCGGATCTCGGTCATGCAGCGGAAGTTCGCGGTACCCCAGAGCAAGCGCCGCTGAACTGGGGTATACTTCAGTATTGGTTGCGGTTTTGTGTTCGTGTATTCCACGCTCGCCGAACTTCAGTTGCGAGCGCTTCTCCTCCTTCGCGGTTGGGGCAGGCTCATGACCAACCACGGAGCGGCCGCACAGTGCGGCTCGTTCTTCAGTACGCAAGGAGAAGCAGTACATGGCTAACGGCACCGTCAAGTGGTTCAACGCCGAAAAGGGCTTCGGCTTCATCGCCCCCGAGGACGGCGGCGCTGACGTCTTCGTCCACTACTCGGCTCTCAACGGCAGCGGCTACCGCAGCCTCGAGGAGAACCAGCGCGTCACGTTCGACATCACGCAGGGCCAGAAGGGCCCGCAGGCGACGAACGTCAACGCTCTCTGACGTTGGTTTCGAAAACGCGGGGCTCCCTCTGGGGGCCCCGCGTTTTTGTGTTGTGATCACTGGGTTTCCCCCTATCTTGGTCCGATGCCGTTGCTCGGGCCAGCCGATCCGCTGCCGCACGTGCCCCGGCGCGTTCTCGTCGCGGGCAACGCCGGATCCGGCAAGTCGACGATGTGCGGACGCATCGCCTCGGCGCGTGACCTGAGGTGCGTCGAGCTCGACTCCCTGTACTGGGGGCCGAGGTGGACGCCCCGGCCGGAGTTCCTCGACGAGGTCCTGGCCTTCGCGCAGGAAGATCACTGGGTCACCGAGTACCAGTACAAGGTCGCGCGCCCCTCGCTGCTGGCCCGCGCGGACACCGTCGTGTGGCTCGACCACCGCTTCCCGGTCGTGATGGGCCGGTTGGTGGCTCGCACGATCAGGCGTCGCGCGGGCAGGGTGGAGTTGTGGAACGGTAACCAGGAATCGCCGCTGCGGTCGGTGTTCACGGACTCCGGGCACATCCTGCGGTGGGGCTGGAAGAGCTACTGGCGCAACCGGGCTCGGGCGCTGGCCCTGGTCGACGAGGTCGTGGTCGTGCGGTTGCGCGGGCAGGGTCAGGTGGAGCGGTGGCTCGCGGGGCCGCTCGCCTCGGTCGGACGGGAGCGTGCGCGGTGAGAACGGCTCTGGTGCTCGGCGGGACAGGCATGCTGGCCGGATGTGCCTCGCAGCTCGTGGCACGCGGGTGGCGGGTGGTGCTGCCGTCACGCACCCAGCCGCTGATGGCCGACGACGGCCCCGGACGTGCCGCGCGGGCGTCGCTCACCCGCGGCCACCGCCCGACCTGGGTGCGCGCCGACTGGGCGGACCCGGCGAAGCTCTCCACCGAGGTCGGCTACGAGCTCGAAGGGCACCAGGTGAACCTGCTGGTGGCGTGGGTGCACTCGAACTACCGCGTGGGTGTCTTGAACGCCGTGCGGCACCTTCTGGCAGAAGGCGCGCCGGTGGTGGAGGTGCACACGTCCGCACCGGTGCCAGATCCCGTGCTGCCGCATCCGACGCAGCAGGTCCTGCTCGCCCACTTCGCCCACGACGCCACCCAGCGCACGAACCGCGCCGTGCTGGAGGCCGTCGACCGGGCGCTGGAGGGACGGGCGCCCTCGCTGCACCACGAGGACGCCCGCTGAGGCGCTACCCCTTCTCGATCTTCGCGCGGCCGATCTCGGCCTGCACCTTGATGCCCGCCGCCACGTTCACGAGCTGACGCACGACCACGTCCTCGTTGCGGATGTCGGCGATCTTCTGCTTGGTCTTCGCGACGAACGTGAACTCGGCCACCGAGGGCGCCTCGATCTCGGCGGCCTTCTGGAAGTCCTTGCTGAGGTCCAGCACCACCTCGGCGCCGTCGAGCACCACCAGCTGGTAGTCCGAGGGCAGCTCGGAGGCGAAGCCCTTCTGGAACGTGCCGGCGACCTTGATGCCCTCGGCCGTCTCCTCGAAGTCGATCACTCCGTCGACGGGCGTGAAGACCGCCTCCCGGAAGTCGGCCGTGGCCTTGGCGGGCGCGGGGGCGGGTTCCGGGTCGGCCAGCGCGGGGGAGGCCGTGAGGGCGGCGGTCGCGAGCAGGACGGTGGCGATGCTCAGCAGTTTCGGCATGTCTTCGTTCGTACCTGCGGGCATTTGCGCCCGCTCGGTCAAACGCATCGCTCGATCGGGCGGTGAGCAGGTACGCTCCGCGCCGACGTCGGGGGACGCGTGCTTGCTGGGGGTAGCTCGAATGAACGCTGAAGTGCTCAGACCCGTGCACGGGATCGGACGCGCGGCGACCGTCCTCATGGGAATCTCGGCGGGGATCTCGGTGCTCGGGTCGGTGTTCCTGTGGCTTACGGTCGACGCCGATGTGCTCACACCGCTCGGTGCCGCAACCTCGTTCATCCTCTCGTGGGCGGACCTCGTGGCGTTGGTGGTCACGGCGGCCGCGTTCATCGTGTGGATGTACTACGCGAGGCAGAACGCCGACGAGATCACGTCCAAGCACCAGCACCGCTTCACGAGGCCGTGGGTGATCTTCGGCTGGTTCATCCCGATCGCGAACCTGTTCATCCCTCAGATGGTGATGCAGGACATCTGGCGCGGGTCGGACCGGGCGAACCGCATGATCGCGCTCGACCAGCGCCCCAAGAGCGGCCTCATCACCGGCTGGTGGCTCTGCTTCGTGATCTCCAACGTGTCGCTGACGCTGCCCCAGCAGTACTCGTACGAGCTCGCCACGCTCTCGACGATCTCCGCGCTGCTGTCCATCGCGGCCGCTGTGCTCGCCGCGCGGGTGCTCCGCCAGATCAACGAGATGCAGGTCAGCGTGCCGAGCGCATCCCCCGCACCAGCAGCATGACCGACTCGCGCACCTCCGCCCGCGACCGCTCCGGCTGGAACACCTGCCAGTCCAGGGCGATCACGAGCAGCGTGCCGAACAACGCCGCCGACGCGGTGCCGACCTCCACGCCCTCGGGCAGGCGGCCCGCGTCGGACAGGCGCTTCATCTGACCGCGCACGATCGACACGATGTCGTCGCGCAGCAACGAGAGAGTGCCGTGCCACTGGCCCGGCGTGCGCCACAGCTCCGACACGAGGAGCTGGCCGAACGCCGGGTACTCGGCCCAGAAGCCGAGCATCTCGTCGACCAGCGCCTCCAGCGAGTCCTCGGACCCCTCCGCGGACCGCAGCCGGCCCGCGAGGATCTCCACGCCGTGGTGCAGCAGCGCTTCGACCAGGGCGTCCTTCGACGCGAAGTTGTAGTAGATCGTGCCCTTGGCGACGCCCGCCTCCGCGGCGATCTCGTCGACCGTCACCGAGGCCGCGCCCCGTTCGCCGACCAGCTTCAACGCCGCGTCGAAGAGCTTCTGCTTCGTCGCCGTCGTCCGCGCGCTCACAGCACGAGCTCCGGCTTCAGCTTGGACGCTGTCCACACGCGCTGCTTGTAGGCCGCCACGGACGTCAAGGCTAGGGCTCCGACCAGCCAGGCGAGAAGGATCAGCGCGTCCTTTCCTACGCTGCCGAGGTCACCGCCGTACATGAGGTGGCGCAGACCGTCGACCGCGTAGCCCATCGGCAGGCCGTAGTGCAGCGGGTACAGCGGCACCGGGATCGTCTGCCACGGGAACGTGCCACCCGCGCTGACCAGCTGCAGGATCAGCAGGATCAGGCCGAGGAACTTGCCGACGGCGCCGAACGCGGCGTTCAGCGCGTGCAGGATCGCCACGAACGTGAGTGACATCAGTGCGAGGAACCCGAACGTGCCGAGGGGGTTCGACGGCTCGATGTCGACCACGAACCGTACGACCGTGAACATCACGAGCACCTGCACGATGCCGAGGAGCGCGCCCGGCAACCAACCGCCCAACGCGACCCTCAGCGCGGACTGGCCCGCGGCGAGCGCACGGCGGGAGAGCGGGCGCAGCAGCAGGAACAGCACGAACGCGCCGATCCACGTCGCGAGGCCCAGGAAGAACGGGGCGAGGCCCGCGCCGTAGGTGGCCGCCTTCGTCTGGGACAGGCCGCGCACCGCCACCGGGTCGCCGATGGCCTGGGCGATCGCGGCACGGGTCGGGTCGTCCTGGTTCGGGATCTTGTCGACGCCGCCGGACAGGCCGGTGCTCAGGTCCGACGCGCCGGTCGCGAGCTGCGCGGCACCGTCCTTGAGCTGCGGCGTCGCGGTCGCCAGCTTCTGCACCCCGCCGTTGAGAGCGGTGGCGCCGTCGTCCAGCTTGGCGACGCCCGCGACCAGCGGCGGCATCTTCGCCGAGAGCTGCTCGGCGCCGTCGGCGACCTGGTCCGCGCCGGTCGCGAGCTTGCGCAGGTCCCCGGCCGCGCCCTGGACCTTGGCGTTCGCGTCGTCGACGGGCTTGCGGACCTGGCCGAGCGTGGTCAGCACGCGCTGCACCTGCTCCTCGGTGAAGCCGAGGGTGCGCAGGCGGGTGGCGAGGTCGCCGTTGAACTGGTCGAGCCCGCCGACGAGCTCCTGGGCCTTCTTCGCGTACGTCTCGGCCTCGGTGGCGGCGGTCTCGTTGCCGGTCGCGACCTGGCGCGCGCCGTCGGCGAGCTTCTTCGTGGCGTCGGGCAGCTGCCCGGCCTGCGCGCGCAGGTCGTGCAGGCCGTTGCTCAGCTGGGTCGCGCCGGGGGCGAGCTGCTGGGCGCCGGTGTCGAGCTCGGTGATCTTGTCGCGCAGCGTCGCGTTGCCGTCCGCGAGCTTCTTGGCGCCGTCGGCGGCCTTGGTGGTCTCCTGGCGGATCGTGGAGAAGCCGAGCAGCAGCTTGTCGGCGGCCTCGGTGGAGATCTTCGCGGTGACGGCCCTGCGGACCTCGTTCACGACCTGGTTCGCGATCGTGGAGCCGAGGTAGTTGTTGGCGTCGTTGGTGGTCAGAGTCAGCACGCCCTGGCGCGGCTTGTTCTGCTCGGCGGACGTGAGCGCCTCGGAGAAGTCCTCCGGCAGCGTCAGCGCGAAGATGAACTCGCCCTTGCGCACGCCCTCGTCGGCGTCGTCGACGACTTTCCAGTTGAACTTCTTGCCGTTGAGCAGTTCGTCGGCGACGTCCTTGCCGGCGTTGAGGTCCTTGGCGCCCTTGTCCTTCACGACGAGCGCGGCGGGGACGTTGTTGAGGTTCGCGTACGGGTCCTTGTTGGCGTAGAGGTAGAGCGACGCGTACAGCAGCGGCACCAGCGCCAGCGCCAGGACGGCGAGCTTGGGGAGCTTGCCGGAGGTGATCCGGCGCAGTTCGTTGAAGGCCATGCGAAGGGCGCTCATGCGGTGATCTCCATCTTGGTGTCGTTGTCCTCACCAAGGCGCGCGTGCGTGATGTCGAGGATGTGGGCGGAGGAGTTCGAGCACAGGACGACGACGGACCGTTCGGGGGTCACGTAGTCGCTCGCCAGTGCGAACCACTCGCGCGGGTTCGGGTGGTAGCGGTCGGGGCAGTCGAGGATCAGCGCCGTGACGCCGGGGCGTGAGGCGGCCAGTTCGAGCATCACCGCGCACCGGGCCTGCGCCGGGACGTGCTCGAAGCGCTTGTCCGCGTGCTCGTCGGCGGCGTGCTCGACCAACCAGTCGTGCACCGCCTTCTTGCCGGACGGCATGCGGTTCATCGCGAGCTCCTCGCCGACGACGGCCGCGAGCGTCAGCGACTCCTCCGGTTCGTTCACCTCGGGGGCGTCGACCAGGACGACGCGCTTGCGCAGCGTCTTCGCGTCCGGTGACACCTCACCCGTCGAGGGCTTCATACGGCCGGAGAGGAGGAGGGCCAGTGCCGTGTGGCCGCCGCCCGGTTCGCCCGCGACCAGCGTGAGCTCGCCGGGCTTCACGGTCAGCGAAGTCGGCCGGAGCAGGGGACCATGGCCCCCGTTGACGCCTGCGCGACTTGCGTGGATCTCCACGGCCTTTACCTTCCTTTTAAACTGACCGGTCAGTACAAATTCTCGCGCAGGCCTCTGCCGCTGGCAACTCGGACATAGGTCACCTAAGGGCGGACGCGGGGCGTACTTCCCAGACGGTCCACAGCGGCCGGTAGCCCTGACGCGGCCAGAAGACGCTGCTCAGCGGGTTCGGCGGGTTGTAGTAGAGGTACGTGCCGACCGCGCCCATGCGGTGAAGCTCCTGGTGGGCGTAGGCGAGGAGCTGCTGGCCGATGCCCGTGCCGCGGGCGCCGGGGAGCACGGAGACGCAGTTCACATAGCCCCAGCGGCCGCGCGGGAGCCTCGCCGCCGCGGCGGTGCCCGGTTCGGAGGAGACGATCGCGCACTCGGCCAGGGCGACCGCGATGCCGTCGCGTTCGGCGAGCCAGATGGGGCTGGCGTTCTTCAGGCGTTCGACGAGGGCGCGGCGCTTCACGATCGCCGCGTTGGGACGCACGATCGTGGAGCCGACGTAGGAGGAGTACTCCAGTTCGGCGAGCGACAGCTCCAGCACCGTTTCGAGGTCGTGTGGGGTGGCGCGGCGGATCGTGAGCGTGCGCGAGACGTGCTGTGCGGGCGTGCGCAGGCGTACGGCGAGCACGGACAGCGGCACCAGGCCGTGGTCGAGGAACGCCCGTGCGGCCTGGGTGTCGCGGCTCGGCCAGTGCACGACGCACGCCGTGTCGTCGCCGATCTCCTGCGTGTCGAGGTGCCGGCGAAAGCGCGTGAGCAGGGCGTCGACGCCCTGGGCGGTGCCGACCAGCGGCAGTATCTCCCAGACCTCGGCCGCCGACCACAGACGCGTGGTCGAGTGCGGCTCGAAGTGCTGGTGGCTGACGACCCCGGCCACGCGCGTGCCGTCCGCCAGCGCCGCCGTGATGACGTGGCCGTCGGGCGGCGGTTCGGTGGCGGGCGGCAGCAACGGGTCCAGTGCGGCGAACCGGGCTGACTGGGCCGCCACCAGTCCGCGTGCCGAGGTCATGGCACGTGAGATTACGACGTCAGGCGCGTGCGGAAGATCGCGGTGCCGGGGAAGAGCCTGCCGCGCAGCGGGCTCCACTGGCCCCAGTTGCGGGTGTGCCCCTTCGGCCACTCCGGTTCGACCAGGTCCTCGACGACGAACCCGGTGTTCGTGAGGGCCCTGACGTAGTCACCGAGCGTGCGGTGGTGCTCCACGTAGGTGGCCTTGCCGTCGTCGTCCACCTCTACATAGGGCGTGCGGTCGAAGTACGACTGCGTGACCGTGAGCCCCAACGGGCCGGGGTCGTCCGGGAAGATCCACCTCATCGGGTGGTTCACCGAGAACACCCAGGGCGCGCCGGGCCTGAGCACGCGGGCCAGTTCGCTGAAGACGTCCTGAACGTCCGCGACGAACGGGACGGCGCCGAACGCGCTGCACGCGGCGTCGAAGGAGTCGTCCTGGAACGGCAGCTGGTCGGCGCTGGCCTGCACGAGCGGGACGTCGATGCCGGTCTCCGCGTTGTACACGCGCGCGTGGCGCAGCATGCCCTCGGAGATGTCGAACGCGGTGACGTCGGCCTTGTTGTCCTTGAGCCACCGCGCGCACGGGGCGCTGCCGCAGCCCACCTCGAGGATGCGCTGACCAGCGACTTCGCCGAGGAACCTGACGTCTTCTTCCCGTACGCCCTCCGGGCACCACACGAAGTCGGCCGCGCCGAGGAAGTCACCGTGCGTCCGGTGGTAGTCGTCGGCGTCCGCGTCCCACCAGATCCGGTTCGCCACGCGCGACTCCGCGGCGTCCGCCCCGCGCTTGACGATGCCGGCGGTGCCGAGCGCTTGCTCCGCGCTCGCGTGCTGGTTGGACACACTGCTCCTTCACATGGGGGCTGGTTTGCTTGCGCGTCTCGCGGCCGCGTACGATATCGCGTGCGTAGTGGGTTAGTGCTGCCCATGATCCAAGACCGCCGGATTCCAGGTCGCTGCGACGCTGCGCGCGCACCACTACCAAGCCATCAATGCCAATCCGTACCGGAGCCACCTACCTAATGTCCACCGACACCACCACCGCCCCCGTTGCCGCTGCTCCCAAGCAGGTCGCGATCAACGACATCGGGACGGAGGAGGACTTCCTCGCAGCTATCGACAAGACGATCAAGTACTTCAACGATGGCGACATCGTTGAGGGCACGATCGTCAAGGTCGACCGGGACGAGGTCCTGCTCGACATCGGCTACAAGACCGAGGGCGTCATCCCCTCGCGCGAACTGTCGATCAAGCACGACGTCGACCCCAACGAGGTTGTCTCCGTCGGTGACGAGGTCGAGGCGCTTGTTCTCCAGAAGGAGGACAAGGAAGGCCGTCTGATCCTCTCCAAGAAGCGCGCCCAGTACGAGCGCGCGTGGGGCACCATCGAGGCCCTCAAGGAGAAGGACGAGCCCGTCAAGGGCACGGTCATCGAGGTCGTCAAGGGTGGTCTCATCCTCGACATCGGTCTCCGCGGCTTCCTCCCCGCCTCCCTCGTCGAGATGCGTCGCGTCCGCGACCTCCAGCCGTACGTCGGCCGTGAGCTCGAGGCCAAGATCATCGAGCTGGACAAGAACCGCAACAACGTGGTCCTGTCCCGCCGCGCGTGGCTCGAGCAGACCCAGTCCGAGGTCCGCAGCGAGTTCCTCAACCAGCTGCAGAAGGGCCAGGTCCGCAAGGGCGTCGTGTCCTCGATCGTCAACTTCGGTGCCTTCGTGGACCTGGGTGGCGTCGACGGTCTCGTCCACGTCTCGGAGCTGTCCTGGAAGCACATCGACCACCCGTCCGAGGTTGTCGAGGTCGGCCAGGAAGTCACCGTCGAGGTCCTCGACGTCGACATGGAGCGCGAGCGCGTCTCCCTGTCGCTGAAGGCCACGCAGGAAGACCCGTGGCGCCAGTTCGCCCGCACCCACGCGATCGGCCAGATCGTGCCGGGCAAGGTCACCAAGCTGGTTCCGTTCGGTGCGTTCGTCCGCGTGGACGAGGGCATCGAGGGCCTGGTCCACATCTCCGAGCTGGCCGAGCGCCACGTCGAGATCCCGGAGCAGGTCGTGCAGGTCGGCGACGACGTCATGGTCAAGGTCATCGACATCGACCTCGACCGTCGCCGGATCTCGCTGTCGCTCAAGCAGGCCAACGAGGGCTTCACGGTCGACTCCGAGTTCGACCCGACCCAGTACGGCATGGCCGCCGAGTACGACGACCAGGGCAACTACATCTACCCCGAAGGCTTCGACCCGGAGTCGCAGGAGTGGGGCGAGGGCTTCGACAAGCAGCGTGAGGAGTGGGAGCGCCAGTACGCCGAGGCGCACACTCGTTACGAGGCCCACATGAAGCAGATCCGCAAGGCCGCCGAGGCCGAGGAAGAGGCTTCGGCCGAGGGTGCGGGCAACTACACCTCCGGTGGCGACGCCCCGTCCACGTCCGTGGGTGCGCCGGCGCAGTCCGGTGGCACGCTGGCTTCCGACGAGCAGCTCGCGGCGCTCCGCGAGAAGCTGTCGGGCGGCATGTGAGCCTCCGGCTCTAGCTAGACCGCTTTCGAAGGCCCCCGCACTCCGGTGCGGGGGCCTTCCGCGTTCGGTACGCAACCGCGTTGGCGGGCCTTCGTTTCAGGCCTTCGGGTGCTCTCCAGCCGTGCACTCAGTTCCACCCGTTCACTCTGTGGTGGAGCGTCAACCTCGTTGTGTAGGTTGACAAACCTATGCGTGGGAACAAGTTCTTCGTGGCACTGGGCGCGGTGGCGCTGACCTTCAGCGCGGCCTGCTCCACCGCTGCGCCGCAGACCCAGGCGCCGCCGCCGCAGATTCCGAAGATCACGCCTCCCACCACGCCCTCACGGGTGCCGTTGATGGTGGATCGGGCGCTGCCGGACGACTGCGAGCTCGTCGTGCCCGCCGAAGTCATGGACGCGACGCTGGGGCAGGAGCTGGAAGGCGAGCCGCGGATCATCATCGGCATCAAGGAACCCGGGATCGGCAAGACCGGCAAGGTCGACTGCTACTACGGCATTCCCGAGAAGAAGGGGCTGCTGGACGCCAAGATCGTCATCGGCTTGTCGACCTATGTCGACGACCTGACGGCGCGCACGCGCGTCGCGGAGAGCGTCGAGGCCGAGCGGGGCGAGGGCGCGAAGATCACCGAGGTCGACGTCGGCAAGCAGAAGGGGACGTTGATCGAGAACAAGGACGAGCAGCTGCTGGTCGGGTCGCTCGGCAAGTCGACGTTCGTCGTGCGCAACCGCAACAACTTCATCCCCAAGGAGAAGCTCGTCGCGGTGCTGCCGGTGCTGGCCCAGCAGGCGATGACGCCGCCGGTCTAGTGGTGGTGATCGTGTCCACAGCGGACGGGGCGGCGTGGCCCGGCTAACCTGACCTGCATGCTGAGGGTGGGGTTGACCGGGGGAATCGGGTCGGGCAAGTCGACGGTCGCGCGGCTGCTCGCCGAGAACGGCGCCGTCGTCATCGACGCGGACAAGCTCGCGCGGGAAGTGCTGGAGCCGGGCAGTGAGGGCCTCAAGGAGGTCGTCAAGGCGTTCGGCGAGGACGTGCTGAACGCCGACGGCACGCTCGACCGGGCGGCGCTGGCGGCCAAGGCGTTCGCGACGGAGGAGGCCCGGCAGACGCTCAACGGGATCACGCATCCCCGGATCGGCGCGCTCACCGGGCAGCGGATGGCGGAGGCGCCCGAGGACGCCGTCGTCGTGCACGACATCCCGTTGCTCGTGGAACGCGACATCGCGGCCGCGTACCACCTGGTCATCGTCGTCTACGCGGACGAGGAGACCCGGCTGGAACGGCTCGTCGGCAGCCGCGGCATGGACCGGCAGGACGCGCAGAACCGCATCGCCGCGCAGGCCACCGACGAGCAGCGCCGGGCCGTCGCCGACGTGTGGCTGGACAACAGCGGCGAGGTCCCGGACGTCACGAACCTGTGGGACCGCCTGGTGGGCTTCGAGAAGAACGTGCGCACGCGGACGTACGCGTCGGGGTCGCCGATCGTCGTGCCCTACGACGAACGCTGGCCCGCGCAGGCCCGGCGCATCGCCCGCCGGATCAGCCTCGCCGCCGGCGGACGGCACGTGGAGCACATCGGGTCCACGTCCGTGCCGGGGCTCGCGGCCAAGGACGTGCTCGACTTCCAGCTCGCCGTCGAGGACATGGAGACCGCGGACGAGCTTCGGGAAGCGTTGGCGCAGGCCGGTTTCCCGTACCTCGGGTCACTGGAGGACGCGCCGCGCGGCGAGGGCGGCGACTGGAGCAAGCGCCTGCACGCGAGCGCGGATCCGGGCCGGCGGGCGAACCTGCACGTGCGCGTCCAGGACGGGGCGGGCTGGCGGTGGGTCGTGGACTTCCGCGACTGGCTGCGGCACGACGCGGCAGCCCGTGCGGAGTACACCGAGCTCAAGTTGGAGCTGTCCCAACGGTTTGCGGCCGACTCCACCGGGTTCGCGTACGGGGACGCGAAGGAACCGTGGATGGAGCAGGCCGCCAAGAGGGTCCTGGCCTACAGGGGCGGCCAGGAGTCGTAGATGCCGTGCCACGTCAGCCACGACGTCAGGTTGTGGTTGACGTTGCTCAGCTCTTCGAGGGTGCGGTGGACCGTGCGCAGGGCCTGGTCGGCGTCGCCGGGGCGCAGCACGCGGCCCGCGACGGCGGCGGCGAAGTCCTCGCTGCGCACGATGCGGGCCACCGTGCGGCCGGGGACGGCGAGCCCCAGCAGCAGGTCCGTCGTCTGCCAGTGGCGGTGGTCGCGTTCGACGCGCACCGCGGAGAGCACGCTCGGGGTGCTGCGGGCGTGCCGCGAACGCGGGCGGTAAGTGGTCAGCCGCAGGCCCAGTTCGGGCATCAGCCAGGTGACCTCGGAGTCCGAGAAAGGGTCTTCCGGGGTGGGGTGCTCGATTCGCAGACCCCACCGTTCGACGTTGCACGAACTGAGTGTTCGCGAGCCACCGGACGAATACGCGCGCACGCCCGAAATGGTGTCGACGACATCGACCAACTGAGGTGTAGTGACCGCTCCCACGCCGCCGAGCGTAGTCAAATAAGTGCTCGCAGTTACACGCCGGGTCGATTCGTTACGTCACGGTCAGATGACGACCACACTCTGTGTATCAACGCCAGGCGGTAGGACAACCCGAAGAGGTGAGCCACCTGACCACATCGTGACCGTGCGCTGAAATGCCGGACACCGCCGAGTAGGTGGTTTCCAACGCCCATTGCGCGCGTTCCGGCGACAGCAGATTGTGCTGAACTGCGGAGATCAACTCGTCTGTGTCCAAAACAGTGACGCTGTGGCCCGTTCGGACTATCAGGTCGAGGTACAGATCGGTTGTTTTCCAGACACTTCCGATCGCGTTGATCTCCACGACGTCGACGTAGAAGTCGAAGTCGAGCCGGTGCCCGGGGTGCCAGGACTGCCGCGTCACGCGCAGGTTCAGCTTGGGCAGGAACCAGCTCTCGAAGTGGCTGATCTTGGGGTGGCCCGCGAGGGGCCGGAACATGTAGAGGCCCGTCGGCGTGAGCCGGAACTCGTCGACGCTCCTCAGCTGCCCCTTGGGGTCGGTGTTGCTCTTGGCGTCCAGGTCGAAGTACTCGATCTTCGGCGGATGGATGTGTGCCACGTCAGCGATACTGCCATCGCGGAGCCCCGCGGCCACTTAGGATGCCGCGCATGTTCGGGATCATCCGCCCCTGTCGCAACAGAATGGGCGCTGAGCTGCGGTCCGCGTGGCTGTCGCACCTCTGTGGAATGTGCCTGTCGTTGCGCGACGAGCACGGTCACCTCTCGCGTCTCGTCACGAACTACGACGGGCTGATGATCTCGGCGGCCGTGGAGGCGCAGTCCGTCGTGTCGCGACGGACGGCGGGGCCGTGTGCGTTGCGGGGCATGAAGTCCGCGGACGTGGCCATCGGGGACGGGGCGCGGCTGGCGGCGTCGGTGTCGCTGGTGCTGGCGTCGTTGAAGATCCAGGACCACGTGGACGACGGTGACGGGCTCGCCGGGCGGCTCGGGTGGGCCGGGCGCGCGGTGGCGCAGCGGTGGGCTTCGAAGGGGCTGGGAACGGCTTCCGACCTCGGGTTCGACGCGTCGGTGATGGTGGACGCGGTGCGCCGGCAGCCGGAGGTGGAGGCCGCGGCGGGGCTCGGCAGCTCGGTGCTCGTGGTCACCGAACCGACGGAGACCGCGACCGCGTTCGCCGTGGGGCAGACCGCGATCCTCGCCGGCCGGCCGGGCAACGTGGAGCCGTTGCGCGAGGTCGGACGGCTGTTCGGGCGGGTGGCGCACCTGATCGACGCCGCGGAGGACCTGGAAGAGGATCTTGCTTCCGGCGCGTGGAACCCGTTGGTGGCCACGGGGACGTCCGTCGAGGAGGCGCACCGGCTGTGCCTGGACGCCGTGGCGGGGATCCGGCTGGCGTTGAAGGACGTGGAGTTCACCGACGGGCGGCTCGTGCACAAGTTGCTGGTGCACGAGCTGGAGGAGTCGGTGGTGCGCGTGTTCGGCAAGCGGCCGCGCCACCAGTACCCGCCGGACAAGCGCCGGTGGTCCGATCCCGGCAGCGGCCTGTGGGCCTACCCGAGGCTGAACCGGCAGCGCCAGCCGCGCGGGTGCTTCGAGGGCTGCGGGGCGTTCCTCTACATGTGCGGGACCTGTCAGTTCTGCTGCCGCGACCCGTTCCCCGGGCCGTGGAGCGACAAGCGGCGGGACGGGTGCGACGGCGGCGACTGCGGCCCGAACTGCGACTGCGACTGCAACTGCTGCCCCTGCGACTGAGGGGCTTTCGGGGGCTCTGACCAGCGTCAATCGGAAATTGTCAGACCCCCGGCGTAACGTGCTTCCCGTGGCTTTCGCAACCGAGCTCCCGCCAGAGGAAAGCACCGTCAAGGCGCACTCCGAACACCGTCCCGTCGGCGACATCGTCCGCACCGACGGGCAGTTCCGCGTGGTCAGCGAGTACCAGCCCGCGGGTGACCAGCCCGCGGCCATCGCCGACCTCGAACGACGGGTGCGCTCCGGCGAGCGCGACGTCGTGCTGCTCGGCGCCACCGGTACCGGCAAGTCGGCGACGACGGCGTGGCTGGTCGAGAAGCTGCAACGCCCGACGCTGGTGATGGCGCCGAACAAGACGCTGGCGGCGCAGCTGGCGAACGAGCTGAAGGAGCTCTTCCCGCAGAACGCGGTGGAGTACTTCGTCAGCTACTACGACTACTACCAGCCCGAGGCGTACATCCCGCAGACGGACACGTACATCGAGAAGGACTCCTCGATCAACGAGGACGTCGAGCGGCTGCGCCACTCCGCCACGATGTCGCTGCTGACCCGCCGCGACGTCATCGTGGTCGCCTCGGTCTCGTGCATCTACGGCCTCGGCACGCCCCAGTCGTACCTCGACCGCTCGATCCCGCTGGAGACGGGCGTGGAGGTCGACCGGGACGCGTTCCTGCGCCTGCTGGTCGACGTGCAGTACACCCGCAACGACATGTCGTTCACCCGCGGCTCGTTCCGCGTGCGCGGCGACACGGTGGAGATCATCCCGTCGTACGAGGAGCTGGCCGTCCGCGTCGAGTTCTTCGGCGACGAGATCGACAAGCTCTACTACCTGCACCCGCTGACCGGTGACGTGGTGAAGGAGGTCAAGGACCTGCGCATCTTCCCGGCCACGCACTACGTGGCGGGCCCGGAGCGCATGGAGCGCGCGATCCGCGACATCGAGGCCGAGCTGGAGACGACGCTCGCCCAGATGGAACGCCAGGGCAAGCTCCTGGAGGCGCAGCGCCTGCGCATGCGCACCCAGTACGACCTGGAGATGATGAAGCAGGTCGGCTTCTGCAACGGCATCGAGAACTACTCGCGCCACATCGACGGCCGCGGCGCCGGCACCGCCCCGGCGACCCTGCTCGACTACTTCCCCGACGACTTCCTGATGGTCATCGACGAGTCGCACGTGACCGTCCCGCAGATCGGCGGCATGTACGAGGGCGACGCCTCCCGCAAGCGCAACCTCGTCGAACACGGCTTCCGCCTCCCGTCCGCGCTCGACAACCGCCCGCTGACGTGGGAGGAGTTCGCCGACCGCATCGGCCAGGTCGTCTACCTCTCGGCCACCCCGGGCCCGTACGAGATGGGCCAGGCGGGCGGCGAGTTCGTGGAGCAGGTCATCCGCCCCACGGGCCTGATCGACCCCGAGGTGGTCGTGAAGCCGACCGAGGGCCAGATCGACGACCTGGTGCACTCCATCCGCGAGCGCGCCGAGCGCGACGAACGAGTCCTGGTCACCACCCTGACCAAGAAGATGGCCGAGGACCTCACCGACTACCTGCTCGAACTGGGCATCCGGGTCCGCTACCTCCACTCCGAGGTCGACACGCTCCGCCGGGTCGAGTTGCTGCGCCAGCTGAGGCTGGGCGAGTTCGACGTCCTGATCGGCATCAACCTTCTCCGCGAGGGCCTCGACCTCCCGGAGGTCTCCCTGGTGGCGATCCTCGACGCGGACAAGGAAGGCTTCCTCCGCTCCGGCACCTCCCTGGTCCAGACGATCGGCCGCGCGGCCCGCAACGTCTCCGGCGAAGTCCACATGTACGCCGACAAGATCACCGACTCGATGCGGCACGCCATCGAAGAGACCAACCGCCGCCGCGCCAAGCAACAGGCCTACAACGCCGAGCGCGGCATCGACCCGCAGCCGCTCCGCAAGAAGATCACCGACATCCTCGAGGCCGTCTACTCCGAGGCGGAGGACGAGGTCCCCGTCGGCGGCTCCGGCCGCAACGCGTCGCGGGGCAAGCGGGCCACGGGCGAGGGCGGCCGGTCTTCTGGGGTTGTCGCTTCGCACGAGCGGGCCGGGATGGCCCGGTCGGAGCTGGCTGATCTGGTGCAGTCGTTGACCGATCAGATGATGAACGCCGCGCGGGACCTTCAGTTCGAGCTCGCCGCTCGGTTGAGGGATGAGATCCAGGATCTGAAGAAGGAGTTGCGAGGGATGGACGCGGCCGGCGTCAAGTGACGGTTGCGTTGGGGTGCAAAGACTTTGACGAGCGTGGTCCAGTCATCGCCGCTGCGCGACGATAGAGATTGGGGCTTGACTTCGGGGCCCTTGCGAGGTGCTGGTCGGCCGGAAAGGCCGGGCTGAAAAGCGCCCGGCCGAGCTCTCGAAGCTAGCACCTCGCACCCAAAGTCAAGCCCCAATCTCTTTGCAGCGTGGGCACGTTGGGTGGGCACGTCACGTCATTACCGGTTGCCGTGATGAGCGCGGGAGGTTCGGGCTCGCCTTCGGCTTCGCGGTTCTGCTGTGTTGCCTGTGGCGGGCCGCTGCCTGCCCACAGCGGCCTGGGCACGATCCCGGCCACAACCCCAGTCCGCCTTACGTCGCCTCGCCCCCGCCTTCGCTTCACCCTCGCTCGTACCCTCGCCGCACCCGCACCCGCACCCGCACCCGCACCCGCACCCTCGCCCCGCTCCACCCCCGGCCCCGCCTCGCCCCACCCCCGCTCCACACCACCCCCTCTCTGGGCCCCGCCCCGCTCTTTGCCACGCCTCGCCCCGCCTTCGCTCGCGCACCACTCCCGTTTTGCCGTCACGCCACCGCCCCTCACGCCGTCCCCGCTCTCGCCCCGTCGTGCCTTCTCTCTCGTCCTCCCACCGCTCTTCTCCATCCCTCTCGCCCCAGTCACCGTCGCCCCCACCCCTCACGCCATCCTCGCCCGCGTTCGGCCACCACTCCTCGGCCATCGCCGCACGGTCGATTCCGTCTTTGCGCTTTGGCCCGGGCCGTCGCCCCACGTGATCTTGTGCGTCCACTGTGGAGGAAACCGGCCCGGGTGTTTCGAAACGTCCGGCCCGCGCCGGGAAGCGGGTGGTGCGGTGCTCGGGTGCGGTGGGTTAGATCGGTGGATGCGGTGCGTAATCTTGGCGCCTCATAACGATTTGCGCCGCCGCCGTAAATCGCCCTCTGGGGTGAGATGTGCGCGGACTGCTTTCGTCAGGGCTCATTGCGGCCATGATCTCGGGGTGGATGTGGATTCCCACCTCGCTGCGGTGGAGCAGGCGTTGATCGCCGTGCGGCGCAGTCAGTCTCGTCGGGCCTTGGCGGAGTTGGCTGTTCCGGCGTTCGACGTGCTTGATGTTGTCGAGGCCGCTGAGCGGGCCGGGGCTCAGGCCACCGTTTCCAGTGTGGCGCTGGCGTTGCACGTCGATCAGCCTCGGGCCAGCAAGCTCGTCACCAGTGCTGTCGAGGCAGGGTTGGTGTCGCGGGTGGCGGACAAGGCCGATGGGCGGCGGGTGTTGCTCGTGCGGACGGCGCGGGGGCGTGCCACGTCCGCTGAGCTGCATCGGGCTCGGCAGAGTGCTTGTGCGGTGGCGATGGCGGACTGGAGTGAGGAGGAGCGGGTGGCGTTCGCTCGGTTGTTCACTCGCTTCGTGGCCGTGTTCGGTGGGCGATAATCGTTGCTGTGACACTGGATGAGTTGATCGTCTACTGCGCGGCCAAGCCTGGCGCCGAGGAGACGTATCCGTGGGGTGAGGCCGAGTTGGTGTGCAAGGTCGGCGGGAAGGCGTTCGCCTTCATCGGGCTCGACGTGCACACGGTCGGGCTCAAGTGCGGCGTTGACGCCGAGGCCGCTGCCGTGTGGCGCGAGCGCTTTCCCGGGGACGTGACCATCAGCGGGTACGTCGGGCGGTACGGGTGGAACACCGTGGCGCTCAAGGGGGCTGTGCCCGACGACGACCTGCTGGAGCTCGTGGACGGTTCCTACGAGGCCGTCGTCGCGCGGCTGCCCAAGAGCAAACGGCCCTAGCTGTCTTCTGGCTGGAGGATGCCGAAGATGTTCTGCTCGGTGTCCTTGTAGTACGCGAGCACGCCCACGCCCGGCATCTTGTCCTTGGGCAGGGCCACTGTGCCGCCGTTGACCTCGATCGCGGCGATGGTGGCGTCGATGTCGACCACGCTGATCGTCATGACGTAGCCGTGAACGGGTGCGTCCGGCGCCGGGTCCGGGCCGCGGCGGGGGAGCAGGCCGCCGTTGACGCCCGGCTGTTCCTCGTCGCCGGTGACGATGGTCCAGTAGGGGATGTCGCCCCACTGTTCGATCTTCCAGCCGAAGACCGAGGTGTAGAAGTTCCGCGCCCGCTCGGGATCTGCGGCGTGGATCTCGAAGTGCACTGGACGTGACATGAGACGGCAGGCTACTCCGGACAGTGGTTGTCCGCATTCGGTCTTACCGTGCTGTCATGGCAATCGGAATCCAGGTCACGATGGACGCGGCGGACCCCGGGAAGCTCGCTGCTTTCTGGGCGGAGGCGCTCGGCTACGTGGTGCAGCCACCGCCTCCCGGGTTCGACTCGTGGGAGGACTTCGCCGTCAAGAACGACATCCCGTTCGAGTCGGTCAACGACTACTCGGCGATCATCGATCCCGAGGGGGCCGGGCCGCGGTTCTTCTTCCAGCGAGTGCCGGAGGGCAAGACAGCGAAAAACCGCCTCCACCTCGACGTGAACGCCGGGCTGGAGGCGGTTGACCGGCTCGTCGGCCTCGGGGCCACCAAGGTCCAGGAGTTCAACGACGCCAAGGGACATTGGGTGGTGATGCTCGACCCCGAGGGCAACGAGTTCTGCGTGCAGTGACGACTAGCTGGTGATGTCCTTCGTCTTGAAGACCCGTGCCGCGAGCAGCGTGAAGATGCCGCCGTAGGCGAGGGCGGAGAACGTGCCGCGGGCCATCTGCGACCAGTCGATGTCGGTCGAGAGCAGGTCCGCCCACGCCATCGCGTAGTGCGTCGGCAGGTAGTTGCGCAGGTCCCCGAGCGGCTCGATCTGGTCGAGGATCTGCGACACGATCGAGACGAGCACCGTGCCGCCGACCGCGCCGAGCGGTGCGTCGGTGGACACGGACAGGAACATCGCGAGGCCCGCCACCCAGAACAGGTTGATCGAGATGTAGACGACCGCGAACGCCATGGCGAGCACGCCGTCGCCGAACGGGGCGGCCTCGCCGGTGGGGCTCACCACCTCGCCCGTGCCGTACCAGGCCACGCCGGCGGCCAGGGCGACCGCGGGCAGCAGGGCGAGGGCGAAGACGCTGAGGATGCCGCTGCTGATCGCCTTCTGGCGCAGCAGGCGGTGCCTCGGGATCGGAGCGGCGAGCAGGTACTTGAGGCTCGACCACGACGCTTCGGACGCGATCGTGTCGCCGAAGAACAGCGCCACGATCATCGGCAGCAGGAAGCTGCTGCTCACGAACAGCGTGAGCACCACGAAGTTGATGCCGCTGGCGGTCGCGAGGTCCACGAAGCCGCCGGAGCGGCGGTTCGGGTCGGACTGCCCGATCTCGAAGCTCACCACGAGGATGAACGGCAGCAGCACCAGGAAGCCCAGCACGAGCTGGGTGCGGCGGCGGCGGATCTGGCGTTGCAGCTCCACGTAGATGCGGAGCGTGCGGCGCGCCTTGTAGCCGGCGGACGAGCCGTCCGGGGCCACCTCGGTGTGCTGCTTGGCGGCGGCGTCGGTGAGGTCGGTGAGCGCGCCTGGGTCGGTGTGGACGCCGTTCTCGGTCACGTCGTCACCTCCTTCTGGGCCGGAGCCTTCGTGCGGTTCGGGTTGGCTGTGAGGACCGTTCGCACCAGTGGTGCGGCCTCGGCGGGCCCGAAATCGTCGGTGTCGCCTGGGATAATTGAGTCAAGGGGTCCCCCTTCGCCGGCCAGCAACGTGCGCTCGCTCGACGAGGGGACCTCTGCCTCGGCGTGGGTCTCGGCGGTGGCGGAGGCCGCCGCCATCAGGAAGTCATTCACCGACCAGCTCCAAGAACGCGTCTTCCAGCCTGCGTCGCGGGCCCGCCTGGTCCACCGCGATCCCCGCCGCCACCAGGGCGGTGAGTGCGGCGGCGCGCGGGACGCCGTTCATCGACGCGTGCACGGCACCCTCGTCCTCGTGCACGTCGTGCACGCCTTCGAGGCCCCGCAGGACATCGGCCGCCTTCGAAGGGGAGTCGACGCGGAACGTCGCCTCGCCGCCTCCCGCCGCGATGTCGGACACCTCGCCCGCGGCGACGAGCTGGCCCTTGTGCATCACGACCACGTGCGAACAGGTCTGCTCCACCTCGGCCAGCAGGTGCGACGACACGACGACCGTGCGGCCCGCCGCGGCGTACCGGCGCAGCACCTCGCGCATCTGGTGGATCTGGGGCGGGTCGAGACCGTTGGCCGGCTCGTCCAGGATCAGCAGGTCCGGCAGACCCAGCATCGCCTGCGCGATCGCGAGCCGCTGCCGCATGCCCTGGCTGTACGTGCGTACCCGGCGGTGCACCGCCTTGCCCAGGCCCGCGATCTCCAGCGCCTCGTCGAAGTGCGCCTCCTCCACCGGACGACCCGTCGCCGCCCAGTACAGGCGCAGGTTCGCGGCACCGGAGAGGTGCGGCAGGAAGCCCGAACCCTCGACGAACGACCCGATGCGCGACAGCACCGGGGCACCCGGCGTGATCTTGTGACCGAAGACCCGGATGCTGCCCTCGGACGGGTGGATCAGACCCATCACCATGCGCAGCGTCGTGGTCTTGCCGGCGCCGTTCGGGCCGAGCAGACCGAGCACCATGCCGTGCTCGACGCGGAACGACAGGTCCGTCACGGCCTTCACCCCGCCGGGGTAGGCCTTCGTGAGGTTCGAGATGACCAGCGGCACGCCCGCGAGGTCCGGGTCCGAGTCCTGCGCCATGCGGCGGCGGAACATCGCGATGATGCCCGAGCCGATCAGCACGAGGAGCGCGACCACGATGCCCCACAGGGCTTCCATCGGGAAACCCTCGGACACGTTGCGGCCGGGCACGACCGGCACCGAGATCTCGTCGGAGGCCAGCGAGATGCGGTACGCGGCGGGCTGCTCGGCGTTCGCGAACGCCTGGTCCGTCGTCGAGACGACCAGCGCCAGCTTGTGCTCGGCCTCCACCGGACGCACGGCGCCCGGCAGCGTCACGGTCACCTCGGCCGCCGAACCGTCCGGCGGCAGCGCCACGCGGAACGGCGCCACGATCGAACCCGGCAGCGTGCGGGTGCCGTCCCCGGAGACGTCGTAGAGCTTCGCGAACAGGATCGCCTCGCCGGAGGTCTGGTCACCGCGGGCGATCTTCAGCCGCACCGTCGACGACCCCGTCAGCAGCACCTGCGAGGTCAGTTCCTCGGAGTTGAACACGGCGGCCTGGCCCGGCATGTCGAGCGACAGCCGCGACGAGATCGCCGACGACCGCGACAGCGCCGAACCGAGGCCCGGCAGGTTGCTGATCGAGGCCGGGTTGCCGCCGGCCGGGTTCACCACGACCTGCTCGCGGCCGGTCAGCTTCAGCGTCTTGCGCTCGGTCGGCGAACCGGAGGCGAGACCGGGGTACGCCGGCGCGACGACCGTGCGCAGCGACGGCTGGCCGGACGAGCGGAACGCGCCCTGCACCGTGTACTCGAAGCCCGTGCCGGGGTCGGTCCCCTTGCCGCGCAGGTGGAAGTCCATCCAGTCGGCGATCTGGCCGCGCAGCGCGGTGCCGGGGTTGCCGCCGTCGTGACCGCCCGCGTACCAGACCATCTTCACCGGGCCGCCGGCCGCGGCGATCTGGCGCGCGGTCGCGTCGGACTGGTCGAGACCGAACAGGGTGTCCTGCTCGCCCTGCACCAGCATCGTCGGCTGCTTGATCTGGTCCGTCACCGCGACGGGCGACGACTTGCGCAGCAGGTCGAGCGTCTGCTGGGACGCACGGCCGGTCGTGGCGACCTCGGTGTACGCGGTGCACACCTCGGGGGTGAAGCGGCCGCACGCGCCGAGCGACGGCGTCGGCGGCTGCTGACCCTGGCCACCCGAGTTGCCACCGGGCTGCTGCTGCGGGACGGTCGCCTGCTGGTTGTTCGACTCCCGCTGGCCCTGCTCGGGCGCTTCACCGGTCGGCGACGACAGGTCGATCGACGTCATGCCCGCCGAGAAGAAGATGCCCGCCCACGACCGCTTGAAGACGCCGTCCTCACCGAACGCCGTGGCGGACGGGGTCGCGTCCGCCCGCGGGGTCGCGAGCGCGGAGTTGGGCAGCAACGACTGCGCGAGGTCGTTGTAGGTGATGACCGGCACAAGCGTGTCGACGCGCTTGTCGACACCCGCGAGCAGCAGCGACAACGCACCGCCGTACGACGCGCCTGTCACACCCACGCGCGGGTCACCGCCGCTGTCCTTCTGCACCTCGTCGCGTGTGCCGAGGAAGTCGAGGAGCTTCTGCGCGTCGCGGACCTCGCGGTCGATCGAGTTCAGCGCGATCTGGCCCGTGCTGCGGCCGAAACCGCGCGCGGACCACGTCAGCACGACGAAGCCGCGCCGGGCGAACTCCTCGGCCTGCGTGTGCACGCTGCGCAGACTGCCGCCGAAGCCGTGCGCGAGCATGATCGCGGGCGCGGGCGTCTGCTGGGGGAGGTAGAGGCGTGTCTCGATCGTCACCGTCTGAGCGCTGTCAGGGCTCTCAGGTGCGTCGATGTTCGCTTCTTTGAAGGAAACGGCTACGGGGTCGTCTCCGGATCGAGTGAAGTACACGCCGCCTGCGACGACGGCGAGTACCACGATCAATGCGGGGATCGTCCACCTGCCGCGAAGGCGGGAGAGGCGGGACACGTCGATGACGATATGCGAGTTTTGCTGAGAACCGCCTGTCGGGATCGCGTGCTGCTCTCAGGATGAGTGGATCTTCAGCACTGCTTCAGGTACGCGCACGGACGTCGCAGCCCTTATTCCCGTTGCGCCTGGTTGCGTGGGTCTGCTCACCCTGAGTGGCGCTAAGCGCCGTTCATGGAGCATCATGTTGACGCAGCATGGAGGGGAGTACTCCCTAAGCGGCGGTGTCGTCAGTACGGATCTCAGCGTCGAGGTCCCGGTGCCGTCGGTCGTTCGAGAGATCATCTCGGCGGCGGAGGAGACCTCCGGGTGAATTTGGCGTGCGCTGAGAATCCCGGAGGTATGCGTTGTGAACGTCCCCGCATGGTTGTGGCTCGCGACGATCGGTGGTCTGCTCGTCCTTCTCGCTGTCGACCTCGTGATCGTTGATCGAAAGCCCCATGAGGTGACGATCGGCGAGGCCGCCCGCTGGGTGGTCTTCTACGTGGCGGTGGCCGCCCTCTTCGGTCTCGGCATCTGGTACTTCTCCGGTGGTCAGTACGCGACGGAGTTCTTCGCGGGGTACATCACCGAGTACTCGCTGAGCGTCGACAACCTGTTCATCTTCTTGATCATCATGACGACGTTCAAGGTGCCCGCGATCCACCAGCACAAGGTGCTGCTGGTCGGCATCGTGCTCGCGCTCATCATGCGCGGCATCTTCATCGCGGCCGGCGCGGCGCTCATCGCGCAGTTCAGCTGGGTCTTCTTCATCTTCGGCGCGTTCCTCATCTACACCGGCTGGCAGCTGGCGCGGGAGAACCACGACGAGGAAGAGGAGTACAAGGAGAACCTGATGCTCCGCATGGTGCGCAAGGTCTTCCCGGTGACCGACGACTTCCACGACTCCAAGTCGTTCATCAAGATCGACGGCAAGCGCTTCGTGACCCCGATGTTCATCGTGATGGTCGCGATCGGCTCCACCGACCTGCTCTTCGCGCTCGACTCGATCCCCGCGATCTTCGGCCTCACCAAGGAGCCGTTCCTGGTGTTCACGGCCAACGCGTTCGCGCTGATGGGCCTGCGCCAGCTGTACTTCCTGCTCGGCGGCCTGCTCGCGAAGCTCGTCTACCTGTCGATCGGCCTGTCGGTCATCCTCGGCTTCATCGGCGTCAAGCTGATCCTGGAAGCCCTGCACACCAACAGCCTGTCGTTCCTCAACGGCGGCGAGCCCTTCCACGTGCCGACCATCGGCATCGAGGTCTCGCTGTCGGTGATCATCGGCGTGCTGGCGATCACGACGATCGCCAGCCTGTGGAAGGTGAAGCGCCACCCCGAGGCCGCGAAGCACATCGGGGCGGACGCCAACCACTAACTGATCGCGACGCCGTTCTGGTAGACGGCGCGGACGGCCTGCCTGAGCGTTCCGGCCTTCACGTGCTGCTCGGCGTCGCCCTCCACGAGCACGAGATCGGCGAGCTTGCCACTGGCGAGCTCGCCGAGGTCGTTTCCGAGGCGCATCAGGTCGGCGGCGGACTGGGTGCTCGCGTAGAGCGCCTCCGCCGGGGTCATGCCGTACTCGACCATGAGCGTGAGCTCGGTCAGGTTGTCGCCGTGCGGGCCGACGCCGGAGTCCGTGCCCATCGCGATCTTCACGCCGGCCTGGTGCGCCTTCTGGAACGCCTGGAAGTGTTGCGCCACCACGGCTTTCGCCTTGTTCATGATGACGTCGGAGATCGCCACTCCCGCGTTGGCCTGGTCGATCACCATGCGCGGCGCCATCAGCGTCGGCACGAGCCACGTGCCGTTCTTGATCATCTCCTCGACGCCCTCGTCGGTGAGGAAGACGCCGTGCTCGATGGACCGCACGCCGTTGCGCACGGCCGTGAGGATGCCGTCGCCGCTCATGGCGTGCGACATGACCGCGATGCCGGCGGCGTTGGCCTCCTGCACGATCATCGCGATCTCCTCGTCGCGGAAGTGCGCGTGCCGCGGGTTGCTGCGCGGGGACATCACGCCGCCGCTGGACGCGATCTTGATGATGTCCGCGCCGTGCCGGACCAGCGTGCGGATGACCTTGCGCAGCTCCTCCGGGCCGTCCGCGACGGAGTTGGGCAGGCCGGGGTGCAGCGGCGGTGAGATGTGGGCGCCGCACTGCATCCAGTCGTCGTTGTGGCCGCCGGTCTGCGACACCATGTTGACCGCGATCTGCATGCGCGGCCCCTGGATCAGCCCGCGCCGCACCGCCTCGGCGACACCGAGGTCGGCGCCGAGCGCGTCGCGCACGGTCGTGATGCCGCACTGCAGCGTCGCCTTCATGTTGCCGATCGCCTCGTAGAACGGCAGCGAGAACGGCGTGTTCAGCGACCGCACCAGATCGGCGCCGCTGAACATGAAGTGCACGTGGCAGTCGAACAGCCCCGGCAGGATCGAGTGGCCGGTCGCGTCGACCTTGGTGTCGCCGTCGAGACCCACGCCGACGTCGACGATGCGGTCGCCCTCGACGACGACGTCGCCGGGCTCGAACCCCCGGCCGGTGAAGACCCTGCCCCCAGAGAACACGATGCGCGTCATACGCGGGAATCTATGCGGCGAGTCAATTTTTGTGATCGGTCAACAAACAACTCTGAGCTTTGCTAACAAGTTCTGTTAGCGTCCACGCCGTGCGCCCTGACGACCTGCAGCTGCTCACCACGCCCGGCACCGTCGCCGTGTCCGGAGACTTGGTGCTGGTCAGCATCACCACGCCCGACCTCGAGAAGAACACTTACCGGGGCGGTCTGCACCGGGTGTTCCCTGACGGAAAGACGACACCGTGGACGCACGGTGATCGTGACAACGCACAGCGCATTTCTCCCGACGGCCGATTCGTCGCGTTCTTGCGCGTGAGCGGAAAGTCGAAGCCGCAGCTCTACGTCGTCCCCGTGGACGGCGGCGAACCGCGCAGGCTGACCGACCTGCCGCTCGGCGCCGGCGCCCCGGTGTGGTCGCCGGACTCGACGCGCCTCGCCTTCGTGGCGCGCGTGCCGGAGGAAGGCCGCTACGGCACCACCGACGACGGCCCCGAGGCCGAGGCGCCGCGCCGCATCACGCGCCTCGACTACCGCGTCGACGACGTGGGCTTCCTGGGCGACCGCCGCCCGCGCCTGCACGTGGTCTCGCTGGACGGCGACGTCTCCGTCGTCACCGACGGCACCCACGACGTCGGCGACCCCGCGTGGCTCGACGCGTCGACGCTGGTGTTCGTGGCGCCGCGCGACCTCGGCGTCGTGGAGACGCTGCACTCCGACCTGTACTCGGTCGCCGTTGCCGGCGGCGCGCCGTCGCTGCTGGTGGGCGGCGCCGGCGAGGTCGCGATGCCGTTCGTCGCGGACGGCTCGTTGTTCTGGCTGGGCACCGAGTTCACCGGCATCGACGCCGTGGCCCGCAACCTCGGCCTGTGGAAGTCCGGCCTGGACGGTTCTGGTGCTTCAAGGCTGACCGACGGCGAAACCGTTGACGTGGAACGCCTTTCCGGCCCGCCCGTGGCCGACGCCGAGGGCGTCCTGCTGGTCGTGCGCAACCGCGGCGCCCTCGAACTGCGCCGGATCCCGTTCTCCGGCGGTTCCGGCGAGGTGCTCGCCGGCGAGAACGCGGTGGTCCGCTCGTTCGCCACCGACGGGTCCACTGTGGTCGCCGTCGTGTCCACTCCGGACAGCGTCGGCCAGGTCGAGTTCGTCGGAACCGGTGTGCGCACGGCGTTCTCGTCCGTCGCCGCGCGTGAGGTCGTGGAGCTCACCGGCTCCGCCTCCGACGGCTACCCCGTCCACGGCTGGCTGGTCCTGCCCGAGGGCGAGGGCCCGCACCCGGTCGTGATGGCCGTGCACGGCGGCCCGTTCATGTACCACAGCTGGGGCTTCTTCGACGAGGCCCAGGTCTACGCCACCGCGGGCTACGCCGTCGTCCTCCCGAACCCGCGCGGCTCGGCGAGCTACGGCCAGGCCCACGGCCAGGCGGTCGTCGGCAAGTTCGGCACCGTCGACGTGGACGACGTCCTGTCCCTCTTGGACGTCGCGCTGGCCCGTCCCGACCTGGACGCCGACCGCGTGGGCATCATGGGCGGCTCCTACGGCGGCTTCATGACCTCCTGGCTCTCCGCCCACCACGGCGAGCGCTTCAAGGCGGCCTGGTCCGAACGCGCCGTCAACGCCTGGGACTCGTTCGGCGGCTCGTCCGACATCGGCTACTTCTTCGCCGACGCCTACTGCGGCCCCGACCCCGAGGCCCAGCGCGCGATGTCGCCCCTCACCTACGCCGAGAAGATCAACCTCCCGTTCGCCGTCGTGCACTCCGAGCAGGACTGGCGCTGCCCGCTGGAGCAGGCGCAGCGGATGTTCGTGGCCCTGAAGCGGCGCGGCGTCGAGACGGAGATGCTGATCTTCCCGGGCGAGGGGCACGAGCTGACCCGCTCGGGGCAGCCCCGGCACCGCAAGCAGCGCTTCGACGCGGTGCTGGAGTGGTGGGGCCGCCACCTCAAGGCCTGACCTGCTGATCCTCCTGGGCTGACCGACGAACGGGTCAGCCCAGGAGCGTGTAGTTCAGCTCCTCGCACACCCGCGCCAACGGCAGGTCCAGCCCAGGGTGGTCCAACGGCAGCAACACATCGGGAGCCGCGGGCAGCCCGGAAGCGCCGGGCGGATCCCACAGACAGATCGCGGGGTCCCCGGAGTCCATCGACGACCGGTACCAAAGCCCGTCCAGCTCCGGATAGGCCGCCCGGATCGCCCGGGACCAGGCCTGCGTCACCAGCTTCGGCCCGGTCGAGATCTCCTGCGACGCCCCCACGCGCGTCGGCCACAGCCCGCCCAGGTCCAGCAGCCGCAACGTGCGGCGGGGTCGCAGCACGACGAGGAACGGCGAGCGGGTGCGGCGGTCCACGATCGACGTGGCCTGGAAGACCTCGGCGATCGACGTGCGGACCGAGAGGCCGAAGTACAGGACGCCGTTCTCGTGGTCCTGGACAGGGGAGCCGTCCAAGGCGGGTTGTTGGGCGTCGAAGCGGGCGTGGGGGAGCGGGCCCGTGTAGCGGAACGTGTTCCAGCGCTGGGGGTGGGAGCCCTTGGCCGTGAAGACGCGGACCAGGCGGGTGGCCCGGTGCACCGCTACGACGTCTTCGGTGCGGCGCAGGTGCGCCTGGAGCACGGCAGGGGCAGGCGGCTGCGGAAGCCGTGACATTCGGGTCCTGTCGGGTGTTCGGGAACGCTCAGGCAGGTGTGCCGAGCGCGGAGGCCAGGGTTGCTACTCGCCGCGGGTCGCCGCCCGCCAGGAGCCAGTCGCGCGGGGTGGCGGGCTTGCCGTCCACGGGCAGGTCCTCCTGGGTGGTGGTCATGAAGGCGGCGACGACGAGGGCCGGCTGGTCCGCCGGGACCTCGGTCAGGACGGTCTCCAGGCCGGGGAGGACGCCGGTGCCCGCGAACTGCCACGCGGGCAGGCGCCAGCTGCCCCTGTCCTTCCAGCCGACGAGCCTGCCGACGCCGAGGCGGTGGCGGATGCGGCTGGTGTCGACCTGGAGCTGGCGGGCTGCCTCGTTCACGGTCAGCGCCGAGTCGCGCAGGACCGCGTGGGCGACGACGGTGCGGGTGCGCGGGCGGGCGTCCGCCGGGCCTGCCGGGGAGAGGTCGAGGCCGACGTCTTCCAGGGCTGCTTGCTGGTCCGGCGTGAAGTACGTGGCCGGCTCCGGGTGTGGCGGGGCGAGCCTGCGTGCCGCGTCGGTCACGAGGGCCAGGAACTCGTCTGGACTCACCTGCAGGCCGGCCTTGGCCAGCACCGTCTCCAGGGCAGGACTCATGCGCACAGAATATCCCGTGCGTGCGCATTTGTGCGCCCTACGAACGGCGCAAGCTGCAGTAATCGACGTTGCGCGGTCACGTGACGACGCTACGTGAGATTTCCGGTTACGCAGTGGTGACGTGGGCGACATCTGGCACATCGATACCATTCCCCGATGCAGCTCGACCGCACCGCCAAGCGGGTCGTGGTGGCGTGGGCCGCCGTCATGGTGGCCACGCTCGCCTACGTCATGTACCGCCCGGAGGGGTGGTCGCTCGACCTGCGCGTTTATCGCAACGGCGGGGCGGTGTTCCTCCAGGACCTGCCGCTCTACGTCGAGGGCTTCGCGAAACCGCTCGGCGGGCCCGACCTGCCGTTCACGTACCCGCCGATCGCCGCCGTGCTGTTCAGCCTGCTGGCGCTGGTGCCGCTCTGGCTCGCGATCCTCGCGGTGGCGGTGGCGAACCTCGCCATGCTCACCGGGTTGTGCCTGATCGCGGCGCAACGCGTGCTCGGCTGGGGTCCGGACGCGGTCAAGTGGGGGCTCGGCGCGGCCGCGGTCTCGTCGATCTTCGACCCGCTGCGCGAGACGTTGTGGTTCGGGCAGATCAACCTGCTGCTGGGGCTGCTGGTGATGGCCGACTGCCTGCTCGAACGCACGCGCTGGTGGCCGCGAGGCGCGCTGATCGGGCTGGCGGCCGCGATCAAGCTGACGCCGGCGTTCTTCGCGTTGTTCTTCGTCGCGCGACGGCAGTGGAAGCCCGTGTTCGTGTCCATCGGCTCGTTCTTCGCCTTCGGTGCGTTGGGGTTCCTCATCTCGTTCGGCGACGCGAAGGAGTACTGGACGCACGCGCTGCTCGACCCGGGCCGCGTCGGACGCCTCACCTACGCGTCGAACCAGGCCATCCGCGGCACGCTCGCGCGCTTCGGGCTGGAGAACGGCGCGCAGGTCGGCGTGTGGCTCGTGCTGGCGCTTCTGGTCGTGGCGACGGTGTGGTGGCTGGCGTCGCAGGTCGGTGAGATCGAGGCGTTCTTCGTCGTGGCGATCGGCGGACTGCTGATCTCGCCCGTGTCGTGGGGGCACCACTGGGTGTGGATCGCGCCCGCGCTCGTGCTGCTGTCGCGGCCCGCTCTGCGGCGTCACTGGGCCGCGTGGGCGGTCGTGGCGGTGTTCGCGATCGGTCCGCACTGGCTGTTCCCGCGCGACAACGACGTCGAACGGGACTGGGCGTGGTGGCAGCAGGTGATCGGCAACCTCTACGTGTTCGTCGGGGTCGCCGTGCTCGTCACGCTCGCGGTACGGGTCGTGCGAGCCCGCCGTCGAGCTGCTTCAACCGCAGGCTGAACAGGATCAGCACCACGCCCCACAGGATCGCGAAGATCCCGATCGTGATCACGAACGCCAGCGCGCCCGCCGTTGGGTTCACCACGAGGATGATGCCCAGCAGCACCGTCAGCGCGCCCGTGACGACGTAGAACCACTCGTTCGTCATCACCTTGCGCAGGCGGATCGCGTCGACGATCTGCAGCACACCGGTGACGAGCGCCCACGCGGCGATCAGGAGCAGCAGCGCGGTCGCCGTGATGCCCGGCCAGAACAACGCGATCAAGCCCGTGACCAGGCCCAGCGCGCCGATGAGGCCGAGCGCCCAGCGAGCGGGCCACTCCTTGTGGGTGAGCGTCAGATACAGCATCATCGCGCCGTCGAAGAGGGCGTAGGCGCCCCACAGGATGATCAACGCCAGCAGTGTGAGGCCGGGCCAGACCAGGGCCGCCAGGCCGAACAGGACAGCGAACACTCCGCGCACCGTGAAGAGCCACCACCGTTGCATGGCGTGGATCGTCTCGGCTGTCGCGGAGGTCGGCAACCTGAGACCCTCGTTCGGTGCTGATCCGAGTGGCTGACTGGGAACGGATCCGGTCCGGCGAGATCACGCTGCAGTTCCGGCGCTGGAAGCGGCCGACTGTGCGCGCGGGCGGGACGTTGCGGACGTCGCGGGGCGTCCTGGCGATCGACGCGGTGGACGTCGTGTCGCGGGTGACGCGCGCGGAGGCGGTGGCGGCCGGGTATCCGACCGTCGTCGCGCTGAAGTCCTCTGTGGATGGACGCGAGGGCGCGCTTTACCGCATCCGACTGCGTTTCGTGGGTGAGGATCCGCGGATCGAGCTGCGGGAGTCGTCCGATGTGGACGGAGTCGAGCTCAAGCCGGACGCGCTGGCGCTGCTGCGGCTGATCGCGGCGAACCCCGGCGTGCGGGCCGCGGACCTGGCCGCCTCGGTCGGCCGCGAGAAGCTGCCGTTCAAGGCGGACGTCCGGAAGCTGAAAGCGAAGGGGCTCACCGAGTCCCTGGAGGTCGGGTACCGCCTCTCCCCGCGAGGAGAGGCGTACCTGAGAACCCTGGACTAACGCCTAGCCCTGGCCGGTGATGATCGAGACGGCCTTGTCCTGCGTCTGCTCGTTGACCTCGGCGACCTGGAAGTTGCGCGACACGGCGTGCGCCACCAGTTCGGGCTCCGGCGGCAGGCCGTACTTGCGCAGGTAGTGCGGCACGGCGCCGGCCCAGATCCACGTGCCGTCGGTGCGGAAGTTGAGCGGCACGTCCTGCTCGCCGGTCTGCGAGAACTCGTCGGTGTCGTAGCTGCGCGCGGCCAGCACGACCGGCGCCGACTCCAGGTAGCTCAGCAGGCCGTCGACCATCTGCGGGTCGACCGGCTGGCGGTTCACCACGATGCGGCCGTCGTCGTTCTTGCCGTCGTACACGCGGGCCGTGCGCAGCTCGTCCGAGCCCTGCTGGACCGCGGCGGGCGCGGCCTGGTACTCCTGCTGCGGCTCGGGCTCCGGCGCGGGCAGCGGCGGCAGGCCGACGCGCTGGCGCCACCAGTCCGGGATCATCCGGTCGGGCCGCGGGAACGTCTGCAGCTCGTCGCGGAACCCGATGGGCGGCGGCGCGTTGCGCCAGCGCGGCTCGTCCTCGGCGTTGAAGTCCGCCGTGAACGCCGCGGGCGCCTCGATCTCGTACGTCGCGCTCAGCCACGTGCCGCGGTCGGGGTGGTACATGCCCGAACGCAGGTGGCCGAACATCTGCACGACGTCCATCGGAGGCCGCACCGGGCGCAGCTGGCCGTCGGGCCCGGCGAACGCCAGGTCGACCTCGATGTGCCGCCCGGCCGCGCGGTACTCGGCCCGGATGCGCTGCCAGCCCTGCGGTACGGCCGGCAGCATGGCACGGCCGATCTGCCGCACCAGTTGCTGCTGGTCCTGCTCGCTCAGCGGTGTCGCCGGCTGGCTCATGTGGTCCTCGCCCCTCTCCCCGTGAAAGCCCGCTGATCTTATCGGGCTACCGCGACGGGCGCGGGACGGTCATAGGTCCCACGCCGTTCACACAACTCTGAGTGGGTACCGGGCCTCGTGGTTCCCCGTCCGCGCGGGCCTGAACGAGGGACGCGTCACGCGCCGCCCTTGAGCGCGCGCGTGATCTGGTCCTCGACCTCCTGGTAGTGCTTGGCGGTGTCGGCCATCTTCTTGGCGGTCGCGTCCATCGCCTCCGCGGCACCCTTCAGCGCGTCGAGACCCCACTGCTCCACGGGGTCGAGCAGCATCCGGAACGGCTGGCAGATGATGCCGTACGCGTCGGTCGGCATCGACACGGTGTTGGCCGCGTCGACAGCGCCCTGCAGGCGGCCCTGCAAGCCCTCCAACGCCTTGGCGTGCGCGTCCAGGACGTCGGACGTGACGTTGAACCCGGTCATCGGGAACTCCCCTCAGGGCCGTGCGGCGGAACGATCAGGTGAGGACGGACTCGCCGCCGAAGTCGTCGTCATCGTCCCTCGGCGGGCGACGGCGCGGGGGAGGCGGAGGCGTCGGACGGGACGGAGGTGGCGGCGGTGCGTCGTCCTCGACCCGGAAGTTGATCTCGTTGCGGTCGTACGGCGTGCGCGTCGGCTCCTCGGCGGGCGGGGCCGGGAAGTTCTTCTTGGCCTCGTTGAACAGCACGTTGGCCGTCTCGTCCTGCGTGCCGATGGTCTCGGCCATGGCGGACTGCAGCAGCTCGGGGATGCGGGACTGGGCCCGCTGCAGCAGCTTCATGATCTCGCCGCTGACCTCGGCCATGCGCTTGGTCGAGGCGGACTCGTTGATCACGAGGTTCTGCAGGATGCCGTTGGACCCGACGAGGATCTCGATGGAGCCGTCCTGGGAGCGCTCGGAGATCGTCATCCCCTGCACGCGGGTCGCCATCTCCTGATAGCGGGCCGCGCGTTCCTGGATGCTCTGGTTCCAGTTCGCGAGCATCTGCTCGGAACCGGCGACGTCCTCGGGCACCGGTTATTCCCTCCCACAACAGCAGCGGACTTCAAGGATGACGCAGCCGGGTGCGCTCCCGTTCCGGCACGACGTCAAATCGGCCGGAAAGACCAGCGGCGTCCCACCCGATCGGACCAGTGGGACGCCGCAAGCACAACGACTAGTTCACGCCCAGCAGGTCGACGACGAAGATCAGCGTCTCGTTGGGCTTGATCACGCCACCGGCGCCGCGCGCGCCGTAGCCCAGGTGCGGCGGGATGACCAGCTTGCGGCGGCCACCGACCTTCATGCCCTGGACGCCCTGGTCCCAGCCCTGGATGACGCGGCCGCCACCGAGGGGGAACTGGAAGGCCTCGCCGCGGTCCCAGGACGCGTCGAACTGCTCACCGGTCGAGTGCGACACACCGACGTAGTGCACGGACACGAACTGACCGGCCGTGGCCTCCGCACCGTCGCCAACGGTGATGTCCTCGATCAGCAGGTCGGCGGGCGCCGGGCCGTCGTGCGGGTCGACCTCAGGCTTCGTGGGGGCCATCACAACTTCCTCTCGGAACGGGATTGTTCGCGCTCGATCCAATCACGCGGGCACCGGCGCGGCTGAACGGCCTACGCGGACCAGCCCTACCCGGCCCACCCGCACCCATGGCTTTCTTTAATCACCAACGGCCCTGCGGCCGGTGGTCACAACAGAAGAAGGAGACGATCATGGCGGCAACCCTGCACCGCCTCCGGTCACTTCTCGGCGCGGCACTGGCGGCGGCAACGCTGTCCATGGCCTGCGTCAGCGTGGCCGAAGCAGCTCCTGTCCCCACCGCCGACGGCGAGTTCGGCACCCAGATCGTCGGTGGCACGCGCGCGAGCACGTCCACCTACCCCTGGGTCGTCTACCTGGCCACCAGCAGCGGTTTCCAGTACTGCGGCGGCACTCTCGTCGCGCCCAACAAGGTCGTCACCGCGGCGCACTGCACCGTGGGCGACGCGGCGTCCGCCGTCCGGGTCGTGGCCGGCCGCGACGACAAGAACTCCACCGCGGGCGTCGTCGCGCGCGTCACGAGGATCTGGATCCACCCGAGCTACCGCGACGTGACCCGCGGCTACGACGTCTCGGTGCTCACGCTCGACCGCAACCTCGCGCAGACCCCGATCCCGTTCGCCACCTCGGCGGACAGCGCGTTGTACAACGCGGGCACCAGCTCCACGATCCTGGGCTGGGGCACCACGTCGTCCGGTGGTTCGGCGTCGCGCTACCTGTTGCGCGCCACCGTTCCGCTGACGAGCAACTCCAGCTGCTCCAGTTCGTACGGCAGCGACTTCAACGCGACGCACATGGTCTGCGCCGGCTACTCCCAGGGCGGCACGGACACCTGCCAGGGCGACTCCGGCGGCCCGCTCGTGGCCGGCGGCAAGCTGATCGGCATCACGTCGTGGGGCGAGGGCTGCGCGGCCGCCGGGTATCCCGGCGTCTACGCGCGCGTCTCCGCCTACGCGGCGCAGATCCAGGCACAGCTGTAGGAAATCGGGCCGGAAAGGGCGGCAACCCTTTCCGGCCCGGCTTACGTCCTCTGGGCATGAACGGCAAGAAGCTGTTGGCCGGTGCCGCCGTGCTGGCCGTCGCCGGAGTGAGTGTGAGCTCCGCGGTGCGCGACGACACCCTCGCGCCACCACCGATCGTGGACTACGGGCCCGTGCGTCTCGTCGCGTTCGACTCGTGCGACAACGCATTGACCGAACTTCGCCGCGCCATGTCGCCGTACGTCAGCGCGTACGGACTCGGCGGACGGCCGCAGATCTTCGCCTCGGGCGATGTGACGATGAACGCCGCGGGCAACGCGGAGAAGGCCGTTCCGGCCACGCCTCCCACGCAGCAGCAGGAACACTCGACCACGAACGTCCACGAACAGGGCGTCGACGAGCCGGACATCGTGAAGACGGACGGGAAACGCGTCGTCTCCATCGCCGACGGCAAGCTGCGCGTGATCGACGTCGCGAGCCGGGCCGTCACCGGGACGGTCGACCTCGGCGACCGGTACGCGAACCAGCTGCTGGTGCAGGGCGACCGCGCGCTGGTGGTCACCAACAGCCCGATGCTGCTCGAGAAGCGCGTGGTGCCCCAGGACATGCCGTCGTTCGCGCCGGAGTCCGGCACCGAGCTGATCCTGGTGGACCTCAAGGCGCTCAAGGAGATCGGCAGCCTCAAGACCGACGGCTACTACCTCGACGCCCGGCAGATCGGCGGCACCGCGCGGGTCGTCGTGCGGTCGCAGCCGCGCCTGCCGTGGGTCTACCCGAACGAGACCACGAACGAAGCGGGATCGTTGCGCCGCAACAGGGAGATCCTGCAGAACGAGCCCATCGGGTCGTGGCTGCCGCGCTACGAACTCACCGAGAACGGCGCCAAGTCGAGCGGAACCCTGGTCGACTGCGCGAACGTCAGCCGCCCCACGGCCCCGAGTGCCACGTCGATGCTGACCGTGCTCACGTTCGACCTGTCCGGCTCGCTCGGCACCGGCCAGCCCGTCTCGATCGTCGCCGACGGCGACACCGTGTACGGCACGGACCGCAGCCTCTACGTCGCCGACGACCACCGCCTGCTGCCCGAACTTCCCACCAGGCCGCCGGTGCAGCGGCCGATCACGACGGCGATCCACCAGTTCGACATCAGCCAGGCCGGTCCGCCGAAGCACGTGGCGTCCGGTGACGTGAACGGCACGCTGCTCAACCAGTACTCGCTCTCGGAGCACGACGGCGTGCTGCGCGTCGCCACCACCACGGGCACGGAGATCCGGTGCTGCTGGCGGATGCCGGCGGACCAGACGAGCACCCCGGCGCCACCGCCGTCGGAGAGCTTCGTGACGACCCTGCGCCGCGACGGCAACCAGCTGACGAAGATCGGCGAGGTCGGCGGCCTGGGCAAGGGCGAGCGGATCTACAGCGTCCGGTTCATCGGCAAGATGGGCTACGTCGTCACGTTCCGCCAGACCGACCCGCTCTACACACTCGACCTGAGCGACCCGCGCAAACCCAGGGTGACCGGCGAGCTGAAGATCACCGGCTTCTCCGCCTACCTGCACCCTGCCGGCGACGGGAAGCTGATCGGCGTCGGCCAGGAGGCCAACGACCAGGGCCGCACGCTCGGCACCCAGGTGTCGCTGTTCGACGTGCGCAACCCCGCGTCACCGCAACGGCTCGCGCAGTACCACCTGCCGGACAGCAACTCCGAGGCCCAGTTCGACCCGCACGCGTTCCTGTACTGGCCGCAGGACGGCACGCTCGTGATCCCCGTGACGGCCTACAAGACGTATCAGGAGATCTCGTCGGTCGTGCTGCGCGTCGACGGCGACCAGCTGCGCGACGGCGGCAAGATCGTCGAGCCGCAGACCGGCACGAACTACGGCGGCGGGCAGCGGCGCACGATCGTCATCGGCGACCAGCTGTGGTCGATCTCGGCGTCCGGCGTGCAGGTCAACGCCCGCAGCGGCCTGACGCAGCAGGCCTGGCTGCCGTTCACGCGATAGGAGCGCGGTCCCCGTTGAGCAGGCGGTGCGCGAGCACCGTGCCGCCTGCCATCGCCGCTGGGATGACGATCAGCGCGGCCAGCGGGATCAGGCACAGCAGGTAGGTCGGCACGGCGAGCCCGAGCACCAGGCCCCGGCGCGTCTTGAGGATCTGCCTGCGCTGCTTGAACGACCGGCCGCGGCGGGTGAACGGGATGCCGGTGAGCTCGATGCCGAGCAGGTAGCCGTTGATGCACACGGCGAGCACCGGCACGACCGTCTGGCCGATGACGGGGATGAAGCCGCAGAAGAACAACGGGATCGCGAACGCGATCGACGTCGCGACGAGCAGGAGCGTGCTGCGCAGCCCGACGACGAACCCGCGCCACCAGCCGATCTGCTCCGCGTCCGGCACGCCGCCGAGCTCGTCCTCGACCTCTTCGGAGATGTACTCGTAGAACGGTCCGCCGATCATCAGCGTGATCGCGGTGAACAGCAGCACGCTCAAACCGAGGATCGCGGCGACCACCGAAATTCCGACGACGACCTCGACGAAGCCCTTCCAGGTGTCGCTCCAGGAGTCCGCGAACCCGGTCAGCCAGTCGGCCACGGAGTCGATGTTGGTGAGCAGCACCGCCCACCCCGTGATCATGAGAACAGCCGTGATGACGGCGGGCAACGCGCCCATCAGCACGCGCTTGGGGGAGCTGAAAACCAGGCTGAACCCGCGCAGCAGAAGACCGACACCGGCACCGAAGTCCTTGATCACGGCCGCAGGATAGTCGGTTTCGTCCCGTGTTGAGACGAGGTGGAGTGAATTCGCGAGGAGCGTCATGATGGCGGACTGAGCACGGGAGGCGTCGACGTTGAGCGATCTGGCCAGGAACGCTGTCGTGGTCCCGGACGGGCCGCTGCCCGCGCTGCCGCCGTCCACCTGGGAGTCGGGGGAGGTCAGGGACGCGGTCGCGGCCGAGTCGCCGGGCGCGGTCGTCGCGATCGCCCGCAAGGCCCACGGCCTGCGCCAGGACGAGCTCGGCACGCTCGCCGGGTTCTCCCAGTCCGCGATCTCCCGGCTGGAGTCGGGCAGCAACATCGCCTACGACCTGCGCGTGCTGCGGACCCTGCAACGGCTGCTCGGCATTCCCGCGCACCTGCTCGGGCTCACCGACCGCACGGTGCCGATGCGGTCCGGCGACGTCGTGGTCGGGCTGGAGGGCAAGGCGTTGATGGCGTTGTGCGCCTCCGCTGTGTTCAACGCGGACAGTGACGACGACGCGGTCAGTCAGTTGCTCGTGCTGCGGAGGATCGTCAACGACGCGCACAACTGGCGTGCGACCGGTGCGTTGATGCCCGCCGTGCGCGGTATGTACGACGTCATCGACACGTTGCGCCGCAACGCGCGTGGGGACGTTCGGCGGCGGTTGCTCGGCACGGGCGCGATGTACGCGGAGTTCTACGGCTGGCTCTACGAGGAGGTCGGCGACATGCGCAGCGCCGGCGCGTGGACGTCCCGTGCGCTGGAGCAGGGGCAGGCCGCGGACGACCGGGACGTCGTCGCGTACTGCTACGTGCGGATGAGCCAACTGGCCGAAGTGGACGGCGACGACGACCGGGTGATCGGCCTGGCGCGTGCGGCCCAACGAGAGACGGGCGTGAGTGCGATCGTGCGCGCGATGGCGGTCCGTCAGGAGGCACGAGGCCTTGCGCGCGCGGGTCTGGACGCGTGCATGACGCGGTTCGACCTCGCACAGTCGTTGGTGCAGGACGTCGAACGGGTGCGCACGGACGAGTACTCGATCGGCTACTGCTTCACCGAACTGCACGTCGAGATGCAACGGGCCGCGTCGATGGTCGCCCTCGCGGACCACCGCCGTGCCATCGACGCGTACACGGCGCTCATGCCGCGGTGGGGCAGCGTCTGCCAATGGGAGCAGGGCGTGCACACGGCCACCCTCGCGTACGCGCACGCGGCCAGCGGGGACGTCGACCGGGCCGCCGAACTCGGGCTCGTCGCGCTCGACCTGGCCCGCGTGACGGGCTCCCAGCTGATCTTCAGCGAGCTCGCGCGGCTCGTGCCGTGGGCCACGACACCGGCGATGGCCGAGCTGACGGAACGGCTGCGGTAGGTCCTGTATGCGAGTTCCGCATACGGCACCCGCAAATCGTGTGGAACCCTCCCCATTCCGCTCGGAAGCCCGCACGATCCAGGGGTGATCGACCTGGCCGAACGAACGCCGCGCCCGGACGAGGTCAGCTCCGAGAGGTTCTGCGCGGCTGTGGCAGAGAGGAACGCGGGCCCGTACCGGCTCAAGTTCTACGCCACCGCACACGCTGTCGTGTGTGTGGTGGACGACGCCGAGGTGAAGGCATGAGCATGCCTGTGTTGCTGGTCCGCAAGCGTGCGGGTGTCGTAGGAGAGACACAACG
Source organism: Lentzea sp. NPDC058450 (assembly GCF_042721395.1). Classification (NCBI taxonomy): domain Bacteria; kingdom Bacillati; phylum Actinomycetota; class Actinomycetes; order Pseudonocardiales; family Pseudonocardiaceae; genus Lentzea; species Lentzea sp. NPDC058450. The sequence continues at coordinate 292,506 of NZ_JBHXLO010000006.1, forward strand.
CACGTGCCACCTCGTACCCGTGCCCGAAGACGACACCCTGCCCGCGTTGACCGCCTACTGCGGTGAGCTCATCCACGAGGGCGAGGCCGAACTGCTCGCCCAGCCCTCCGGCATGCCGTGCGTCGGCTGCCTGTACCGCGTTCCGATGCCGCGCGACGAGCGTTAGGCGGACGCGATGCAGGCCGTTCCGACGCGACGGAAGCCGACGCGTTCGTAGACGCGGGCGATCTCCAGGCTCCCCGCCGACAGGAACACCAGCTCGGCGCCGCGTTCCAGGGCGTCGCGCGCCAGTTCCGCCGTGACCGCACCACCGAGGCCACGTCGCCGTGCCGCCGGCAACGTGCCGATGCCCGCGATCTCCACGACGTCACCCGCCCGTTGCGCCGTGCCCACCGCCAGCACGCCCTCGCCCGGCAGGTCGGCCACCGCGTGCCGGTGCCGGGTGTCCGCGGGGATCGCCGCCGCGAGCGCCGCGTCCCGTTCCTCCACGCCGATCGCGCCCGCGTCCGTCCCCGGTGAGCCGAACGCGAGCTCCGCCACGACGGTCACCTCGACCGGCCGCGTGCCGAGCACCCGCACGTGCGGATGCCGTTCGGGCAGCTTCTCGGGATCGAGCACCAGCAACGGCGCTTGGAGCACCTCCATGCCGGCCTGCCGGGCGACGTCGAGCAGCCCGGGGGTCGTCTCGTGCACCCACTCGAGCGCCTCGGGCACCCCTAGTTCGCGCTGCCGTGCCCGCACGGTCAGCACGTCCTCGACGCTCGGATTCCCGCCCGGCAGCCGGGGCCGCGCGTAGTACGGATAGCCGTCGCCCGCCTGGAGGAACAGCACGAGCTCGCCGTGCTCCTCGACGCGGGCGCCCGCTCGGGGCACGGAGTCGTAAAAGGTTTCGAGTACATCCCACACGGCGGAGCACGCTAGCTAGGTTGGGCGGCATGACGCACGGCATTTCCCGCCCGAGGGTGCTGGCGCTGGCGGCGGTGCTGTTCCTCGGCGCGTGCAGCGGCGAGCAGCAGTTCGTGAGCCCCGGTGACCCGCAGTCGTCGCCCAGCGGGAACTTCGTCGCGCACGCCGAGAACGACAGCGAGGTGCGGGTGACCGACCGCGACGGCGGCGAGGTGTTCCGCAAGACCTATGAGCACGACCGCGTCTACGAGGGCGACGGCGTGGGCGTGGTGTGGCTGTCCGGCAAGGACCAGCTGTGGGTGATCGTGCCGCGCGGTGGTGCCGAACGCGTCGAGGCGGGGCCGGACGGGAAGTGGACGGCCGTGGCGGACGAGTTGCCGGGCGAGATCACGCGGATGGGCTGAGCCCCACCAGGCGAACCTGGTGGGGCCACGTCTCACCGGCGGGACCTGCGCCAGCCGAAGGAGCGCGCGCCGGTGCCGACGCCGGCGAGGTGCAGCGCCAGCAGCAGCAGGCCGAGCACGATCAGCGTGTTCGTGGTGATCACGTCACCGAGTCCGGTCTTCGCCAGATCGAGGATCAGCGCGAGGCCGAAGGAAACCGCCGCGATGATGGCCAGCATGTCCACCTCCTGAGTAGTGACCTGCGAATACCCGTTCTACTGAGGGGGAATCGCGCCGTTCGGAGCAATGGACGTGTCATGATCCCTGCCGTGGACGTGCAGCGCTGGCAGGCAGCCGCGGTTCCGTGGTGGGTGACCAAGGCCGGCCTCGTCGTCGGGTGGATGGTCGCCCTCTACGTGTCGCTGAGTGCGAACGTGGCGCCGTGCACGGCCGTGCAGCCGTGTTTGCCGGATCCGATGTTCTCTCTCGCGGTGGTGCCGTTGCTGGCCACGCCGTTGCTGTTCCTGTTCGGCCGTGTGCTCACGGGCTGTGCGATGGGTGTCTTGTTCGGTGTGCTGGACATCGCGCTCGGCGACACAGCGGTGGCCAACGTGGCGTTCGGGACGTACGCCGTCGCGTGTGCGCTGGTGGCGGCGTGGACGCTGAGGTCACGGGCCGACCAGCACGACGCGGCGGGCGCGGCGCTGGTGTCGTTGCCGGACCTGCCGCCGCAACGCGGGGTGCTGCGCGTGGTCGCGGTGCTGCTGGTGCTGTTCGGGTTCCTCACGTTCGTGCAGTACAGCCTCACCAACGACGAGATCGAGCGGCACGTCGCGAACTCCAGCCGCGTGCAGGCCGAGGTCGTCGAGGTGAAGAACACCTACGAGGTGTGGGTGGAGTTGCCGGACCGGCAACGGGCCTCGTTCGAGCCGCTCGCGCCGGAGACCTACCGGGTCGGCGACGACGTGCCGGTGCTCGCGGACGGCTCGTGGGTGCGGATGGAGAACGAACCCGAGGACGTCACGTGGTGGCTGACCCTCGGCGGTGCCGCGGTGTTCGTCGCGATCATGCTGGCCGCGCGGGAACGGCGGCGGCGCGCGTTGTGGACGGTGCCGGTGAAGGCGCTCCGGCTGCAGGCGCACCCGGTCGGGCCGCGCCGGATCCTGTTGCGGTACCAGAAGAACGACATCGCGACCATCGCCACGCTCGCCGACCTCGGCCTGGAGGAACCGCTCTACCACGACACCGAGCAGTTCGGGGCGGTGTGGCGCGGCGAGGAGGACCCGCCGTTGCAGCACGATCCCATCGAGGTGCTCGTCGCGGGGGAGTGGCACCACGGCGGGCAGGTCGCGGTGCTGGTCGAGGGCGAGGTCGTGGCGACGAGCACGCTGAACCGGGTGCGGCCGCGGCACACCGTCCACAGTGCACACCTGCCGGGCGTGCCGGTCACCGCCGGTGCGCCGGTGGAGCTGCCGCACGCGATCTGGCCGGGTGACCGCCGCCGCGTCGAGGGCGTGCTGCTGCTCCTGGGCGCCGCCGGGGCGTTGATCGCGTTGAAGTACTACCCGGAGTTCCTGGTGCTGGGGCTGATCGGCGTGCAGTGCGTCCTGTCGGCCGTCACGCGGTTCCAGCCGATGCTGCGCCTCGACCACAACGCCGTCGTGCTCTACACCGGCATCTTCACCTACCGCGTGCCGTGGGCGCAGCTGCACGGCGTGCGCCGGTCCGGGCCGCAGCTCATGCTCGCGTTCGGGCCGCACGGCGACGTGCTGACCACACCGCACCTGCCGGACCGCGAGGCCGGCGAGAAGGTGATGTGGGCCCGCGCCCGGTCGTTGATCGCCGAGCACCAGGGCGACCGCGTCACGCGCAGGCTCAACATCAGCGTGCTGGCCGGTGCCCTCTACGTCGGGCTGGTCCTGTTCATCTGAGCCTGGCCACGGCCTGGAGCAGCCGGTCCACATCGGACTCGTCGGTGTACGGGCCGATGCCCGCCCGCACCGCGCCCTTGTCGCCCAGGCCGAGCCAGCGCGAGCACTCGATCGCGTAGAAGTGGCCCGCCGGCGCGTTCACGCCCTCGGCCCCGAGCCGCCGGTACACCTCGGCGGGGTCCAGTCCGTCGACGGAGAACAGCACGGTCGGGGTGCGCACCGCCGCCTTGCTGTAGACCCGCACACCGAGCTCCTTCAGCCCGGTCTCCATCTTCTCGCGCAGGCCGAGCTCGTACTCCTCCAGGCCTTCGAGCGAGCGCATGAACTCCACCGCCGCCGTCGTGCCGGCCAGCAGCTCGTACGGCAGCGTGCCCAGCTCGAACCGTTCCGGCACGGCGTTGGTCGACGGCAGCAGCTTGTCCGGCCGCAACGTCTCCAGCAGCTCCGGCGCCGCCGCCAGCACGCCCAGGTGCGGGCCGAGGAACTTGTACGGCGAGCACACGAAGAAGTCCGCGTCCAACGCCTCGACGTCCACCGGCACGTGCGGCGTGTAGTGCACGCCGTCGACGTACACGAACGCCGCCATCTCGTGCGCCGCCCGTGCGATCTCGGCGACGTCCGGCCGGGTGCCGAGCAGGTTCGACGCCGCCGTGATCGCGACGACGCGGGTGCGGTCCGAGAGCAGCTTCGTCACCGCCTCGACCGGCAGCTCACCGGTCGTGCGGTCGAACGGCGCCCAACGCACCGTCGCGCGCGCTGCCTCGGCGGCCTGCACCCACGGCCTGATGTTCGCGTCGTGGTCGATCCTGGTCACGATGATCTCGTCGCCCGGCCGCCAGTTCTTCGACAGCGTGCGGGCGAAGTCGTACGTCAGCTGCGTCATGCTGCGGCCGAACACGATGCTGCCCGCGTTGAGGAACTCCGCCATCGTGCGCCGTGCGGTCTGCACGATCTCCTCGGCGCGGCGTTCGGAGGCCGTGACGCTGCCTCGGTTGGACACCGCCGAGGTCAGCGTGTCCCTGACCGCGTCGGCGACGACGTCGGGCACCTGCGCGCCGCCGGGACCGTCGAAGTGCGCGGCACCCTCGCGCAACGCGGGGAAGTGGGCGCGGACCGCTGCGACGTCGTAAGCCATGCCCTCATGGTGCTTCAGCACCCACGAATCGGGAAAGGATCAACCGGAGGGTGCTCACCTGAGCGGCCGCGTCGAAGTCGGGGTCGATCAGCCTGCCGAACAGCGCGTCGACCAGCCCCTGCGCCCAGCTCGCGGCGTCCAGGGCGCTCACCGGCAGCACGATCCGGCCCGCGTCGTGCGCCTGCTGGAACAGCCCGGCCAGTTCGTCGCGGGTCGCCTGCTCGTTGCGGCCGACCAGTTCCCACAGCTCGGGGTCACGGCTCGCCTGGGCGACGACCTCCAGCACGAGCCCCGCGACGGCCCGGTCGAGTGCGGGCTCGCAGAGGTGGTTGACCACCAGCAGCACGCCCTCCCACGGACTGAGCGCGCGCGCCTTCGCGAACATCGCCGCGTTGTCCTCGGCGTCCTGCACGAAGATCTCGCGGAAGATCGCCCGCTTGGTGGGGAAGTAGTGGAAGAGGCTGCCCGTGCTGATCTCCGCGGCCTTGCAGATGTCCGCGACGGTCGTCCGCTCGAACCCCTTCTGGGCGAAGAGGCCCGCGGCGGTGTCGGTGATGTGCCGCTTCTTCTCCGCGTGCTTGACCGGATCTACCGTTCGCACCTGTAGTACTGCCTCTTCTTCTCGTCCCGCACGGCGACACCGCGTTTGCGGATCTCCCGCGCCAATTCTGCGGCCTCCTCGGTCTCGTACTTCGAGATGGCCTTCCGCCGGGCGGTGAACAGGGCGTTCACGTCGGACGGCAGGTCGGGCGCGTGCTCGACCCACATCCGGAACTCGGCCGCGAACGGGTCGGCGCTCCGCCACCGGTAGCCCTGCTCGGTGAAGGCCTGTTCGAGCCGCGCCCTGCTCAGGTCCGACGTCTCGCGGGCCAGTTCGGTGCCGTCGCGGGAGAGCAGGACGAGCTGCTTGCCGTCCGCGAACGCCGACTCGACCTCGTCCCGGCCGAAGTCGAACGTCTTGTCGTCCTTGCGCAGCGTGACCCGCCCGGCCGAGACCTCGACGGACATCATCTCGCTCGCCCAGACCAGCGCGAGTATGAAGCCCGCGACCGCGCCGACGACGAGCGCGCCGAGTGTCACCCACGGCTGCGGGAGCTCGGCCACCGTCTCGAAGATCCCCTGGAACGGGAACCACTTCAGCGTCGTGATCCACCCGGCTGCCAGCGTGAGCCCCCACGCCGTGGCGGCGCCGGCGACCGGGCACGCGACCCAGATGCCGTAGCGGACCGCCGCGCTCTCCTGCACAGTCGTCATGCGCCCAATACTAGACCGAGCGCTCGGTTTATTCTGGGTTACGGCAGGTAGAAGGTCAGCAGATCGCTCGTGACCGGCGGGAACAGCTTCAGCATCAGGTCCTTCTTGGGGCCGGGGTAGACGTCGGGGAAGATCCGGCGCAGGCCGTCCATGCCGTGCGGGCCGAACAGCAGTGGCGCGAGCAGGTCCGGGGCGATGCCCGCGCCGCCCTGCGCGCCGGGACCCTGCATCGTGCCGCCCCACTCGGACGGACCGAGCTCCTCGCCGTCCCAGCGGAAGCGGACGTGTGAGCGGTAGAAGCTGAGCAGGACGTCGTCCGGTTCGTGCCCGCGCAGGCGTTCGGCGAAGACCGGTCGCAGGTGCTCCAGCAGGGCCGGGACGCCGGGGATGCGGACCATGACCTGGTCCAGCTCCGGGTTCCCCGGCGCGAGGTGCTGCTCCAGTGCGGGGTGGCGTTCGCCGACCTCGGCCGGGTTCAGGTGCGCCACCAGCGCTTTGACACCGTCGTCGTCGCCCGCGAGCTCGCCGAGCACGACGTCGCCTTCTTCCTCGGGCGTGCTGCGGCCCGTGGCGACCGGCACGCCGGCGCGTTCGGCGATCCACGTGATGGAGCCGGTGCGGTTCAGCAGCCAGCGCCAGCACGGCGTGGTGTGGCCCATGCGCAGGTCCGCGTTCCGCTGAGCCTCGTCCTGAAGGCGTTGCAGGGCGGGGATGTCCGCCTCGGTGGCGCGCCGGATCGTGTGTCCCGCAACGGGTTCGGGCCGGCTGGCGAGGCCGCGGTTCTGCCTGACCGGGATCGAGTAGGCGTAGCCGAACTGGCGGTAGAAGTACGGGACGCCCATCACGAGCTGGAGCAGGTGGCCGCGCTCGGCCGACCTGTCGTGCGCCCAGCCCATCAGCTGCCGCACCAGGCCCTGGCCCTCGTAGTCGGTGTCGGTGGCGACCTGTTCGATCTGGCCGGCCGGGATGTCGAGGCCCGCGAGCGTCAGCGTCTCGTCCATCAGTGTGGCCGTGGAGACGATCCGGCCGCCGTCGTCGGCGACCCCGACCCAGTCGCACCCCGCCTCCGGGTCGGTCATCAGCAGGCGGGCGTCGACGCCGTCGCTGGGGTCGTGGCGAGAGACGACGAGCTTCTCGACCTGGTCCACGTCTTCGGGGCGCGAGGGGCGAATCTCCACGGCCGGAGTGTTTCCAGGGCGGTGGTTGTCCGCAAACGGATTTACGGTCGGGGGCATGGACTGGAACAAGCAGTTGGCCGACCAGCTCGAATTCCACTGGAACGTGGCGGCGCGGCCGCGGCTCGCAGGCCTGACCGACGCCGAGTACTTCTGGGAGCCGGTGGCCGACACGTGGACCGTGCGGGGCAACGAGATCGACTGGCAGTACCCGCCGCCCGAGCCCGCACCGGTCACCACGATCGCGTGGCGGCTGGCGCACGTCGTGGTGGGAGTGTTCGCGATGCGGTCGGCGTCGCACTTCGGCGGCCCGCCCGCCGACTACGCGACCTGGCCGTTCGCGCAGAGCGCCGACGAGGCGCTGAAGCAGCTCGACGAGGCCTACGAGACGTGGATGGCCGGGGTGCGCACGGCGGATCTCGCGAAGGCGGTGGGGCCGGCCGAGGGGCCGTTCGCCGAGGAACCGATGGCGACGCTGGTGCTGCACATCAACCGCGAGGTCATTCACCACCTCGCCGAGGTCGCCTTGCTCCGGGACCTCTACCTGAGGGAGAGTTAGTCACTAATTAGTGCCTACTTTCCGGAAGTTGGCGCTAACTGCAAGATGGTGTCCATCGAGAGCTTCGAAGGGGATCATCATCATGCGAGTCATCACGCAGAAGACCGTTGGCGACGCGTCCGTGCTGGAGGTCGCGGAGGTGGCGACGCCGGTGGCCGGACCTGGTCAGGTGCTGGTCAAGGTGGGTGCGGCGGGCGTGAACCCGGTCGACACCTACATCCGCTCCGGCGGGTTCCCCGCGCTGGGCGAGCCGCCGTTCACGCTGGGCTGGGACGTGGCGGGCACCGTCGAGCAGGACGCCGAGGGGTTCCGGGCCGGTGACGAGGTCTACGGCCTGCTCACGTTCCCGGGCACCGGCGGTGGCTACGCCGAGTACGCCGTGCTGAACGCCGCCGACGTGGTGCGCCGTCCGTCGTGGCTGACCGTCGAGCAGGCGGGCGCGACGCCGATGGTGGCGCTGACGGCCTGGCAGGCGCTCGTCGGCCGGGGTGGCGTTTCCGCTGGTCAGCGCGTGCTGGTGCACGCGGCGGCCGGGGGCGTCGGGCACGTGGCGGTGCAGATCGCCAAGGCGCGCGGCGCGTACGTGATCGGCACGGCGTCGGCCGGCAAGCACGACTTCCTGCGCTCGCTGGGCGTGGACGAGGTCATCGACTACCGCACCCAGGACTTCACCGAGATCGAGCCCGTCGACGTCGTGCTGGACACGATCGGGGGAGAGTACGCCGAGCGGTCCGCGCGCGTCCTGAAGCAGGGCGGCGTGCTGGTGTCGATCATTCCCGGCAACCCGGGTTTTGACGTTGACCGAGCTTCCGCGCTCGGCATCCGGTTCGAGTTGTTCATGGGAGTGGCCGCTTCCGGCGCCGATCTGGCCGCGTTGCCGCAGCTCAAGGTGCAGATCGAGCACACAGTGCCGCTGGCGGAGGCCGCGAAGGCGCACGAGCTCGTCTCTTCGGGCCGGACGACGGGCAAGGTCGTCCTGGTGCCGTGACCACTCGTTAACCGTGCGTTGACCATGTACACCGATCGTGTGCGAAACATCCACACGATCGGGGAGTGCTCATGGCACGGTGGAGTCCACTTGCGTTAGTCATCGCTCTGTTGGCGGCGGTCGGCCTGTACGGGTCGACCGCCGCTGTCGCAGCCGCACCGCTCACGGTCGCCCAGGCGATCGCCCAGCAGGGGAGCACCGCGACGGTGTCGGGGTACGTCGTCGGTCAGCCGACGGCGACGAACACCGTCGTGACGTCGAACTACCCGAACGACTACGCGCTGGCGCTCGCGGACTCGGCGTCCGAGACCAGCACCTCGCGGATGCTCTACGTGCAGATCACCACGTCGTTCCGCACGCAGTGGGGCCTGAGGACGAACCCGTCGCTCAAGGGCCGCAAGATCGACGTGACCGGTCCGCTCGGCGCGTACTTCTCGCACGCCGGCCTGACCTCGCCGACGGCGTTCGCGTTCTCCGGCACGACGCCGCCGACCAGCACCACGACCACGCCTCCGACGACGACCACCACCACGTCCGGTCCGTCGAACTGCGAGACCTACTACGCCTCTGCCTGCGGCAAGACGGGCGCGGCGCTGAAGTCGTCGTTGAACTCGATCATCCGCAACCAGACCAAGCTCAGCTACGACGCGGTCTGGGAGGCGCTGAAGGTCACCGACCAGGACCCGGGCAACTCGTCCAACGTGATCGGGCTCTACAGCGGCAGGTCCATGCCGAAGTCGGACAACGGCGGCGGCGCCGACCAGTGGAACCGCGAGCACGTCTGGGCCAAGTCCCACGGTGACTTCGGCACGGCCACCGGTCCTGGCACCGACGTGCACCACCTGCGCGCGGAGGACGTCTCGGTGAACTCCGCCCGCGGCAACCTGGACTTCGACCTCGGTGGTTCGGCCGTGGCCCAGGCGCCGGGCAGCCTCGCCGACGGCGACTCGTTCGAGCCGCGCAACGCCGTGAAGGGCGACGTCGCGCGGATGATCTTCTACATGGCCGTGCGCTACGAGGGCAACGACGGCTACGTGAACCTGGAGGTCAACAACTCGGTGGCCAACGGCTCGGCGCCCTACATCGGCAAGCTTTCGGTGCTGAAGCAGTGGAACCAGCAGGACCCGCCGGACGCGAACGAGCGCAACCGCAACCAGCTGATCTTCGACCGGTTCCAGAAGAACCGGAACCCGTTCATCGACCACCCGGAGTGGGTCGGCTCTATCTGGCCGTGAGTCGCTCGAGGAAGGGGCGTTGCGCGGAGACGATCTTCGCGCTCGCCTCTTCCACGCTGAACCACTCGACCCGGTCGACTTCCGGGAACGTCTTCTTCTGCCCCGACTTCGGCGGCCACTCCATCTCGAACGTGCCGGGCGTGACCGCCTCGGGGTCCAGGTCGCCTTCGAGCGCCCACACCGTGATGACCTTGCCGGAGCCCTTGGCCTCGCCGAGCGGGATCAGCTCGCCGTCCGGCACCGGCAGGCCGAGCTCCTCCTCGAACTCCCTGCGCGCGGCCGCCTCGGGCGTCTCGTCGTCGGTGTACTCGCCCTTCGGCACGGACCACGCGCCGGCGTCCTTGCGGGCCCAGAACGGGCCGCCCATGTGCCCGAGCAGCACCTCGAGCTGGGTCGTGTTTCTGAACAGCAGGATTCCGGCCGACCGTTTCATACTGTCCAGCATGGCGGACTGGGTCCTGCACGTGGACCTCGACCAGTTCATCGCGGCGGTCGAGGTGCTGCGCGACCCCTCGTTGCGTGGCAAGCCCGTGGTGGTGGGCGGCAACGGTGACCCGACCGAACGCGCGGTCGTGGCCACGGCGTCCTACGAGGCGCGGGAGTTCGGCGTGCGGTCGGGCCTGCCGCTGCGCACGGCGTTCAAGAAGCTCCCGGACGCCGTCTACCTCCCCGTGGACCACGCCCTGTACGAGGCGGCGTCGGCGGACGTCATGGCCGTGCTGCGGTCGTTCCCCGTGGTCGTCGAGGTGATGGGGTGGGACGAGGCGTTCGTCGGCGTGACGGTGGACGACCCCGTGGCGTTCGCGCGGTCGCTGCAGGAGTCGGTGCTGGCGGCGACCGGGCTGCACTGCTCGGTCGGCATCGGCGACAACAAGCTGCGCGCCAAGATCGCGACCGAGTTCGGCAAGCCCGCCGGGGTGTTCGAGCTGACCAGGGCGAACTGGGTCGAGGTGATGGGGCACCGGCCGACGTCCGCGCTGTGGGGGATCGGCGCGAAGACGTCGAAGAAGCTCGCCGAGCTGGGCCTGGAGACCGTGACGGACCTGGCGGCGGCGTCCCCGGACGTCCTGGCCGCGCGGTTCGGACCGCGGATGGGCCCGTACTTCCGGACCGTCGCGCTCGGTGCGGGTGACACGGTCGTGAGCTCGACGCCGTGGGTCGTGAAGTCCCGTTCGCACGAGAAGACGTTCCAGCAGGACCTCTCGGCGTTGGAGGACATCCGGCGCGAGGTCGTGGCGCTGGCGCACCAGGTGGCTCTCGACGTCGTGGCCGAGGGACGCCCGGTCGTGCGGGTGGGCGTGAAGGTGCGGTTCGTGCCGTTCTTCACCAAGGTGCGGCTGATGAAGCTGCCCGCGCCGACCTCCTCCGCCGACGAGCTGGCGGCCGCAGCCCTGGTCGTCCTCGACCGCTTCGAACACGGCCGGGCGGTACGCCTTCTGGGGGTGCGCGCGGAATTCTCTGACGATGATGTCGAACCGAAGTCTTCTTCTTCGACGTACTAGTAAGTAGAGGATTCACCGCTAGGAGAAGAAGATGACCGACTCACTGACTCACCGCGACCGCGCCGTTCTCAGAGCCGTCGCGGACGGCCGTTGCGAGATCGCCGGAACCGCCCTGCTCGTCGACGGACTGTGCTGCGCCGACCAGTTCGCGGGCCTCCGCCTGCGCACCGCGGGCCTGATCAGCACCCGTCCCGGCCCCGCCGCGCTGACCGACGCGGGCTACGACGTGCTCGCCGCCTGACCTTTGCGGAACACCGACATCAGGTACTTGTTCGAGAACCTGTAAACACCGTCCTCGGTTCGGTACGGCTCGGCCGCGACCTTGATTTTCCGCGCGACTTCCTCCTCACCCTCCCTTTCGATGATGCGCTGATAGCTGCCCACGCTCAGGAAGCTGCGCAGCATCGTGGCCTCGTCGGGATGGTGCTGCGGAATGTCGATCGTGATTCTCTCCTGTGCCTCGGGCAACTTCGCGCGCGTGCGGCCGCTGTCCCCGCGCACGGCACGTCCGACCACGAGCAGATCGCTTGGCAGCTCGGGATGCCACTCGCACACGACCACGTAGTCCCCGCTGACCCTGACCGCCTCGGCGAACGCCTCGTCGGGATCCTTCGCGAAGAACAGCGCGTTGAACGCCGTGACGACGTCGAAGGTGTTGTCCTGCCAGGGAAGCGGGCCGAGCGCGAGCTCGACGAACGTCGCGGTGCTCGCCTGCCGGGCCAGCGCGATCATGGCCGGCGAGATGTCGATGCCGGTCGCCGTCGCGCCTGCTTCCGTTGCGGCGGCACAGAACTCGCCGCTACCGCACGCGAGGTCGAGCACACTCGTGCCGCGCGAGATGCCGGTGTGTTCGATCGCGGTCTTCCAGGCGGGCATGGACATCGGCGCGCCCAGCGCCGCTCGTTGCGCGGCTTTGCGGCCCCACAACTCGCCTTCCAGCTCCTGCGCGGACTTCTGCTCGGTCATGGAGCCGACCTTAGGTGATCCACTCGCGTGCCCGCCGAAATCCGGTGGCGGTCGCGCGGATCATGGAAGGCATGAGCGTTCTGGCGCGGGTGCTGCGGTCGGTGGGTGGCGAAGAGGTGCTGGACCGTCTTTCCGGCCTGTCCGGCAGCGACCTCACGACCCTGCTGCTCGCGCTGGCCCGGCGGCGGGCCGGTTCGCGGTCGGGGCCGGACGTGTTGCGGCAGTACCGTTCCGACCGCTTCGTCGCGCCGGCCGAGGTGCCGTTCGCCGTGCTGCGCAAGGCGGAGGACCAGCTGCTGGCCGCGCTGCCGCCGTCGTTCTCGGTGCTGGGCCTCGCCCCGCTGGCGCCGCTCGGCACGTGCTCCGCGGTGGCCGAGATGGACCAGAACAACGTCGTGTCGACCGTGCGCGGCACCGAGGTAGCGGCCGACCCGACCAACGCCCTCGCGCTGGAAGCCGCACTGCGACGGCAAACCGGCACGGACGACGTGCGGCTCGCGGCGGTGCAACGGGTGGTCCGCGCGCAACTCTTCAACGGTGCCGGGAGGTTCGCGCACTTCACGTTGTTCGCCGCGGTGTCCGCCGGCCGTGACCGCGGCTCGCTGGCGTTCGAACGCGAGCACTTCGCCGAGCACGTCGAGTACCTCCGTGTTGCCTGCGGTGACGTGGAATTCCGCGTGACGGTGCTGGATCCGCGGTTCGAGGTGGTGCGAGGTTCGTTGCCTGCCGATCCTTCCCGGCGGACCGGGTACTACAAAGGCTTGTGCTTCAAGGTGTTCCGCGACGGAGTGGAGATCGGCGACGGCGGGTTCGTCGACTGGACCCAGCGCCTGACGGGCAACTGCAAGGAGCGCCTGCTGATCAGCGGCGTGGGCGTTGACCGCTTCGCCACGCTCTGATTCCATGTCATATCAACAGGTTCTCCGTGCGCTTGTCCTTGAATTGGCTCTTTTCTGTCTACTGGATGGCGCACCTCTGGCGGTGTCTCGATCAACTTGCCGGAATTAGGCTCAGGTGTGGCCTTGTCGGGTCGGGGACCTTGCCGGGAGGGCGACGATGGCGGCGGAGCTCACGTGGAAACGCAGTACGTACAGCGGTACTTCCAGCAATGACTGCGTCGAGTTCGCAAGTGACGGTCGTGCCATCTGGCTGAGGGACTCGAAGGACCATGACGGTGAGCGCCTGAAGGTCTCGCCGGCGGGCTGGTACGCGTTCCTCCTCTTCGCTCGTTCGTGAGTTCGCCGAACGGGTGACGTCGTCCACCCGGACGGAGTCCGCGAGTTGATCTGCGTGGCTGCTTTCTGCATCCTTTCCGTCTGAAAGTGGTCAAATGGGGGTCAACCATTGTGGAGCCCCTCCAATTGAGGGTTACCATTCTGCTACGTAGCAGATTGAGGAGTGGCGTTGCCTGGCAAGGAAAGTCCCGTGGTGCTGCAGAAGCGCCTGCTCAACGAGTTGAAGCAGACGCGGGACGAGCTCGGCCTCAGTCAGCAGGTTGTTGCCGACGCGATGGACTGGTCTGTTTCGAAACTGATCAGGATCGAAAAGGGGGAGAACAAGATCTCCGTCACTGACGTGCAGGCGCTCCTGTTCCACTACGGGGTGCGTGACGACGGGCGGGTCGCCGAACTGGTGAGCATGGCCAGGGCGATCCGGCAGTCGAAGTCGGCGTGGATGGAGAAGTACCGGGGCTCGTTCACCGAGCAGTTCGCGAAGTTCGTCGAGCTGGAGACCGCCGCCGTCCGCATCCGGCAGAGCCAGCTCAACGTGGTTTCCGGACTGTTGCAGACTCCGGACTACGCGCACGCACTGGTCAAGAGCTACGGAAACCCGGATCCGGTTGTCGAACGAGGCGTCGAGATCCGCATGCACCGCCAGTCGGTGCTGGACCCGGATGGTCCGGAGATCGCGATCATCCTGGATGAGTCCGTGCTGCACCGGGTGATCGGCAACGAGGGCATCCTCCGCCGCCAACTGGTGCGGATCAGGGAGGTCGCGGCGCTGGACCACGTGACCGTCCAGATCCTGCCCTTCTCCGCCGGCATCCACCCGGCGATGAAGGGCTCGTTCTCGATCCTGGAGTTCTCCGAAGGGGAGGAGGACTTCGCTCTGCTGCTCGAACATCCCGGCCGTGACGAGCTGTTGACGTCCGGACCGGAGCTCAAGGAGTTCCTGAACTACTTCATCCAGCTGGAGGGCTTCGCGCTGCCGGCGGAGAAGACGCCTGACGTGATCGACCGACGACTCAAGGAGCTAGGAGGGGCCTGAATCGCAATGGCCGGGCGGGTGGCTGCGCCAACAGCCACCCGTCCGATGGCAACCCACAACCGAACCCCAGTCCAATGAGGCGAGGCAATGTCGCCGTAGGCAAGCCTATGACGTTCGACCCCTGATGAGTGCCGCCATCCAGGTCCCGTTCGGGTGATTGCTCCTCGCCACACCGGTCTTCGCCGACCGGCGCGCGACCACACCCGCAGGAGGCGCACCATGTGCAGTGACACCAGAAATCGCACCCACCCCCTCGTTGTCCATCACGGGAGAGGTCGCTGCGATGGCCATATTCGTTAGCTACAGCAGTAGCGATGGAGGCCCGGCCGCCTCCGCGGTGGTGGGGGCGTTGCGCTCTCGCGGGTTCGACGTGCTGTGGGACGGCGATCTCACGATCATCCATCCACTGTCCATTCAGGCCTGGATGGAGACCGCGGTCCGGGATCGAACGGTCCTCGTGATCGTGTCGGACGACTACCTGAAGGCGTTGCTGTCGAACGACTTCCTCGAGCGCAGGGGAGTGCGCTACGAGGTGGACCTGGTGCGGCAGAAGATCTACCACCACGGCGGCGCGAACGGCTGCGCCGTGGTGCCGGTGGTGCCGCCCGACGTCGAAGCGAACGCGCTGCCGTCCGTCCTGCAACAGCTGGTGATCCACCGGTTCGATCCCAGCACGCTGTACGGCGAGGAGGAACTGGTGCGCAGTCTCGGCGCGCTCGAAGTCGTGGCGAACGGGGGTGAAGTCGTGCAAGTCGAACAGGGGGTGCACCGAAGTCGCGTGATGCTGGCGGCTCTGGAGGCGAAGCCGCCGTCGTCCGAGCTGGCCTACCGGCTCGCGCACGACCTGGTGGAGCAGGGGGAGGGCGATCTCGAACTCGCCAGGGCGTTCGACTCGGTCGTCGCCGTCGCCAAGGCGCACGGGGACGTCCCGCTGGTCAGCAGGCTGTCGCAGGTGTGCCTGAAGACGCTCTCGTCGACGCTGCCGTTGAAGGGGGAGGGCGCCCTGATGGCGAAGGTCCTCGTCTCCGGCAAGGCGTGGCACCTGTTGCGGGAGCACAGGTTCAGTCAGGCGGCGTCCGTGGCCGAGGAAGGTACGCAGATCGCGAAGAAGTACCGCGACCTGACCACGGCCGCCCGCGGCCAGCGCGCCCACGCCCGCGTCTTCCTGCACATGGCGATGGAGGCGATGCCGTACGACCGCGATTTCTACCTGCGCAACTGCGAGCACCTGCTGATCCTCGCGACGACGCTCTACCGCTCCATCTGCGGACCCACCAGCGAGGAGGTCGGGGTGTGCGCCTCGCTGCACGCGGAGAAGCAGCTGCTGCTGTACGAGATGATCGGCGAACGCGACCTGCTCGCCGCCGCCTGGGAGAGCGCGGGCATAGCGGAGGGCCTCCTGACCCCGGGCACCGAGCCGTACCACTGGCTCACCGTCCTGCAGGCACGCCTGTGCCTCGCGGCGCGGAAGTACAACGAGGGCAAGGAGTTCGTCACCAGCGTCATCGCCACCGCGGACTACCCCGAGGTGGTGGCCAGGTCCCTCCAGGTCCGCGCCGACCTTTTTCTGGCCACCCGCGAGAAACCGGAGGCGCTGCGCGACCTCCTCGTTGCCGAGGCGCAGTTCAGAACGCTGGGCTGCGACTACGCGGCCGCCACCTGCTGGTGGACGATCGCGAGGATCGACTCGACCAAGCTCGTCGGCTTCCGCCTCAGCACGGCCGACGTGCAACGGCTGGAAGACCTCGCGCCCGACCCGCGCGACCGCCGCCTGGCCGTGCTCGCCCACGAACTCCGCGCGGCGAAACGCCTGGGCAGGCGCTGCGTGCCCGACTGGGCCTGCCTGGTCGACCGAGTGCAACACGCATGACCCCGGCGGCGCGGCCGTTGCGCGACGGCCGCGTCCGGGGTCCGGTGTTCTGGTGATCAGCGGTCGGCGTAGCGCTTGGCCAGTTCCTCTTCCCTCTCCGCGGGCCACGGGCAGTGGATCTCGCCCTGCGTGGCCGCGAAGAACAGCTCCAGGTGCACGTGCCACGCCGCGAGCGCCTCGGGGCCGTGCGCGTTCTCCTGCGTCAGCGTCACCGTGGTGCCCTGCAACGGGACGTGGTCGAACTCCCAGCGCACCTTGCCCTGCGGCTCGCCTTCCCGCAGCCACTCGTACTCCAGCACGCGCGGCGCCTCCGCCGTGACGACTTCGCCCGGCGTGAGGCCGGGGTGCGCGGCTCGGACGGGCACGCCGTCCTCGGTGCCTTCGGTGAGGAGTTGCCAGACGTCGTCCAGCGGCGCCCACACCAGGTCCCGCACGAAGCGCACACCCTCGGGTTCGTCGGTGCCCTCGTCGAGCCCGAACTCCCTGATGTAGTGCTCGATGCGGGAGAGCCACTCAGTCGGTGGCTCGAACTCGGTGCCGTCGGCGTGGGCCACCAGGGCGTCGAGGCAGGTGATCCAGCCCGGGACGTCGCGGCCCACCGAGAGCTTGCTGCTCACGACGGCGGTGAAGACCAGCAGGCAGCCCTCGTCGCGCGGCAGGATCTCGAAGCGCAGCACATCGCCCGCCCAGCGGAAGGCGAACACCTTCGGCGGGTCGGATTCCAGCAGTTCGCCCTCGCCGCCGTCGGCGTCCACCGGGGCCGCGTCGGGGAACGTGAAGCGCAGCTTCCTGCCTTCGATCTCGACCTCGGCGGGGAACCAGTGCTTCATCTCGGCGGGTTCGGTGACGACCCGCCAGACCTTCTCCGGCGAGTGCCGCAGCGCGCGCTCGAAGCGCAGCACGGGCTTGCCTTCGATCATCTGCAGTTCGGCGTCCACGGGTCAGTCCCCTTCGATCTCGTCGAGTCGGCGTTCCAGTGCGTCCAGGCTCTTTTCCCACATCCGCCGGTACGGCGCGAGCCAGGAGTCGATCTCCGCCAGCGGCCCCGGCGACACCCGGTAGAAGCGCTTCTGCGCGTCCACGCGCACCTCGACCAGGCCCGCCTCCCGCAACACCTTGAGGTGCTTCGAGACGGTCGGCTGGGTGAGGGTCAGCCGACCGACGAGGTCACCGACCGGCCGCTCGCGTTCGCGCAGCAGGTCGAGGATCTCCCGGCGGCTCGGATCCGCCAGCACAGCGAATGTAGATGCCATGTTGGCAATATAGCTACAGCGGCATATAAGCGCCAAGTCATACCAAGGGTCGGGAAACGGCGTCCACTTTCTGGGCGGCCCCGACTACCGTGCGGTTCATGCACCGCACCCTCCCCGTGGCCAGTTCTCCGGTGCGCGACCTGCTCGCGCTGACGTCCCGCCCCGAGGTGATCTCCTTCGCCGGTGGGCTTCCCGCCCCCGAACTGTTCGACCTGGACGGTGTGCGTGCCGCCTACGACCTCGCCCTGCGTGACCGGTCCGTGCTGCAATACGCGCCCACGGAAGGAAATCCGGCACTTCGCGCGCTCATCTCCGCCCGTCTGACGGGCCGCGGCCTGCCCACCCCGGACGTCCTGATCACCACCGGCTCCCAGCAGGCTCTGGCCCTCGTGGCCACCGCGATGCTCGGCCCCGGCGCCGTGGTGGCGGTCGAGGAACCGACGTACCTCGCCGCGCTCCAGTGCTTCCAGATGACCGGTGCCCGCGTCGTGCCCGTCGCGAGTGACGCGGACGGACTGGTTCCGTCCTCTCTGCGCGAGGTCGTGGCGGCGGAGAAGCCCGCATTGCTCTACCTGGTGCCGACTTTCGCGAACCCGACCGGCCGCACGCTCACCGCGGCGCGCCGTGCGGAGATCGCCGACATCGCCGCCGCGCGCGACCTGTGGATCGTGGAGGACGACCCCTACGGCGAACTCCGCTACCGCGGCTCCGCCGTGCCCGCGCTCGCATCGATCAGCGACACGACCATCTACCTGGGCAGCTTCTCGAAGGTCGGCGCGCCCGGCATGCGCCTGGGCTGGCTGCGTGCGCCCGCCGACCTGCTGCGCACGCTGACGATCGTCAAGCAGGCCGCCGACCTCCACACGTCCACAGTGGACCAGGCCGCCGCGGCCTCGTACCTGGCGCACAACGACCTCGACGCCCACATCACCCGTCTGCGCGCCGAGTACGGTCTGCGCCGGGACGCGATGATCGCCGCACTGCCGTCCGCCGTGCCCGACGGCACGACGTGGAGCGATCCGGACGGTGGCATGTTCGTGTGGCTGCGACTGCCCGGCGACGTGGACAGCGCCGTGCTGCTGAAGGAAGCGCTACGGCACGACGTCGCGTTCGTGCCCGGTGCGCCGTTCTTCGCGACGACGCCGGACCACTCCACGCTGCGGATGTCGTTCACCTCCAACACGGTGGACGAGATCGCGGAAGGCATGGCGCGCCTCGCGAAGGTGCTCGGGTGAGCCTGCTCGACGACGAGGCGCTGTGGGGCTCGTCGGTCGTCGCGAACTGCGCGATGAACCGCGAACGCGGCCTGGCGAGCTACGGCCGTGAGCTCGGGGTGGAGCTGCCGCCGGCGTCCGGGGTGTGGGTGGATCTGTGCTGTGGCAGCGGAAAGGCGCTGGCCGAGGCGGCGCGTCCGGACCTGACGATCATCGGGGTGGACCTGGTCGACCGGCACGTGCCCGCGCGGGACGGGCTGAGCTTCGTCGTCGCGCCCGTGGACCAGTGGGCGCCCGCCGGGCCGGTCGACCTGGTGACCTGTGTGCACGGCCTGCACTACGTCGGCGACAAGCTCGGCCTGCTCGAGCGGGTGGCGTCGTGGCTCGCGCCCGGCGGCCGGTTCGCGGCGAACTTCGACGTCGCCGGCGTGCGTCGCCCCGACGGCAGCCCGTTCGGACGCGAGTTGACCACGGCGTTGCGCGACAACGGGTTCACCTACGACAGCCGGCGGCGGCTGGTCGGCTACGAGGGGCCTGGCACGCCGCGGCTGCCGTTCGCCTACCTCGGCGCCGACGACCGGGCCGGCCCCAACTACACGGGCCAGCCCGCGGTCCACTCCTGCTACGAGGCCCTATGACGCCCAGGGGCCGACGCCCGCCACGCGGTCGACGCTGATGCGCGTGACGAACCCTGGCGGCGGGTTGTCCATCGCCGGGAACTTCACGTCCGGGCCGAGGTACGTGTGCGCGAGGCGCTGGAGCAGTTCCGGCGCCCCGCCCTCGGTGATGCGGGCCGTGCCGTAGACGACCAGGTACTCCTGCAGGCCGTGGTCGTTGACGATGGGCGTCTCGATCGAGAGCACGACGCGCCCGTCGTTGCGGATGTTGCGGACCTTCTGGTGCGACGCGAGGTGGCCGGAGACGATCTCGTCGCCGTCGAGCCCCACCCAGACGATGGTGACCTGCGGGGAGCCGTCCGGGCCGAGCGTCACGAGGTGGCCCAGCGCGTTCGACTCCAGCACTGATCTGGCGGATTCGGGGAGCATGGCGGGGACGCTACGCCGGTCCGCTCAGCTGAACAGTTCGAGCGCTTCCTGGTGGTGCTCGCAGCGGCCGCCTCCCGTCGCGATGGTGCAGGGCGACCCCTTCTTGGTCAGCGCGCCGCACTGCAACGCCGGGTCGTGGATGTGGCACAGGCCGTTGGTGCCCGCGGTGATCGGGCAGGGCGTGCCCTTCTTCGTGGGCGCGCCGCACGCCTCACCGCTCAGTTCGCGCGCCTGCCTGGGCTTCGCGGGCTTCTTCGGCTTCGCGCCGGGTTGCTCGACCGTGCGGCCCGTGACCTCCTCGACGCCGCGCACGGCGAGGCGGTCCGCGCGTTCGTTCTCCGGGTGACCCGCGTGGCCCTTGACCCAGTGCCACTCGACGTCGTGCCGGTTGGCGGCCTCTTCCAGGCGGCGCCACAGGTCCGCGTTCTTGACGGGCTCACGGGCCTTCGTGAGCCAGCCGTTGGCCTTCCAGCCGTGCACCCACGACGTGATGCCGTTCCGCACGTAGGTGCTGTCCGTCCAGAGCTTCACGACGGACGGGCGCGTGAGGCTCTCCAACGCCATGATGGGCGCCATCAGTTCCATGCGGTTGTTCGTCGTCGGGCCGATGTCACCGCCGTACATGTCCTTCTCGTGCTCGCCGTAGCGCAGCACGGCACCCCAGCCACCCGGTCCGGGATTGGGGCTGCACGCGCCGTCGGTGTAGATCTCGACCTCCATGCGTGCTGAGGCTACCGACGGCCTCTGACACTCCTGCGCTGACGGTTGTTCGCGATGATGTGGCGGAACATCTCGACGAGCGCCGGCGCGTTGATCGGCTGGTCGCGGTAGACGGAGATCATGCGCGCGGTCTTGTTGCCGTGGCCGCTCGTGATGATGTTGTGCGGGTCCGGCACGATCGCCTTGTCGTACAGCATCACGTTCACGTGGTCCTTGGTGCCGAGCAACGCGCAGATGTTGCCGTCCAGCACGAAGTACGGCCGGTTCGTGAACTTGATGGTCTCCTCGACGTCCGGGTCGGCCTCGTGTACGAGCGCGCGCACCTGGCGGCAGACGTCCTGCTGCCACTCGGGCAACGTTGCGATGTAGTCGTCGATACGAGTGTCCATAGCCCTATGTCGTCGCCTCGCGCCGTTTCTCGACATCCTGCCCGTGCAGGAACACGCGCACCCCTGCTCTGATGTCGTCATCACTCGGTCGTGAGCCTCGGATGCTCGGATCGCCGGTCATCGTGAGCATCATCAGGTGCACCGCGGCGCGCGCCGAGTCCTTGAACCCGAGCCGGGCGAGCTCGTGCGCGAGCGTGGCGCGGACCTTGCGCGGCCCGGTCTCCTGCCACGCCTCGATCGCGTCGTCGGGGATGTGGCCGAGCTCGGCGTTGATCTGCCGGACCAGCGCGAAGTGCGTGGCGTTGCCGAGCTCGGTGCACATGGCCCTGCCGAACGCAGTGAGGTCCTTCTCCAGGTTCGTGACCTTGTGGAAGTGCCGCTCGATGATCGCGATCTGCTCGCGCGCGGCCGCGTCGGCGCTGGCCTGGATGACGTGGCGGAAGAGGTCGGCCTTGTCCGCGAAGTGGTTGTAGAGCGTGCGGGTCGACACCTCGGCCTCCTTCGCGATGGCGTCGATGCTCGCCCGCGAGTAGCCGTCGCGCGCGAACACGTTCAACGCCCCGTGCAGGATCGCCTGCCGCTTGTCCGGTCGCATGGTCCGCAGCTTAGTGCAACGAGCGTTGCACTAAGTACAGCGATCGTTGTACTTTGGCGGCATGCGCATCGCAGTGATCTTGGGAAGCACCCGTCCTGGCCGTCGTTCGGAGGAGGTGGCGCGGTGGGTCATGAACGTCGCCGGCACCCGTGGTGACGCGTCGTTCGACCTCATCGACCTCGCGGAGGTGAACCTGCCGTTGCTCGACGAGCCCGTGCCCGCACTGTTCGGGGAGTACGCGCACGCACACACACGCGAGTGGTCGTCCGTCATCGCGTCGTACGACGGCTTCGTGTTCATCACGCCCGAGTACAACCACTCGTTCTCCGCGGCACTGAAGAACGCGCTCGACTACCTGTACGCGGAGTGGAACGACAAGGCCGCGGGCTTCGTGGGCGTCGGTGGCACGGGCGGGTTGCGTGCCGTGGAACAGCTACGGCTCGTGCTGGCCGAACTGAAGGTGGCGACCGTGCGCACACAGGTCGCGTTCGGGCGTGGGGACCTGCAGGGGGAACCGGAGCACCACGAGACGTTGCACGCGATGCTCGACGAGCTGGTGGCGTGGGCTTCGGCGTTGCGTTCCGTGCGCGCCGTGGCGGCCTAACGCGGCAGCCAGCTCGCGATGTCGGCGATGGCGTCCAGGGTCTCGCCGCTCACCCGGCCGGATGCCGGCTCCGTCTCGGCGATCACGATCGTGGTGCCGTCCGAGCGGGACGCGTAGTGCAGGCCGCTGAAGCTGATGTCGGCCATGTCGAGCAGCGGCGTGGCCAGTGGGATGACGTCCCCGGTGCCGTGGACGTCGATCAGCTTCTTGAACGCGGCGGCGTCGCTCCGGTTCTTGAAACCAACCCACGCTACGGACACGACGGCGACGTTGTTGTTGTCGTCTCCGACAGCGAACAGGGTGCGGTCGAGTGACTTGCAGGGGTTGCGGGCGAGGTGGTCGCGCACTTGGCCGTGGGAGTGCGACACGCACTCAAGCGCCGGTTTGGCCGTGCGTCTCAGCGTGCGCATGTTCAGCTGACGCCAGGCGCCGTCCACATCACCGTTGCGGGCGGACTTCTTGCCATCGGACCTGGCCTTGGCGAGGTTCACGCCCGTCGACTCGATCGCCGCGCCACCGCCGGACAAGCCGCCACCCGCGGCGACCGACAGCGCCAGCGCGCCGGCGACCACCACCACGCCCGCCTTGCTGCCGGGATCCGACCCGCCGCCCGCTCCACCGATTCTTCGCGCCATTCGAGTCCCCTCCTTCGGGGGACGAGGACACCGCACGTGACCAGGTCAGCGTGGTGGAATGGGGTCAAAGCACACGATCGGGTGGCATTTCGACCTTGCCGATCGACCGGGCGACGGCGACCAGATCAGCCTCCCGGCCGTGCCGCGCCACGGCCTGCACCCCGACCGGCAGGCCGTCCGCGTCGAACCCGGCGGGGATGCTGATCGCCGGATGTCCGCTGAGGTTGAACGCCCAGGTCAGTGCGGTGTTGATGCGCTCGCCGGGGCCGTCGTGGCCGTGCGGTGGGCCGGGGGTGGTGGGGGTCAGCAGGACGTCGGCGGTCTCGAACAGCGCGTCCAGCGCCGGGTTCGGGCCGCACCGCCCGGTGAACCAGTCGGCGGCGGGGTCGCGCAGCACGAGGTCGGCCGGACGCGGGTTCAGCGCGGAGGCGGCGCTCCAGGCGATCGACGCCTGCTCGTCGTCCACCTCGGCGAACCCGAGGTCGGTGGACCAGACGGTGGTGGGCGTCGGGGTCTCGGTGATGTCCAGGTAGGTGGCGAGCAGGTCCGGGTCGCGGGTGAAGACGCCGACCGCCGCGCGTTCGGACGACGTGGTCTTCAGCCCGTACACGCCGCACCACGCCGCCGGGATGCGGATCGAGCCGGCGCCGTCCACGCCCGTCGCGAGCGGCACCACGCCCGCCGCCACGGCCACCGCGGATCCCGCGGACGAACCGCCTGGCGTGCGGTCGAGGTTCCACGGATTGCGTGTAAGGCCACGAGAGTTGCGGCCCCACGTCTGCCAGGGGGTGCTGCCATCGGGCGTGGTGGTCAGTCCGATCGGCACACACCCTCTGGCCGTGAGTGCGTCACGGTGGCTTCGCCGTTCGCCGCGTTTCACCGCGATGGGCATGCCCGCGAACGGCAGCGAGGGGTCGACCTCGACACGGGGCTCGCGGAACACCTCGTGGAACGCACACAGCACCGGCTCCACGGCGTCGAGCCGCGCCAACGCCTCCGCCACCCGGTCAGGCATGATCCACCCCGTGAAATGGTCCCGTGCGGTGCACCACCTGACCGAGCTCGCCGAGAAGTGCGGCGGGCTGTCCACCGGCTTCTTCCGGTTCCAGGTGGTCGAGCTGTGGGTCTTCGGCGGCCTGGTCGACGTGCCGCGCGACGTCGACGTCATCCAGGTCGCCCTGGTCACCGACCTGCCGGTCGACGACGTGCCGTGGCTGACCGAACCGGTGGGCGCCGAGCACTGGGCCAACTCGACCAGGCTGTCGCGCAACCCGTTCGATGCACGCTGGCGCTCCCGGGACGCACCGGTGTGGAACCACCGCATCGAACGCCCGGCGCTGGTCTGGAGTGCCGCCGACGGCGTCAACGAGGAGGCGCTCGTCGCCGTCGGCGACGGCACGGCCGAGCTGGTCAGGACCGCCGCGCCGGAGCCGGACGAGCTCAGGAGGCGCGTCGCCGACGAGCTCGACGTGAGCCTGCGGGCGCTGCGCCGCGCGAACCAGGAGTACACCGACCACCGCTGGAGCCCCGGCAAGCTCACCCCGCACTCGGACGCGTTGTGGCGCACGACCACCGGCTACCTGGACCTGCTGGACGTGGTCAACTGATCCCGAAACCGGCACGGACGGGGTGCGGGCCGCGCTAGTTTGCGCGCCGTGCAGAACGTACGCCACGAGCCCGCGTGGCTCTGGGGCCCGGTGGCGCTGGCTCTCCTCTCGCTCTTCACCGTCGCGAAGTACGACCTCCTGGCGCAGTACGGCGCGCACTTCGGGGTCAGCAAGTACTCCTTCGCGACGCTGGGCGTCCCGCTGCTCACGGTGATCGCCGGCGTGTGGCTCACGAGGCACTGGCAATGGCTGCTCCTGGCGGGCACCACCGGGGTCCTGATCGCCTCGGTCGAGTCGCAGGCGCACTTCTTCAGTCTGCGGCCGGGCACGTCGGCCATCATCGACGCGGTGGGCGCCGCCGGGGCGGTGCTGATCGTCCTCGGCGCGCTCGCGGTCACCCGTGACGCCGCGCTGGCCGCGACGGTCGTCGTGGTCCCGTTGCTGGCCACGCTGTTCCTCGGGCTGGACTGGCTGAACAGCAGGATCGTGCCGCCACCCGTCGTGTTCGCGCTGGCGGGACTCGGGGTGCTCGGGGCCGTTCTCGCGGTCCACGCCGTGCGCACCGGCAGAGCTCCGCGATCCGACCGCGTCAGCACGCGGGCGGCGGTCGCGGGAACCTTGGCGGCGTTGCTGCCGCTCGTGCTCCTCGGCACCGGTCTGCTGTTGCTGCCGTACCTGGTGCTGCCGCTCGCCAGGGCGGGAGCGGGCGTCGCGGTGCTGCTCTGCGCGGTGGTGCTGACCCTCGTGCTGGGCAGGGGAGCGTTCCTCGGGACGGCGACCGCCGGTGTCGTCCTGCTCGCCGTCTCCGCCCCGCTCAACTTCGGGCTCTACTTCAGCGCGGGCGGGGTCGTGGTGTCCGCGCCGGCGGCCCTGGTGGGCCTGGCCGCCGGGATCGTCGCCGCGTGGTCCGGCCACGAGGCCGCGGTGGGTGCCGGCGCCTGTGCCGCACTCGCCGCGATCATGGGACTCGTCGTCGACGTCACCGGCCAGTACGTCGACCTGACGCAGCGCGGCCTCGGCGAGCTGATCATCGTGCTCGGCGTGCTCGCCATGACCTGCGCGGTCGCCGCCGCCACTCCCGCGCTCGCGGACCTCCGCGCGCTGCCCGTCGCACTCGTGCCGTTGCTGACCGGCTTCCTGCTGGGGTTCCGCCAGCTGATCCAGCCGTGGCTCGCCTACGAGAAGAGCCCGACCCAGTTCCCCGAGGGGTACTACGTCTCGGTGTGGGTCGTGCTGCTCGTGCTCGCCGCACTGGCCCTGGTCGCGGTCCGATGGGGAGCCCGCGTCGTCAGGCTCCCCGAGCGGCCGGGCTCACCAGCCGCGTGAACGCCACTCCGCGAGCGACGGGCGCTCCTTGCCCAGCGTCGAGTCGTCGCCGTGGCCCGGGTAGAACCAGGTGTCGTCGGGCAGGACGGCGAACAGGCGGTCCTCCACGTCGTTGATGAGCGACGCGAAGTTGTCCGCCGACGTGGTTTTGCCCACACCACCCGGAAAGAGTGAATCTCCGGTGAAGAGGTGCTGGTGGCCGTCCGGGTCGTCGTAGAGGACGGCGATCGAGCCCGGCGTGTGGCCCCGCAGGTGGATGATCGACAGCGGGACTTCTCCCACGTTGATGGTGTCGCCGTGGTCCACGAGGACGTCCGGGGGGACCGGGAGGACCGCCGCGTCCAGTTCGTGGGCCGCGGTGTTCGAGCCGTGCGCTCCGGCCAGGGCGCCCAGTGCCTGCCAGTGATCGGCGTGCTGGTGCGTGGTCACGATCGTGCGCAGCCTCGGGCGCTCCGGGAGGTGGCCCAGCAGGTCGGAGAGACGCTCGTAGTCGTTGGCCGCGTCGATCAGCAACGCTTCGTTCGTGGACCGGCAAACCAGCAGGTAGGCGTTGTTGTCCATCGGGCCGACGGAGATCTTCGTGATGGTCAGCGCGGCCAGCGTGCGGCGGGCGGCGGGGCCGTCTGGATCGACGTGACCGGTGTAGTTCTCGTGTACGTCCACGGTGGCAGACGGTAGTCGCTCGATGCGGCGAGACGCACACCTTCAGGTTGCATACAGGTCTCACTCATAGGGTAAGTAAGGATCAAGCTCCGAGCCCGCAGTACTCCGAACGCATCAACGAACAGGTCCCCGCCTCTCGTGATTCCAGCGCAACGACAGAAGCCCCAGAAGGCCCGCAGGGTCAGCTGGGACGTCCTCCGCGTCGTCGCCATCGGGTGCGTGTTGCTCCACCACGCCACGCTCACGAGCGTCAGCAGCCACCCCGATCTCGGGCCGCTGCCGTTCACGTTTCCGATGTCGATGGGCGCCAGCACGCTGATGGTCGTCTCGGCTTTCTTCGCCTGTGCCTCGCTCAACAGCGGCAAGCCAGGGCAGTTCCTGTGGAGAAGACTCGCCAGACTGCTGCCCGCGTACATGGCGGCGGTGCTGCTCACCTACGCGGTGCAGAGATGGATCGCACCGGAGGGGTGGAGCCAGCTCGACGGCAGGGACGTCGTCTACAACCTGCTGCTGATCAACCAGTGGATGCCGGACGTCAACATCGTCGACTTCGCCTACTGGACGGTGCCGGTGCAGATCGCGGCGTTCATCGCGGGAGCGGTGCTGGTGAAGTTCCTGAGAGGCACGCAGCTGCGCGTCTTCCTGTGGGCGCTCATCGTCACGCCGCTGCTGCTCAGGCCGTTGCTGGACCACTCGCACACGTTGTTCGTCGTCTACAACGGGTTCGCGCTGCACAGGGCGCAGCTGTTCGCCGCCGGCATCGCGATCTGGCTGTGGCACAAGGACCGGCTGAAGACCCCGCACCTCGCCGCGCTCCTCACGGCCACCCTGATCGCGCAGGCGATTCACACGACCGAGTACGGATCGACGCTCGGCTTCGCCGTACTGCTACTGATGGTGTGCGCGGCGGCCGCCGGACCCGACTGGGTGTTCTTCAGCCCGATCGCACGGCCGATCACGTGGCTCGCGGGCATCTCGTACGGGGTCTACCTCGTGCACCAGCAGATCGGCACCGTGGTGATGGACCGCATGCACGCCGTTGGGCTGCGGTCCTGGTGGCTCCTCGCGGGCTTCCTCACCTCGGCGTTCGTGCTCGGCTGGGCGATGACGAAGTTCGTCGAGAAGCCCGCCTACAGGCTGCTCACTCAGATCCAGTCGGGCAGTTCCGGCAGCTCACCGCGCAGGCCCGCACCGTCGGAACGGCCCGTCAGCCACGCCAGGACGGCACTCGCGGACCCGCTCACCGAACTGCGGCTCGCCGGACCGTTCACGGCCCACCTGCGCTGACCGCCGCCGGGCAGGGTCACCTCGATCTCGAACGGATCGACCCTGCCCTCGAACTGCCGCACGGCGTCGTCGAGGAACTCCTCCACGAACGCCGCGGGCAGGTCGTCGAACCCGACGCCAGCGTTCAGGTCGATCAGGTGGATCCAGATCTCCCGCAGCCGGAACAACGGCACGGTGGACGCGAGGATCGTCTGGCCCTTGGGCGCGGTGACCTCCGAACGCCACGCGTGCTGCGGGAACTCGCGGCACGCGACCTCGAACCGCTGGCACGCGGAGTCGAGGTCGGCCTTGATCACCTGCAGCAGCCGGTGCGACCCCTCCTCGATGTCCGCGTCGCGGTCCGCCCGCGAGGCGTAGGCCTGGTGCTCGACCCCGGTGCGCGCCCAGGTGAGCAGGTTCACCAGCGCGTCCGCGTTGCGCGCCAGGTGTGTGATGACGTGTCCGCGGGTCCATCCGGGGAGCAGCGACGCGCCGCGCACGGCGGCCTCGTCCAGCTCCTCGACGACCTCGTAGAGCACGTCCGTCGCCTCGCGCACCGCGGTGATGTGCCGGTCGGGCACACCTCGCGGGGCGGGTACGGACGTCTGCTCAGTGGACGGCGTGTAGGTCATGTGCTGCCTCTCCCCGACGTTGAGGCTTCTGATCGAAGTGACCAGCCTATGGGTAATCCCAGCTCAGGGGAATGCGATAGCGACCCGAACCGTTTTTGTCAGGGGTGCGTCCTAGCATGGTCGGCGGGTCGGTCGCAGCCTCCAATCCGATGCTAGTACTCTTCGAACGCTTGTTCGGAAGAGTGTGGCGTGAGTGACCCGCCAATCGCAGCCGAAGGGACCCCAGTGGCAGACCGTCTTGTTGTTCGCGGCGCCCGCGAGCACAACCTGCGCGGCGTCGATCTCGACCTGCCGAGGGACAGCCTGATCGTCTTCACGGGGCTGTCCGGCTCCGGCAAGTCGAGCCTGGCTTTCGACACCATCTTCGCCGAGGGCCAGCGGCGCTACGTCGAGTCGCTCTCCGCGTACGCACGCCAGTTCCTCGGGCAGATGGACAAGCCCGACGTCGACTTCATCGAAGGCCTCTCACCCGCTGTCTCGATCGACCAGAAGTCGACGAGCCGCAACCCCCGTTCGACCGTCGGCACGATCACCGAGGTCTACGACTACCTGCGCCTGCTCTACGCCCGCGCCGGCAAGCCGCACTGCCCGCAGTGCGGCGAGGCGATCGGCAAGCAGACGCCGCAGGAGATCGTCGACCAGGTGCTCGCCATGGAGCAGGGCACCAAGTTCCAGGTGCTCGCCCCGGTCATCCGCGGGCGCAAGGGCGAGTACGTCGACCTGTTCCAGAACCTGCAGACGCAGGGCTACTCGCGCGCGAAGGTCGACGGTGTCGTCTACACGCTCGCCGAGGTGCCCAAGCTCAAGAAGCAGGAGAAGCACCACATCGCGGTCGTCATCGACCGCCTGAGCGTCAAGGCCGCGCAGAAGCAGCGCCTCACCGACTCGGTCGAGACGGCCCTGCGGCTCGCGGACGGCCTGGTCGAGCTCGAGTTCGTCGACCTCCCGGAGACGGACCCGAAGCGGATCAGGGGCTTCTCCGAGAACCTGGCGTGCCCCAACGGCCACCCGCTCGCGATCGAGGACCTGGAGCCGCGGTCGTTCTCCTTCAACTCGCCCTACGGCGCGTGCGTGGTCTGCACGGGCATCGGCGTCAAGAAGGAGGTTGACCCGGAGCTCGTGGTCCCGGACGACGAGCTGAGCCTCGAAGAGGGCGCCATCGCGCCGTGGGCCGGCGGGCAGACCGCGGAGTACTTCATCCGCCTGCTCCAGTCGCTCGGCGAGACCATCGGCTACCGCATGGACACGCAGTGGCGGCACCTGCCCGCCAAGGCGCAGAAGGCGATCCTGCACGGCATCGACGAGCAGGTGCACGTCCGCTACAAGAACCGCTACGGCCGTGAGCGCTCCTACTACGCCAACTACGAGGGCGTCATCCCGTTCCTCGAACGGCGCCAGGAGCAGACCGAGTCCGAGTACATGCGGGAGAAGTACGAGGGCTACATGCGCGAGGTCCCGTGCCCCGCGTGCTCCGGTACCCGCCTGAAGCCCGAGATCCTCGCCGTCACGCTGCACCACGGCAAGAAGGGCGACCGCTCCATCGCCGAGGTCTGCGCGATGAGCGTCTCCGAGTGCTCGGAGTTCCTTGACGGCCTCAAGCTCGCCAAGCGCGAGTCGATGATCGCGGGCGCCGTGCTCAAGGAGATCCAGGCCCGCCTGCACTTCCTGCTGGACGTCGGCCTCGACTACCTGTCGCTCGACCGCGCGTCCGGCACGTTGTCCGGCGGCGAGGCGCAGCGCATCCGGCTCGCCACCCAGATCGGCTCGGGCCTGGTCGGCGTGCTGTACGTGCTGGACGAACCGTCGATCGGCCTGCACCAGCGCGACAACCACCGCCTGATCGAGACGCTGACGAGGCTGCGCGACCTCGGCAACACGCTGATCGTCGTCGAGCACGACGAGGACACCATCCGCACGTCGGACTGGGTGGTCGACATCGGCCCCGGCGCCGGTGAGCACGGCGGCAAGGTCGTGCACAGCGGCCCGTACAAGAAGCTGCTGAGCAACAAGGAGTCGATCACCGGCGCGTACCTGTCGGGCCGCAAGTCGATCCCGATGCCCGCGAAGCGCCGCAAGATCGACAAGAAGCGCCAGCTCACGGTCGTCGGCGCGCGCGAGCACAACCTGCGTGGCATCGACGTGTCGTTCCCGCTCGGCACCCTCACCTCGGTCACGGGCGTGTCCGGCTCGGGCAAGTCGACGCTGGTCAACGACATCCTCGCGACGGTCCTCGCGAACAAGCTCAACGGCGCGCGCCAGGTGCCGGGCCGCCACACCCGCATCAACGGCCTGAACGAGGTCGACAAGCTGGTGCGGGTCGACCAGTCGCCGATCGGCCGCACCCCGCGGTCGAACCCGGCCACCTACACCGGCGTGTTCGACCACGTCCGCAAGCTGTTCGCGGCGACCACGGAGGCGAAGGTCCGCGGCTACCAGCCGGGCCGCTTCTCGTTCAACGTCAAGGGCGGCCGCTGCGAGGCGTGCGCCGGCGACGGCACGATCAAGATCGAGATGAACTTCCTGCCGGACGTGTATGTGCCCTGCGAGGTCTGCAAGGGCGCGCGGTACAACCGCGAGACGCTGGAAGTGCACTACAAGGGCAAGACGATCTCCGAGATCCTCGACATGCCGATCGAGGAGGCGGCCACGTTCTTCGAGCCCATCAACGCGATCTACCGCCACCTGAAGACGCTGGTCGAGGTCGGTCTGGGCTACGTGCGGCTCGGCCAGCCGGCGCCGACGCTCTCCGGTGGTGAGGCGCAGCGCGTGAAGCTCGCGTCGGAGCTGCAGAAGCGCTCGACGGGCAAGACGGTGTACATCCTCGACGAGCCCACCACGGGCCTGCACTTCGAGGACATCCGCAAGCTGCTGGGCGTCATCAACGGCCTGGTGGACAAGGGGAACAGCGTCATCGTCATCGAGCACAACCTCGACGTCATCAAGACGTCCGACTGGATCGTCGACATGGGTCCCGAAGGGGGCTCAGGCGGAGGTATGGTCGTAGCAGAGGGCACGCCCGAGCAGGTCTCGCAGGTCAAGGAGAGCTACACGGGGCAGTTCTTGCTGCAGGTGCTCGAAAACGAGGAGGTGTCGGCAGCAGGGTGATGATTCCACTCGATGCGCTGGCCCACCGCGAGCGCGCCCTTCAGGCGTCGCGCGGGGAGCCCGTGGTGTACCCCTTCAGCCTCGTCGAGGCGCTCGACTCGTCGGAGCAGGCACTCCGTCGCGTCGCGGCTGTCAGCTGGGTGCGGACCCTGGAACGGCTTCCTCATCTAGTCGACAAGTGAACCCGTGTGGCCTAGTGGGGCGCTTGAGTCCCACTAGAGCCATATGACACGCGGTGAGGAATTCCCGGTCCGCTGTGACTTTTGCCCAGGACCTGTCACTCTGACGAGGGATCCGGGATGATGGCGGCCGTGTCACTCAACCGCTATCGCTTCCGCAGCGTGTGGCACGTCGACGCGCCTCCGGACCTCGTGTACGAGGTTCTGTCGGACATCGCGAACTACCCGCTGTGGTGGCGTGAGATCCGCAAGGCCACGAAGATCGATGACGAGTCCGGCGTGCTCTACTGCCGGTCGTTCCTGCCGTTCGCCCTCGTCGTCCAGGTGAAGCACAGCATCAGGAACCAGCAGGCAGGCCTGTTGCGCGCGACGTTGTCGGGCGATCTCGAGGGCTACGCGAGCTGGGAGATCACCGGCCGCGACGGCGGCACCGACCTCATGTTCGACCAGGAGGTCGTGGTCAACAAGGCGTTGCTGCGCCGGCTGGTGCTGATCGCCAAGCCGTTCTTCCGCGGCAACCACGACATGATGATGCGCGGCGGCTTCAAGGGCCTGAAGCAGGTCCTCGAAGCCAAGGCGGCCGCCCGCCGCGAGTCCTGAGCTGTCAGCGGCCGGACAGGTGCCTCACCAGAATCCCGAGCTGTTCCGCGTACTTCGCGGCGAACTCGGGCGTCGCGGGGTCCTGACCGGTGATCTGGCCCGCGCTCTGCCGCAACGTCAACGGCGCTGACGCCGCCGCCATCAGGGCCAGCAGCAGGAACGCGGGCTCCATCCCGGCGGGCAGTTCGCCGGCCTCCTGACGCTTGCGCATCTCCTCGACCTGGCGCTGGAAGAACTCCTCGTCGGTGGGCGGGCTGTCCCCGGCGAGGTTCGCCCACGCCCACATGCGGCCGTGGTCGGTGAGCGTCGTCATCACGAACCCGGACACGACCTCGTCGAGTGACTGGCTGCGGCTCGCCAGTTCCTCCGCCGAGCCGTGCCAGCTCGTCGCGAGCTCCTTGTACAGGCCTTCCTTGCCGCCGAAGTAGTACGAGATCAGCTGCTTGTTCACGCCTGCCCGCGCCGCGATGTCCGTGGTGCGCGTGGCGGCGTAGCCCTTCGCGCCGAACTCCGCCGCGGCCGCTTCGAGGAGCAGGGCCCGCGTGCGTTCCGGGTCGCGCTTGCGCTCCGAGGCGCTGGGAGAGCGGCGTTGATCCACGTCGACACGGTAGCCGACCGGCTTTATCAACCATTGGGTTGACTTAATCAACCGTGCGGTTGAAACTTCAGGTCATGCGAATCGCGGTGATCGGTGGGGGAATCGGCGGGCTGTGCCTGGCGCACGGGTTGCGCAAGGCCGGCGTGGACGTGGCGGTGTACGAGCGCGATCTGTCGCGCACGGACCGTCTGCAGGGGTACCGGGTGCACATCAACCCGGACGGCGCGGCGGCGTTGAGGGAGTGCTTGCCGGCGGCGAGCTGGGAGCGGTTCGAGCAGGGAGCGGGGTCGGGCGGCAACGGGTTCGGGTTCCTGGACCAGCGGCTGCGGCCGTTGCTCGTGCTCGACCCGGAGGAGGAGAAGCACTACTCGGCCAGCAGGATCACGCTCCGGCAGGTGTTGCTCGACGGCCTGGACGTGCGGTTCGGCCGGCGGTTCGAGCGCTACGAGCAGGGCGACGACATCAAGCTGCACTTCGAGGACGGCTCCATCGAGTCGTGCGACCTGCTGGTGGGCGCGGACGGCATCAGGTCACGGGTGCGGCAGCAGTACCTCCCGCACGCCGGCACGGAGAAGATCGGTGTCACGGCGATCGCGGGCAAGCTGTTCCTCGACGACAACGACTGGGTGCCTCGCGAGCTCGTCGACCGCGCCAACACGATCATCCCGACCACCAGGGCCGGCATGTTCCTCGCCGCGCACGACGGGCTGGGCGTCACGGACGAGGACGACCTGTTGTTCGACAACGTGCGTCCCTACCTGATGTGGGCCTACGCGGCGGCCGACATGACCGTCCACGGTGGACAGGACCTGAAGGCCGAGGTGCTGCGCCGGATCGCGAAGTGGAGCCCGGACCTGACCAGGATCGTCGAGGCGTCGCCGCGGGAGACGGTCAGCGAGTGGAGGCTTCGGTCGTCGAAGCCGATCGACCGCTGGCGGCCCACGAACGTCACGGTGCTCGGCGACGCCATCCACGCGATGACGCCCATGCGGGGCATCGGGGCGAACATCGCGCTGAAGGACGCGCGACTCCTGGCGCGCTGCATCGCCGAGGGCGGTGACGCGATCGCCCGCTACGAGAAGGAGATGTACGACTACGGCTTCGCGGCCGTGCGCGACTCGTTGAAGGCGGCACGCCAGTTCGCGGACGGTGGACCGGTCGCGCGGACGATCTTCAAGACCGTGCTCAGGACCGCCGCGGCCGTGCCCGCGCTCAAGCGTGCGATGTTCTGAGAAAAAAGATTGAACCGTTCTGGCTGCCCCTACGTGTGAGTGGCGTTGGAGGGCACGAGCCAGGAGGTTCATGATGATCCGCAAGACCGTTGCGGTCGTCGCGCTGGGGTTGATCGCACTGACCGCCTGCGCGGCCACACCGGAGACGAAGCCGGTCGCACAGCAACAACCGCAGGGGGCGGTGGCGCTCAGGACCGCCGGCATCCAGGACCTCGGCGAGATCATCACCGACGACCAGGGCTTCACCCTCTACCGCTTCGACGGCGACAAGCCGAACGAGTCCACTTGCGACGGTGAATGCGCCGCTACCTGGCCTCCCGCCACGGTGTCCGGCGAGGACTTCGCCCTCGAAGGCGTCGACCGCACGCTCGTCGGCTCGATCGTCCGCAAGGACGGCAGCCGCCAGCTCACCGTCGACGGCATGCCGCAGTACCGGTTCGCCAAGGACACCAAGCCGGGTGAGACCAAGGGCCAGGGCCTGCAGGGCAAGTGGTTCGCCACCGCCAAGGACGGCGCGCGCACCCAGCTCACGGCTCGCACCGGTGTCGTCACGGGGCTCGGCGCGGTGCTGACCAACAACGCGGGCCTCACGCTCTACCGGTTCGACGGCGACACGGCCCAGCCGCCGGCGTCCACTTGCGACGGTGGCTGTGCCGAGGCCTGGCCGCCGGTGATCGTCGACGGCGACACGCCCCGCGTGAAGGGCATCGACTCGAAGCTGCTCGGCACGATCACCCGCGCCGACGGCAAGAAGCAGCTGACGGTCGCGAACTGGCCGCAGTACACGTTCAAGAACGACACCAAGCCAGGTGAGGCCAAGGGCGTCACGGTCGCGAAGTGGTTCGCCACGGCCACCGACGGCAAGAAGGCCCAGCAGAACAAGGCGATCGCACTCACCAGCGCGACCGTCGGCAACCTCGGTGTCGTCGCCACCGACAAGGACGGCATGACGCTCTACCGGTTCGACGACGACAGCGCCGACCCGTCGAAGAGCAACTGCCTCGACCAGTGTGCGACGCAATGGCCGCCCGCCTTCGTCGACGAGGGCTTCCAGGTGCAGGGCGTGGACGCCTCGCTCGTGGGGACGATCGAGCGGGACGGGAAGAAGCAGCTCACCATCGCGGGGTGGCCGCAGTACCTGTTCGCAGGGGACAAGATCTGCGGTGAAGCCAACGGGCAGGGCGTTGGCGGAAAGTGGTGGGCTACCAAGGCCGACGGAAGTCGCGCCGGCCAGTAAGAGGGGAGAGAAGCGCGCCCCCCGGGCTCGGCCCCCCCGGGCGCGTCGGACGACGGAGGCCCCCCCGCCGGCGAAGACCCCGGCGCCCCCGCCCCGAGA